>JAAYNP010000106.1 GCA_012520795.1 Bacillota bacterium
AGCCAATCATGATCGCATTCGCCAACAGTTGGCATTCTTGCCAAAAGCCAAGCAGATTCGCGATGTCTATCATAAGATGGACTATCCTTGGCCGGCGCAGGCTATTGGCATTGATGATCAACTACTGCTCAACAGTCTTTTATACGCCAAAGAGTATCGCAATCGATATACTGTCTTTAAATCGGCACATGAACTTGGTGTGTTAGATAAACTAGTTGCACAAGTAATCCAGGACCTCTCGAAGTAAAAGAGAGGTTTTCCTGTCTAGGCATCCACCTGCGTGGGCAACACTCAACCGATCATGAGTTCAAGACAGGAACATATTAAGCGAACTGGGGAAGTAATATAGCTTATGTGAGAAAGAGCACGAAAGGAAGGGTCGCTATTTTCGATAGGGAGTATAAGCTGGAAGCACAACGGCTGGAAACCGTTTTACAAATAGTGGAACAGCAGTTAACACAGGCAAGGCAGTATACTCATTCGGCAAAACAGGAGTTGAGAAAGGCGCGGCGTGCGTTATGGGAGGATCTTCAATTCGCCGGAGCCAGTACCAGTTTTGACGATGATGTTAATGCGGTTCAATATCTTGACGAAATGGCCCGGAAAGGCCGTGAGCTTGGAATTCACCGGAATAAGATGCGTAAATTGGAGCTGCTGCGGCAATCGCCTTACTTTGGCCGGATTGATTTTCATGATCATGAATTGGGCACGACCAATCAGGTGTATGTTGGCGTAGCTTCCCTTGTGGATCAGGTAACAGGAGAACATTGGGTCTATGACTGGCGCGCACCAATCAGCAGCCTGTTTTACGATTACGGCATTGGCTCTGCGCAGTATCAAGCGCCCGGCGGAACGGTTAAAGGTGAAATTTTGCTCAAAAGGCAGTACCACATCGAGCAAGGGCGGCTTATATATCTGTTTGACAGCGATTTAACCATCAACGACGATGTGCTGCAGATGACCCTCAGCAAGACTGCTGACAACAAGATGAAGCACATTGTCTACACCATTCAGCGGGAGCAAAACCAAGCCATCCGCGATGAAACCAACAGAGTTTTGTTTGTCCATGGGCCTGCCGGGTGCGGCAAAACTTCCATCGCTTTGCATCGGGCTGCCTATCTTTTGTACCGGCACCGGGGCCTTTTGGATGCCAGCGAGATAGTGATTTTCTCACCCAATGACATCTTTGGTGACTACATCCAGAACGTCCTGCCCGAGCTGGGCGAGGACAATATCCGCGAAGCTACGATGCAGGATTATTTGGAGAAAGAAATCGTACCGGACTGGGATTGGGAAAGCTACTACACACAATTGGCATACATCTTGGAGCAGCCACAGGACTCCGACTATACAGTTCGGTTAGGAGCAATTGAATTCAAGTCTTCGGTAGATTTCTACCGAATGGTGAACCAGTATCTTAAGTATCTGGAAGCCAGCAAATTCCGTTTTACAGACATTGAAGCCTGGGGGAACTTGATTATCTCAGAGCAAGAGTGCAGAAAGCTGTTCCATGAAACTTACAGCTATCTTCCCATTGTACAGCGGCTGGAAAAGATCCGCAGGCGCATTCTTTACCTGTTAAATCCTATCCGCAAGGATCGGGTCGCCGCGCTCGTTAGAGCAAAAGCCAACTTGCCCAAACACAAAGGGGATAATGAGCGGGAACTGCAGAAAATCAGTATAGCCGAAGTCAATGAGGAACTTGCACCGGTATACGAACAGATCGGCTGTATGCTGGAAATCAACGTGCACCAGCTTTATTGTGATCTGTTTCAATTCCCAGATCAAATAGGTCGCTTTTTTGATCCCAACCTGTTACCGCCAAACTGGGATCTGATCTGCCAGCTTACTCAAGCCAGCATGGCAGCACAGAAACTCTTGTTCGAAGATGCAGCGCCTTTGTTATATTTCCAAGGGAAGCTTGTTGGCTGGCAAGAGCTTCCTGCTATCAAACATGTAATTATTGACGAGGCTCAAGACTACTCCCTGTTTCACTATCAGATCTTTCGCAATATATTTCCACGGGCAGCGTTCACTATTCTCGGCGACCTTAACCAAACAGTCCACCCATATCTCAAGCTAACTGATTTTAACACTGCTGCCGAAGCCTTTACAGAAGCGGGATATACCTGCAAAATACTGCAGATGACCAAAAGTTATCGTTCCACCATGCAAATTGGCGAGTTTACAAGCAGGCTTTTGGCAGACAAACAGCAAATAGAATTTGTGGAACGCACAGGAGAGAAACCGAAAGTGATCGCATTTAGCAGAAAAAAAGCTAATCAACTAGCGGAGGTGATTGAGGACAGCATTGCCCAGGGGAGCAGGTCTGTGGCGGTAATCTGCAAGACTCAAGCAGAGGCCAAAAAGATAGGCAAGTTGTTGGAAGGTAGAACCAAGTTCACCCTAATCACCCATGAGACTGGATATTTTCCACCAGGGGTTGTGGTCGTACCGGTATACCTGTCCAAAGGCCTAGAGTTTGATACGGTGATCATTGCCAATGCAGATCAGGAAATTTACGGCCGCGAATCAGATCGGCAGCTGCTCTATACGGCTTGTACCCGGGCACTGCATCAGCTGTATATCTTCTATGAACACCGATTGACTAATTTTATCACTGCCATTGATCGCCACCTTTATGAAAGCGTGGAGGCATAGGGAAGGAGTGAGAGCATGGATTTTTATCGAGACATCCCTGAGTATGTGCAAAAGGCAATAGAAACTGAAGGAATCAGCCAGGAACAGATCCGGGCAATCGCTCACACAGATCTTGACCACCAAGGCAACTTCCGCGCTGCCTGGCATTGTGTTGACGATCGGTCGATCTATATCTTTGCTCAGACTAAACGCAGTCAGGGCCTGCGCAAAGTGGTGCCTTTTGTCCGCAGGCGGGAGAAGGAGCAGTTCTTTGCGGGAACTGACGAACGGAATTTTACAGCCCAGGTGGAACTGATTGAAAAATATGAGCTGGAAAGCTTAAACCGTGTGCGTTGTGAGTATTTTGTGGGCAGTATTGCTATTATCACCAAGATTGATGACCAGGAAAGGGTTATCTGCCGCGCATCGAAGGGTAGAGGCGCTGAGTTGAATGCTTTTTGCCGTGTTGTCAACCATCTGATCGAAAAATCAGGGCACAAACCGGATGAGGACAAGTCGCGCCGGGAGGAGAGATGCCCTAAATGCGGCCGCCTTTATCCCGATCCTTCTCGCCCGGTGTGCCCAAACTGTATTGACAAGCGCACTTTGTTCAAGCGGGTGCTGGCATTGACACCGAAATATAAAGGGCCGATTACCGCTATGGTCACCATCATGATTATCAGTTCGCTGATGGGTTTAGCGCCTCCCTTTATGTCCGGAAGAATTATCATTGATGAGGTGCTGACCAGCGGCGGCAAGTACGAGGGAATGATTGGTCAAGCTATCTTGATCACTGTTGCTTTCAGCCTCGTTTCACTTAGCCTGGGTATTCTTCACGGGCGGATTAACTCAGCGGTTACTGCGGAAATAATCTATGACTTAAAGAAAATGATCTTTTCAGCAATGCAGAGATTATCGCTCAGTTTTTATAATAAACGGCAAACAGGGTCATTAATGAACCGGGTTAACAGCGACGCCTTGGATTTGCAACATTTCTTTCATGACGGCGTGCCTTATTTCATTGTCAACTCTGTTCAGATCATCGGGGTCACCTGCTTACTGCTGTTTATGAACTGGCGGTTGACCTTACTAGTGTTTGTGCCCATACCACTGATATTGTTCATTACTTACAAGGTGCTGCCCCATCTGTGGAAGCTCCATTCGCGGCGGTGGCGCACTAATGCTGCATTGAATTCTGTGGTCAATGACTCTTTGACCGGTATTCGGGTAGTCAAGGCATTTGGCAAAGAGGATCAGGAAGTTGAGCGCTTTTCCTCCCACAACGAGCGGGTTTTCAATGTCCAGATGAGTATTGGCAGGCTCAACTCGACGGTGTTCCCTTCAATGGGATTCATCATGGGCTTGGGGCAGCTGATTATCTGGGGAGTGGGCGGCTGGGATGTGATCTCAGGGCGGACAACCCTAGGGACTCTGATTACTTTCACCGGATACCTTGGCATGCTGTATCAGCCGATTCAGCAGATGACCAATATTGTTGACTGGTGGTCCTCCTGTATGAACTCGGCTCAGAGAATCTTTGAAATCATTGACTCGACTGAGCATTTGCCCTATCCTGAGAAACCGGTGCGGATGCCTCAGATCAAGGGTGAAGTGATCGCCCGCGATGTCGAGTTCAGTTACGAGGAAGGGCGGCCTGTCCTGCAGGAGATCAACTTCCATGTGGAACCGGGGGAAATGATCGGTTTTGTGGGGCCTTCCGGAGCCGGCAAATCCACCATGATCAATCTCATCGCCCGGTTGTATGATGTTGATTCAGGAGCGATTACCATTGACGGTGTCAACATCAAGGATATTGCCAAAGACGATCTCCACCGTCAAGTTGGTATGGTTCTTCAAGAAACATTTCTCTTCCGTGGATCAATCATGGAAAACATTGCCTATGCCAAGCCGGATGCTACCTCGGAAGAAATCATTCGGGCTACCAAGATTGCCAATGCCCATGATTTTATCATGAAGCTGCCCGATGGTTATGAAACGGTAATCGGCCGCAAAGGCCATGACCTTTCTGGAGGAGAAAGGCAGCGGTTGGCAATCGCCCGGGCGGTGCTGCTGGACCCGAGAATTCTGATTCTCGATGAGGCGACGGCCAATATCGATACCGAAACCGAGCAGCTGATTCAGGAAGCTTTGGAGCAGTTGGTTGAGGGCAGAACCACCTTTGTGATTGCCCACCGGCTTTCCACTTTGCGCAAGGCCAATCGGCTGTTTGTGTTTGATGAGGGCCGTATTGTCGAGGTTGGTACCCATGATGAATTAATGGAGCGCAAAGGCGTCTATGAAAAACTGTTCACCACCCAACGCAAGGCTTTGGAACAGACGGCTGTTGGGGGCTAAAATAGAGAGGAAATGAGGATCGATATGGAAGTGGAAGGTTTATCGGCATTAACCAATATTAACTACCTGGATCCAAATGAAGCGGTTTTTGCAACCACAGAAGGTGGCTTGCTGTCACTCCAATTAGGTGATAAATACTATGGCAAAGTAGATTTGTATCAGGCGTTTCCCTTTTCTCTGGAGTACCAGTATATCTCTGTACGGGATGAAAAGGGGGAAGAAATCGGGATCATAAGAGATTTGACAGAGTTTCCGCCTCAGTCCCAAAAAGCGATCAGGACTGAGTTAAGCTGGCGTTATTACGCTCCGAGAATCACGCGGGTCCTTGATCTTAAAGATGAGTTCGGGCATTTGTATTGGGATGTGGAGACAGACCATGGATTCCGCAAATTTGTAACCAGAGCTCGCGAGGAAGGGATTAACCCGATTGCTGACTGGCGATTGTTGATTATTGATATGACGGGCAATCGTTATGAGATCGAGGATTATCGCCGCCTTGATGCCAAAAGTTTGCGATTCCTGGAACCATATATCTAGAGAGGTGAAGCTAGTTGAGCATCAGGCCGTTACAAGAGCTGGACACAGAGTCAGATTTCGATTTGCCTACGGGACTCTTGCCTGATGATGAATCAATTCTGTTTAGGCTGTCGTCCAATCTCACTGCGGATGGGAAAAAAGAGCATGCGGTGGTGGTGATTACCAACCACAGACTGCTTAAGTTCACTGTTTACGACGGCAAGCCTGAATTGGAGCAGGAATACAACCTCGATGTGATCAAAAAACTGGAGGTCCAAAACCTGGTTGGTAACGGACGGCTCCTGATCTGGCTGGAACAAGGATCCTACTGTATTGCCCGTTACACCCTGGAGCATCACCACCAGTATCTAGTGGCTGAAAGATATGTCAACCGGTATCTTGAAGACCACATTTTGCGGCCGATCGAACCGCTGGAACCGGATACATGCCTGCGCTGCGGCCGGCCATTCCGGCGTAACACTCGGATCTGCCCGTTTTGTCTGGATAAGCGGCGTATTTTCCTTAGACTATGGGAGGTTATGAAACCGCATACTCCACTGGTTGCAGCGGTAATGGCTGTCTTCTGGCTGATTTCTGCGGTCAATCTGGTCATTCCCCAGATCGAACGCTATCTGATTGACAGTGTATTAGAACCACAGCTCAATGATATCCGCCTTCTGCTTATATTGGTAGGTGGCCTTGCTGTGGGCCGTTTGGCAAATATGTTGTTGTCAGTGCTGCGCGGCCGCACCATGGCAAGGCTCAGTGCCAATCTTGGCAAAGATTTACGGAATATGGTATACGGCAAAATCCAAGCCCTGTCCCTTAGATTTATCGATCAGAAAAAGACTGGGGATCTGATGAACCGGATCAGCCGGGATACTAACAACATCCAATCGTTCATGCAGCGTGAGCTTCCAGAGTTGGTCAATCAGGTGATCATGTTGGTGGCCATGTCCTTCATTTTGCTGTTTACCAATTGGAAACTGACACTGCTGGTGATCGTACCAGCTCCAGTCATTGTGTTAGCTCAGAGGATGACATGGGACAGGATTAGAAACATGTACCGCAAGCAGTGGAGCGTTAACGATCAGGTCAACTCCCTCTTGCAGGATATTCTCTCAGGGATTCGAGTGGTCAAGGCGTTTGGCGGCGAACAGCGGGAAGTATCTCGATTCTCAGCTTATACCCGGGAGTTCGCGGATATCAGTGCCCGTAATGAGAAATCTTTCAACACCTTTTACCCGATTCTTGGTTTCATTATGGGTATCGGTAACTTCCTGATCCTCTACTTTGGCGGCAAGCTGGTGCTGGGAGAGGATATGCTCATCGGCGAATTATGGCTGTTCACCACCTATGCCAGCCGGATTTACGGACCACTGCGTTTCTTGACTTCCGTACCGCGTTGGTTCCACAACGCCATGATCTCGGCTGAGCGGATTTTTGAGGTCATTGATCAACAGCCGGATGTGACTGATCGAGAGAAACCGATTGCCCTTCCCAGACTAAGAAGCAAGATCGAGCTAAAGGATGTGACCTTTGGTTATTACAAATACGAACCGGTGTTGAAGGATATCAACCTGACAATTAATGAGGGAGAAATGATTGGTCTGGTCGGCCATTCCGGTGCCGGTAAATCAACCTTGATTAATCTGATCTGCCGCTTTTATGATGTTGACGAAGGCGAGATTCTGATTGACGGTATCAATATCAAGGATTTAAGGCAAAGGGATCTCCGCAATCAGATAGGTATCGTACTGCAAGACACATTTCTCTTTTCCGGCACTATTTGGGAAAACATCGCCTATGCCAAACCTGGGGCAACTGCCGAGGAAATCATCAAGGCTGCCAAGCTTGCCAATGCCCATGATTTCATTGTCAAGTTCCCCAACGGATATGATACGAAGGTAGGAGAGCGGGGGCAAAGGTTATCCGGCGGTGAACGGCAGCGGATTTCTATTGCCAGGGCTGTACTGCATGATCCTAAAATTCTGATTCTGGATGAGGCCACATCGTCTGTAGACAGTCATACGGAACAGCAGATCCAAGAGGCCATTTTGAGATTGGTTGCCAATCGAACCACTATTGCCATCGCCCACCGGTTGTCAACTTTGCGCTATGCTGATCGTTTGGTAGTTCTTGATCACGGAAGAATAGCAGAGATGGGGACCCATGATGAGCTGATGGAGGCCAAAGGATCTTATTACCGCCTGGTAGAGGCTCAGAAGGCGTTGGCTGACATGAAGGCTGTCTAGCAGTTGACTTTTTCCAAATTGCGTGGTAACCTAACAAAAAAGGGAGTAACTGGTGTGCTATAGTGCACAGCTTCGCATCAACATCATGGCACAGCTGCCTGGTGCGGAGGCCTGAACGGTCAGTGAGACTTTTTGCAACTGATGTTGCGAAAAGTCTCTTTTTTATTATGTTTGCTGTGCTCGGATAGACACGCCGTAAATAGTCAACATTATTGAACACGGCATAACAGGAGGGAGAGAAAATGAATATGAAGCAATGGCATGTACAAACTGTTGAAGAAACATTTCAGGCTGTTCAGTCAAGTCCAGGGGGGTTAACCGATGATCAGGCGGGAAAACGGCTGCAGGAACACGGCCCCAATGAACTGGAGCAGGGTGAATCGAAAACACTGCTTGACATCTTCCTCGAGCAGTTTGCTGATTTGATGATCTGGGTTTTGATTGGCGCAGCCGTAATTTCAGGTATAGTTGGGGAGTGGATCGATGCCGGTATTATTCTCATTGTCGTAATCTTAAATGCTGTTTTAGGCACAGTTCAGGAAAGCAAAGCGGAGCGGGCTTTGGAAGCATTGAAAGCGATGACTACCCCTACAGCCAATGTGATCCGGAATGGCAACGTGAGCCAAATTCCCGCTCGCCAGCTTGTGGTGGGTGATATTGTACTGCTGGAGGCGGGTGACAGTATTCCCGCTGATCTGCGGCTGATAGAGGCCGCAGCCTTGAAAGCAGAAGAGTCAGCCCTTACGGGTGAATCGGTCCCGGTGGATAAGACTCCCCCGGCTTTAAGCGATCCCAAGTTGGGGATTGGAGATCGGACGAATATGCTCTACATGGGCACCAATGTCACTTATGGGCGTGGAACGGGGGTGGTGATTGCCACTGGAATGGATACCCAGATGGGCGCCATTGCCGCTCAACTTGCCTCTACAGAGAAGGAAATTACGCCTTTGCAGCGTAAACTTAATCAAATCTCTAATATACTTTCTATAGGAGTAATCGGGATAGCCATCGCAATCTTCATAGTGGGCCTGGTTAGCGGCCGGGAACCTTTAGATATGTTTCTAACAGCAATTAGCCTTGCCGTGGCAGCAATTCCCGAAGGATTAGTAGCGGTGATCACTATTGTCCTGGCGAGCGGCATGACTCGGATGGCTGCCCGGGGAGCTATTATTCGGCGGCTGCCGGCGGTGGAAACATTAGGCTCTACTCAAGTCATCTGCTCAGACAAAACAGGTACCCTGACTCAAAACAAGATGACGGTGCAGCAAGTCTGGGCCGAGAATGAACAGATTCTTTGCGAGGCAATGGGCCATTGTAATGACTCAAAACTGGATCAGGATGGCGAACTTATCGGTGATCCAACGGAAACAGCTCTAATTGATTATCTCCTGACAGAGCAGTTGTGGACTGCAGATCAGATCCAGCGGCGCGTACGGGCATGGGAAATACCATTTGATTCCAAACGGAAATTATCGACGGTTGCGATTGAACATCCCGATGGTGACGGAGTCCGGGTTTATGTCAAAGGAGCTCCCGATGTCCTGCTGGACCGTTGTATCAGCGAAGTTCAAGACGGGACAGTGATCCCGTTAGCAGAATCCCGCAAAACAGAAATTACAGCTGCCAATGAGACCATGGGCGCCAAAGCTTTGCGTGTTTTGGCATTTGCCTACAAGGATACAAATGAGCAGCCAGACCTTACTCAACCGGAATTGGTGGAACATGATTTGACCTTTGTTGGCTTAGTAGGAATGATTGATCCACCGCGGCCTGAGGTTAAGGATGCCATTGCCACCTGCAGGCAGGCGGGAATCATGCCCGTTATGGTTACAGGTGATCATTTGGTGACTGCCAAGGCGATTGCCAATGAGTTGGGGATCATGGTTGATCAGAACCGGGCCATAACTGGAGCCGAGTTGGAACAAATGTCCGATGCGGAGCTGGAAGGCCAGGTTAAGGAGATCGCCGTTTACGCCCGGGTAGCGCCGGAACATAAGAGCCGGATCGTGAGGGCATGGCAGCGCAAAGGTGCGGTAGTGGCCATGACCGGGGATGGTGTTAATGACGCTCCTGCGCTAAAGGCTGCTGATATCGGGGTGGGTATGGGTATTACCGGCACCGATGTATCTAAACAAGTTGCAGATATGGTGCTGACAGATGATAATTTTGCTACAATTGTATCAGCGGTCAAGGGGGGCCGCAGGATTTTCGACAATATTCACAAGACGGTGCGCTTTTTACTGTCGTCCAACGTCGGCGAGGTTTTAGCGATTTTGACGGCGACTATAATCGGGTGGCGGATGCTGGCGCCTGTGCATATTCTCTGGATTAATCTGGTCACCGATACTTTTCCCGCTTTAGCTTTAGGCGTAGAGCCTGCAGAACCGGATGTGATGCACAGGCCACCGCGGAACAGCCAGGCGCCGCTGCTGAGTGGGAAAGATTGGCTGCGGATTGCTTTTGTCGGCGCAGTGGAAGCTCTGGCCGCTCTGTTTGCCTACCGTTTGGGGGGAGAAAGTACAGCAGGTACGACTATGGCTTTCCTTACTTTGTCTCTCTCGCAGTTGTTCGCTGCGATTGGATTTCAAAGCGAACGCCACAGCATCATCAATATTGATCCCAAAAACCATCCCATGCTGTGGCTGGCATTTATCGCTTCTGCATTATTGCAGCTGGTTGTAATCCTTGTACCTTTTCTCCGCAACTTGTTTGATTTGGCAGTGTTAACAGGCACTCAGTGGTTGATGGTGCTGGGGCTGTGTTTGATTGTGCTGTGCTTTATTGAGATCCAAAAATGGATCACCAAATAAACGCAAGCAAATGGCAGGTGGAGTTTGATGGCAGTGCAGGTGCGAAACTTTAAAGACAGCTTCTATCTGGTTCTAGTGGGAATGGTGATTGGCTCTGGAATGATCATTCCCGGAGTCAGCGGTGGAGTAATGGCGGTGGTTTTTGGGATCTATGAGCAAATCATTGATGTTGTGGCCCGGCCATGGCGGAATTTGTGGGCCAATCTCAAATTTACCGTACCACTTGTTTTAGGCGCCCTGGTTAGTGTCTTTGTCCTGAGCAATGTCTTATCTTATCTCTTGACCTATTATCCGGTCCTGGTCAAATACTTGTTCATTGGCCTCTTGGCCGGCAGTATTCCGGCACTGGTCAAGGTTGCTAATGAACGAGGTTTTAACCGGCATTACTTGGGCACTTTTCTAGTAGGGTTGCTTTTGATGTTGATTCCTTTAATAGTTGCCGCCAAAGTGCAGACACTAACAGATGCAAGCACTGTTACAGGTTTGAGTGGCTGGCAGTCTGTGCTGTCCGGTATTCTGCTGGCTGCCGGGACAGTGGTTCCGGGAGTCAGTTCATCGTTTTTGCTGATCTTTACCGGTACTTATGAAGTGCTACTCAATGCAGTGGCCGACTTGCAGATACTGGTACTGCTGCCAACTGGGATCTCGGCTGTAATCAGTGCATTCCTGATCTCCCGGGTGACCTCCTATCTGCTCCGCAGATTCTACGGTTGGACCTATTATGGATTACTGGGAGTAGTGGCCGGTTCAATCATTGTGGTCTTCCCCGGCTTGCCCCGCGGTTTCTGGGAGGGGTTACTGGCTCTAATGCTGTTAGCGTTCGGGATTTTGGCGGCCTGGGGATTATCGAAAGCGGATAAGAATTGAGTAAAAACAAGCTCTCCAGCCTTTGTTAGTTTGGAATAACTGTTGTATCTTTTGCACTCTGATAGGATTAGGGAAAAAGACACAGAATTAATTACCAAGTCTGGCTAATTACTAAGTGCAACTATGAGAGGATGTAGCCATTTGATCGGTGTCATTGACTACAAGGCAGGGAACGCTCCGAGTGTTGTCAACGCATTGCGCAGACTGAACATAGCCTGCCAACTCGTATCTACTCCTGAACAGCTGCGGAATTTCAGCGGTGTGATCCTTCCCGGAGTTGGCTCGGCCCCGGCAACAGTTGAATCCCTGGCTGAACTGGGCTTTATTCCTGAACTGGAGACTTTGGTACTTGAGAAGAAACTGCCTTTTCTGGGCATTTGTGTAGGGATGCAGATCTTGTTTGAACACAGCGAGGAAAGGGATACCACTTGTCTGGGATGGCTGAAGGGGACAGTCAGGCGATTCCCTAAAGAGCTGCGGGTGCCCCAGATTGGTTGGAATAAAGTCAATTTTAGAGCCAATCATTGCTTTAATCATGGGATTAACAAATCTGAGTACTTCTATTTTGTCAATTCCTACTACGCTGCGCCTGAATCAGAAGAAATCATCCTGGGAACCACCGAGTATGGTTTGGAGTTTTGTGCGGTTATAGCCAGTGAGAATATCCATGCCACACAATTTCACGTTGAAAAGAGTGGTATCGTAGGTTTAAAGATGCTGCAAAACTTTGCTGCGATAGTAGGTGACAAATCATGCTGACCAAACGGTTGATTGCCTGTTTTGATGTCAAGAACGGGATGGTGACCAAAGCCCGTCAATTTCAAGACAATATTGATATTGAGCGGGCTGAAGCGATAGCCAGCAAAATCTACGAGGAACAAATCGACGAGATCATCTTTTATGACATTATGGCCAGCGCTGAGAAGCGGGAAATTGATCTGGAAATGGTCAGGGCAGTTGCCAGGCAGGTTTTCGTTCCTTTTACAGTAGGCGGGGGCATTCGCAACCTTGACGATATGTACCGGGTGCTAAAATCGGGGGCTGAGAAAATCAGTATTGACTCCATGGCTGTACGGAATCCTAAACTGATCGAGGAAGCCGCTCTTGCTTTTGGCAGCCAGTGCGTGGTTCTTAGTATGCAGGTAAAAAAGGTAGAGAAGACTGCCAAGATGCCGAGCGGCTATGAAATCATGATCGATGGTGCCAGAGTGGCTACAGGGATAGATGCTCTGGAATGGGCTAAACGGGGTGAAGGACTGGGTGCAGGAGAACTTTGTGTCAATAGTATCGATCGCGATGGCACCCATACTGGCTATGATTTAGAGATTACCGGATTGATCAGTGAAAATGTGCGCATTCCTGTGATTGCCTCAGGGGGGGCGGGTAAACCGGAGCACCTGTTGGAAGTCTTTACCCAGACCCAGGCATCAGCAGGAATCATCAGTTCGCTGCTCTACTCTCCCCGTTTGGAGCGGAACTACGCCGTCAAGGAGCTGAAAACCTATCTTGCCAGCCACGGCATTCCGGTGCGGCCTTGGATCGAATGACTAATCAATCTTAGTGCGGAGGGGGAGTGGGGATGAATTTGGATGAGATCAAAGCGTTGGCATACAAGCATTTAGCTGGTCGTAAAGCTCATAGGGAGCGAGAAACAGGATTCATCTATTACCATGGGCAGAGGGTGGCAAAAATCGCCGTTCAGCTGCGGCAGCTGCTCCTTCCTGATGACCACAGCCATGATCAGGAACTGACTGCGGCCGGTTACTTCCATGATATAGCCAAAGGTATCGAGCCCCACAGCGTTTATGGAGCGGTTTTGATACGGGAGATCCTGGCTGACCTCTGCACCCGGGAGCAGATTGAGCGGATTTCCGAGCTGATCCACTATCATCCGTTTCGTGACCCTGACAAAGACTACAATGATTGGATCAAAATCATTCAAGATGCAGATATTATCGACCATATGGGTGTAGTGGACATTTGGGTCGAGTTTCACTATCAGGCCCATTTGGACGGGCCTTTATCGGATGCGGTACGGTTCTATGAAACCTATTTCTGGCCTTTGGCAGCAAAAATGAGGGGTCAGCTCAATTATGAAATTTCCAGGCAAATTTTTGATGACAGGAACAGATTTTTGATGAATTTTGTCAATCGGATGAAAGTTGAGGCCGATGGCGCGATCTATAATCTTGATAATCTGAAAAAGGTATAGACCTGTTGGCAGCAGCTCAGCAATAGAAAAAAACAGAAACAGGGTGATCTAATGATTACAATTTGGGAGAAGGAGATTCCCGGATGGGATTCACAGATCGAGCAAAGAGTTCCTGCACTTGATCCATATCTGGTAAAAACGGATCTGCCGGTTGGCGCCTTTGTTGTCTGCCCAGGGGGCGCATACATCCATAAGGCTAAACATGAAGGTAAGGATGTAGCTTTGTGGTTGAACTCAATCGGATTATCGGCATTCGTGCTGGACTACCGCATTGCACCTTACCGCCACCCGGCACCTCTGTCAGATGCCCGGCGGGCAGTTCAATTTGTGCGGGCGCACGCTGCAGAGTATAACATCAATCCGGGCAAGGTGGGCATAATAGGTTTTTCCGCAGGAGGGCATCTGGCGGCATCAGCGGCGGTCTATCCGCTGGAGGCTGATCCAACGGCTGCTGATCTTGTGGAAAGGGTAAGTTCAGCTCCAGATTGCTTAATACTAGGATATCCGGTGATATCTATGGAAAGATTCTATCATCAGGGCTCCCGGGATAGTCTGCTTGGGCCTGATCCTGAACCGGCTGTGGTAGATCAAATGTCACTGGAAAAACATGTTCATGGGCAAATGCCGCCTGCATTCATCTGGCACACCGCTGATGATCAGTCTGTTCCTGTGGAAAACAGTCTCATGTTTACCTCTGCCTTGAGTAAAGCACAGGTAAGTTTCGCCCTCCATATCCTGCCCCGCGGCAGGCATGGGCTGGGCCTGGCCCAGGAACAGCCGGAGGTTGCAGTGTGGACGGATTTGGCGGCAAAGTGGCTGAAACAGATCGGATTTTGAGGTAAAAGCAGATGATTCTATCAGGGAAAGAGATATACCGGAATTTGAACAAAAAGATCTTCATTGAGCCGTTTAACATTGGGCAGCTTAATCCCAACAGTTATAATCTGCGGCTCCATGAGGAACTGCTGGTCTATGATGAACCGGTCTTGGACATGAAAAAACCAAACAAGACACAGCTGATCACCATTCCTGAATCGGGACTAGTTTTGGAACCGGGCCGTTTGTACTTGGGCAGGACGGTGGAGTACACCCGGACGAAAGGTTTCGTGCCGATGCTGGAAGGGCGCTCTTCCGTGGGCAGGCTCGGCTTAGTAGTCCATGTTACTGCCGGGTTCGGGGATGTGGGGTTTGCCGGGTATTGGACTCTGGAGCTGTTCTGCGTCAACCCTGTCAAGATTTACCCCGGTGTGGAGGTCTGCCAGATCTATTACCATACGATTCAGGGAGATTACGAGCCCTACTCAAGCGGCAAGTACCAGAACAATTTCGGCATTCAGCCCAGTATGCTGTACAAGGATTTTGAAAAGCAAGGGCGCTGAATGCCCAACAGTGGAATATGCAGCTAAACGGCTGCCGTGGGGCAGCCGTTTAGCTGTACTTTTCATTAAGCATTTTCCAGTGTACTACCTCAAAGCCGTGGGCTGTCAGTTCGCCAATGAGGGGTTCAGGGTTGTCGGTGGAAATCCTGACGACAATATAAGCAGATTCGGCACTGGCTGCATAGGTGGCCAGGCTGATGATGGCCAGATTAAGCGACTTGATAATGGTTGTCAAATCGGCAATCACACCAACCCGGTCCTTCACTTGGACTGTAACCCGCACTCCGGGGCGATCAAGCCCGAACATCTTGGTTAAGGCGTCATAAATATTCCTTTCGGTAATGATGCCTATCAGTTTACCGTTTTCCAATACAGGTAGACACCCTACATCCTCTTCATGCATGATCATCGTTGCTTCTTCAACGGTTGTATCAGGGGAAACCGAAATCACTGCTTTGGTCATTACATCGGCTACCCTGATTTGGTCCGTAAGGTAGTTAATCTCATATTTGCTCAGTGTGGTCGCGGGCGAAGGAAGAGCCTTGGCCACATCCTTTTCCGTAATGATTCCCACCAGCTGGCTTCGGTCCATTACCGGCATCCTCTTTAACTTGTGTTTTTTCATTAAATCGGCGGTAGCAGGAAGAGAAGCATCTAACGACACAGTGATCGGATCTTTGGTCATGAAGGTTCTTACAAACATCTTTTCCCACCGAGTTTCGGTAGGTTCACCTGCCTTTCTGTCGGAGTCTTCCAAATCTAGAATTCTTTATTTTCTGCGATTCTCCTCCATTACCAGACAGGTGCATCCATTTTTTAACCTTCGTTCGGTTTTTGTTTTCCGTGTCTTTTCAAATCCTCACCATCCAACACCCCATGGGGCCGCCGGTTTTCGTATCCACCACTGAAACCATGTCTTTGTGAACTTGTTTCGGGGGTTTTTCCTTATTTGAGCCCGCCTTTTTCCGCTGTTTGTAGTTCACTGCCCACCTTCCTATCCAAGTGTAGTCTGTCCGTGAAAAAGGATGTCCAACCTTAAGTACGAATATTAACTACTGACACGGTATTTTCCGTGACGATTATTTCAACGAGGGAATCTGGATGGCTGAAAAGATATCAATTAAACAGGCTGCGGAGCGCCTTGGTGTCAACAGTTCCACTATCCGCAACTGGATTAAACTGGGCAAAATTGCCAATGCCAGCCGTGATGGGGGAAAATGGCAGGTTTCAGCTGAGGAGATCTCAGCCTTGCAGCGGGCGATTAAGTCCGGAGCCCTGCCTTATCTGAGAAACCGCCGGAACAAACAGGCAGTAACCGGCAATATTGTCCCCGATGATTATCTTAGCGACAAGAAACTGGCCCAGGCAGCCCAAGTCCTGAAGCAGCTGGCCAGCAGGCTCTCCAAACAAGGCCAGATGCTCCTCCTGCTTGAGCTGTATCTGGTTTTGCTTAAGGATAAGGGACTGATTCCTGCTGAGGGTAAGGATCATAACCAAACTTTAGTGGAGCTGTGGCGGAAAGGTGATCTTAAGCTGGGTGTTTACTCACAGTTGGCTGATGCTTTCTGGGAATGGTGTTCAGGCAGTACACAAGACGACCACAACGAATTGAGAAGGGTGCACAAGCTCAGGCTGGAGGCTGACAGCAGCCAGGACTTCCTCGGCCTGGTGTACATGTCCATTTCGTCACTGAGAAAGCGGAAGAACGCCGGCAGTTATTACACGCCCATACCCATTGTTCAGGAAATGATTGATCTCAGCTTCAGGTACTTAGATATGGCCAATGTAGCGATGATTGTTGACCCATGCTGCGGTTCCGGCAATTTCCTGATCCACCTGGCTTTGTTTTTGCAGGACAAGCTTATGGCAGCGGGATATGGGCGGGTTGAGGCGGAAAAGAAACTTGCTCAAATGCTCGTTGGCTATGACAATGATCCAGTTGCTGTTCTTCTTACCCAAATGAACTTATCGTTATTGTTCAAGTCCGCTGAACTGATCCCACAGCTGCAGATTGTCCATTGTGATACACTTCAGGAGCTTTCAGGGCAAAAGTATGACCTGATCATCGGCAACCCGCCGTGGGGGTATCAGTTTTCGCCGCACCAAGCCCGGCAGCTTGCCCGCTGTTACCAAACAGCACCGGCCAATGGCAAAATTGAATCATTCAATCTTTTCATTGAATGGGCAATCAACCATGTCAATGATTCGGGCATGATCAGCTACGTTTTGCCCGAGACATTCCTCACGGCGAAGCTGCATAGTCCTGCGCGGAAGCTGGTTCTGAAATCATGCCGGATCAAAGCAGTATATCGTTTGGGCTTGGCCTTTTCCCAGGTCAATGCCCCTGTGATTACTTTGGCGGCTCAAAAAAACGGGCACTGCAAACCTTCGGCACCGAACAGTGTCAATCTGGGGTTTTACGCATACGGCAGCCGCAAGGATCATAACATCCTTGCTGATATACAAAGTTTGCCAAATGCGGCCTACCTGAAGGGCAATGCCGATTTTGCCCTGGGGATTGTCACCGGGAACAACCGCCAGTATCTGCTGCCGGATCCTGTCCCCGGCAGTGAACCGGTAATTACCGGCAGAGATGTGCTGCCTTACCGGATTGAGAAGTGCTCCCACCACCTTGTTTACCGAAGGGAGCGGTTTCAGCAGGTGGCACCGGATCACTATTACCGTGCTCCAGAAAAACTGATCTACCGCTTTATTCACAGGCACCTGATTGTTGCCTACGATGAGCGGGGGCGGTTGAGCATCAACAGTGCCAATATTTTAATCCCCCGCATCGAAGGAGTGTCAATCAAATACATCCTTGCTGTCCTTAATTCCCGCATTGCCCAGTACTATCGCATGGTGACGAACCCGTCGGTAAAAGTGCTCCGCAGTTTTTTGGAAATGATTCCGATTGCCGTCTGCCCACCGGCTGAGGAAAATACTATAGTTGATCTTGTAGATCGTATTATAGTGTCGAGAAACCCGGATCAACGCCGGGATTTATTCGAAGAAATCGATGAAAAACTGATGAATTATTATAGATTACCGGCGCAATACCAAACCTATATTCGCCGGAAGAGTCAGACAGTTGAGTTATTATGGCAGGGTGTATAGCAGGAGTTTTAATCACAATTTTACTCTTCAGCTTAGTATTTATCCACAGAGTCCACAGAGTTACCCACAACATTCTGGGTCAAACCTTTGTTTGTCCCTACATTTGGTGGTAGGGTGTAATACAAATGATTACCATTTACACTAGTTATATTATGTATTATAATCAGTTTACCAAAAAACGGAATGAGGCGGTCGGTGCGTTGAATAATTTCAATATTCTTGTTGGCGGTGAAGCAGGCCAGGGCTTGGTGTCGATCAGCAGCGTGCTTGTGTACTGCTGCGAATGGGGTGTGGATTTGTTGGTGGCCCTGGATCAGGCTTCGCTGGCCGAACACCGGCAAGAGCTTAATGCAGGGTCGGTTGTGACGGATCCGGCGGCCAACTCTTGGCGACGGCATTCCGGCGTTAAAAAACGGCCCTTTGGTGAAACAGCCTCCAGTCAGTCCGCATCTCAATCAGGTTCTGGCTCAATTCAGGTAGCATAGATTTTCTCCGGAAACACACAATAAAGAGGAGTTAGTCACGAAAGGAGATGTGGCCATGCCAAAACCAAAGCCTGACGATCGCAGCGACAATGTCGACAAGCTCCAGGAACAGGTAGTCAACACTATTGAGAATCTGGAAGCAGCCCATGAGACGCTGCAGAATGAGGATCTCCCTGAAGAGCAGCGCCGGGCGATTCTGGAGAAAAACCGCCGCAGAGAGCGGGCGATTGCAGGCAAACGTGCAGAAATCAAAGATGAGTATCAGTACCAGCAGACACTTCAGCAAAACAAAGAAGAATAGGGAGTTATCATCACAATCTGGAACATGAGCTGGAAGGTTGACGGGTAATCAATAATAAAGCAAAGATTGACGCAAAGGATAGGCGGCATTCATGCCTATCCTTTGATTAATTTGGCAAGTAAAAGAGGAACTGCAGAATTGCCGTAGAATAATAAAGGATAACTTTATGTGCATGTACAGTCCAGGGATACTGGGTTTTTTCATGTGGGAGTCTCAGCAGCAAAGGGGAGTTGTCATGTTTAATCCGGCCTTAACCAAGTTCAACCTACCGAAGGAAATCCTTGATGTCATCAATCATGAGAACATCTTGGTTCCGGAAAACCGGGATCAATTGGTTAGGCTTGCAATTGGCGGGCAGCAAAGCGGCTTTTATGAAGTCGCTTACCGGGTTCCCGGTAAGGGCAGGGTTGTGGAAGCCACTGTGGCCAGGTGCAAGAATGGGGTATCGATCAATTTTACCGAGCCATATATGCGCCGGCGGGATCCTGACTGCATGGTGATCGGAGATGACAGGCCGACAGATAAGGAGACATACCAACAGCGCTTCGGGGAAAGCTTTTCTTCGGTGAGGAGCCAGACGTTGAAGTGGCTGCGCCAGCAGAGCCTGATCGTGATGCCGTTTATGGCGGGCGGTATGGATTATGGTTATCCAGCTTTGTTGATTGCGCCCAGGAATGCAGCGTTTTTTGCGGCAGCACTGGCTGACCTGCAGGAATTTGTCCCCCGGGCACAGATCCCCGATGATTTCACGCCGAGAGGGATTATCTATGCGGCACCGCCATTTAGGCATACCCATTTTGACGGCAAGCAGGTTGTGGTTCACAGCCGTTCAGATGAACTGCATGAGGTGTTTTCCTACAACCTATATCCGGGGCCCAGTGCCAAGAAGGGTGTATACAGCATGCTGCTGGACATTGGCGAGGCCGAGGGCTGGGCAACTCTGCACGCTTCTACTGTCAAGATTATTACGCCATATGAAAACATCTTAATCATAATGCACGAAGGCGCCAGCGGTGGAGGCAAAAGCGAGATGATCGAGCAAATCCACCGGCAGGAGGACGGCTCAGTCAAGATCGGCAGAAATGTGGTAACAGGCGAAGAAATTGTGATTCAGCTGCGGGAGTCCAGCGAGCTGAAACCGATCACAGATGATATGGCCATGTGCCCGGCTGTTTTGCAGCAGGGAAATGGGAAATTGGTGGTAAAGGATGCCGAAGACGGCTGGTTTTTAAGAATTGATCATATTTCAGAATACGGGACAGAGCCTTATTATGAAAAAATTACCATTCACCCCAAAGAACCGCTGATTTTTCTGAACCTTGACGGGAAACCAGGGGCTACCTGCCTGATCTGGGAACATGTGGAGGATGCTCCAGGGCAGACCTGCCCGAACCCGCGGGTGGTCGTGCCGCGGCGGATGATTTCCGGTGTGATCAATGAACCTGTTGAAGTGGATATCCGCAGTTTTGGGGTGCGTACTCCGCTGACAACCAAGGATAGACCGGGGTATGGGATTGTCGGCATGTTCCATGTCCTGCCGCCGGCGCTGGCTTGGTTGTGGCGGCTGGTTTCGCCGCGGGGAGATAACAATCCCAGTATTAATGATCACAGCGGCTGCATGAGCAGTGAAGGTGTCGGCTCATACTGGCCCTTTGCCACCGGCAGGATGGTGGACCAAGCCAATTTGCTGTTGGAACAGTTTATCCAATCGGGAAACACTCGCTACATTTTGATCCCGAATCAGCATATCGGAGCCTATAGAGTAGGATTCATGCCTCAGTGGATTACCAGAGAATACCTGGCCAGGAGGGGCAGTGCCAGCTTTGGCAGGGATCGTCTGGTAGAATCCCGCTGTGCGCTTTTGGGGTATGCGATGGAATCGGTCAAAGTTGACGGCAACCTGATGCCGAAGGGCTTGCTTCAGGTCCAGTATCAACCGGAGGTTGGCTTTGGTGCGTATGATCAAGGTGCAGAGATCTTGACCGATTTCTTTAAATGCGAACTGCAGAAGTTCTTGATTCCTGATCTTAACCAACTGGGCAGGCAGATCATTGAATGCTGCCTGGATGGCGGCAAGGTCAGCGATTACCTTGAGTTCATGCCCATGCGCTACTAGGGAAAAAGCGGATTGTTTTTTCAAAGATTTTGTGCTAAACTAATACAGGCTGCGGCCCCGTAGCTCAGGGGATAGAGCAGCGGTTTCCTAAACCGCGTGCCGCAGGTTCGATTCCTGCCGGGGCCGCCATCCTCAAACACCGTGATAATCGACTAGAACTGACACTCTGTGCCAACAGGTGTCAGTTTTTGGTGTGCCCGGCATGTCTACTGAGCCGATGGGTTGTAAGAAAACCTATCGCCCAACCAATGGGACGCAGGCAAGGGCGACACTGGCAACAGTGGGGTCTGAAGGAAGAGGGGGTGTCTTGGAAATAGCTGGATAGCTCTGCAGGTTAGGACGGATGGATTCAGGACAAGGCAGGTAGACTTACCCGGGGAGGCCCCTAGTGTCCCGCGTGAAGGAACGGGTAAGCAAGGCACAAGTGGAAACACAAGGCTAAGTGAAGCGCTGGGGGTGGCAGATGAGCCCGTAGTAGTGAGGAACCCTAAGCCTATGAACACTGCGTGCCGCACTCAGAAGTTGTTGGGTAAAAGTGCAGGAAACTGTGATCAATTTTCGAATACATTCAATGGAGCAATAATATCTCAAGGATGAGAAAGGAGACGCGCCGTGAAATGGTCTAACCTGAACATCGGTGGCAAGATTGCCATCGGTTTTGTCATGGTGTTACTGCTGATCTTTGGCCTAGGGGTTACAGATTTTTTCGGACTGCTGGAAATCCGCGATCAAAGCGGTTTCGTTCTAGATATCTGCACATTGGGATATGATTTTGCCCAACGGGAAATTGATCACTTGTTGTGGGTTGCGGCGCTGAGAGATTCCATAGAAGCACGCGATCCCAATTTCACCATAGAGTTGGATCCAACTCGCTGTCAGTTGGGGCGTTGGTTAGGCGGAGATGAAAGGAAAGAAATGGAGGCGGCGATTCCCGGGCTTGCCCCCATCATTGCGGGATTGGAGGAGGAACACCGTCATCTGCACAACAGTGCCGGGTCAATTCGGGCCAGTTTGACCGATGCCCCGGATCAAGCCGAAACGATCTTCAAAACCCAAACTCAACTGCATTTGGAGGAAATCAGAGCCGGCCTCAACGGCATCAAACAGCAGCTGCAGATATTGGGAACTGAATCCACAGAAGAGATAGCCGGCGCCATTGCTGCCGGGATCAACCGGAGTGGGATGCTTTTGCTCACATCGGTAGTGATCGGAACGGTGATGTCATGGTTGATTACCCGCAGTATCATCAGGCCGATCCGGCTTCTCAACCATGCCATGCTCACAGCCAGTGAAGGCGATTTGACCATCACTGTCGACTATGATGCCAACGATGAAACAGGGCGAATGGTTAAATTATTCAACAAAATGCTGTCCAACCTCAATTCCATCATTGGGGCGTCCAAAACAGCGGTTACCGAAACAGTGTCTTCCAGTCAAACCATGTCGGCGGCTGTTGAGGAAGTGAGCTCGTCAATAGAGCAGGTGGCAACGAGTGCGACTCAGTTTGCCAGCAGCGTTACCGCCATCAGCGACCATACACAAAGGATCAATGAAGAAGCTCAAGAAACCGGAAGAATGGCCAAGGTGGGCACGGAACGGATTACGTCATGCATGGAATCCATGCTCATGATTGAGGAAGCATCAGATACTACCAGCCAGGCGATTGCCAGCCTGAAAGAGGCATCTCAGGAAATTGTCAAAATCGTGCAGGTTGTGACCGATATCGCTGACCAGACTAATCTCTTGTCGCTCAATGCGGCAATCGAGGCCGCCCGTGCCGGGGAATACGGTCACGGGTTTGCTGTTGTGGCTGAAGAAGTGAGGAAATTGGCTGAACAGACAAAGACCAATCTTCAGGAAGTCAATCACCTGGTCGCCAACTTGGAGACCCAGATGAACACGGCTGTGGAATCCACCAATATCAGCAGGGAAAAAGTTCACCAAGGGGCTCTGGTGGTGAAGGAGACCACCGAGTCGCTGCAGAATATTGTTAAAAGAATTACAGATATTATGGAACAGCTGAAGATTATTAGTGACAGGACACAGGAACAGGCGGCGCTCAGCCAGGAGATCGCGGCCATGACGGAGGAACAGTCCGCCGCCACGCACGGCATAGCCCAGTCTTCCGTGGATTTGGCCAACATAGCGCAGAACCTTGAGGATGTGATCAAGCGGCTGAATGTCTAATACAAGGCAAAAGGATGATATTTGATGAGCAGGCTGCAGGTTGTCAAGTTGTCGGCGGGCACCGAGTTATTTGCTCACGGACAGGTGCCAGATGCCATGTATTTCATTCTGCAAGGTACAGTCGAGATTGCCAACGAGCATAGTGATTTGTTGGGTCAAGGCGGCTTGGTTGGAGCAGTACCGTTCCTAAACCAGATCCCCGCCCGGGCCCGGGCCTGCTGTGTTACCGATACTGAGTTGTTTAAGCTGACTGAGAACAACATAATTACCCTGTTTAAAAGGCATCCTGAAATTGGGCTGAAGATCCTGAAGGCATTGGCGGCTGAGGTTGTGGGAGAGGTGCATCGGCCAGAAACTGCGGCAGTTAAGCCAAAGCCGCTTCCCACCGATCTTGCCCAGGTGCTGCCGGCCGGCCATCCACAGTTTATGGAAGCAGCGCCGGATACTCATGGTAAATACATCTTTGACACAGAAGCGGTTTGTCCGGTGTGCAGCACCAGGTTTCCTGCAGTGCGGGTCCGCAACTCGCGCCTGGTTACAGCCCGTGTCGAACCAGATTTTCGCATCTTGTACCAAGACATGGAACCATTGTGGTATTATGTCTGGGTTTGCCCCCAGTGCGCGTATGCATATCCATACAAACAATTTGGCAAGATTCCCCATCGCCAGCTGGCCAAAGTGGAAAAGGCCCTGCGCGGTGTGGACCCTGTCAAGTTTCAGTTCAGCCCCAGGCGCACGCTCGATGAGGTCTTCCTCGCTTATTACCTGGCGTTGAATACATTTGGCCTGGCCAATGCTGCACCGGAGCAGTTCGGCAATTTATGGATGCGCCTTGTCTGGCTGTATGAAGATGCAGAGGCTCAAGAGTGGGTGGAACATGCGGTACAGCAGGCACTCCAGCATTTTGAAAAGGCCCTTGTCTCGGGGCGGCGCAGTGATGCCGGAGATCAAAAGCTGTACATACTGATTGCAGAATTGCATCAGCGGCTGGGGCAAAGAGAAGCTGCCCTGCGCTATCTTCTGGAAGCGGTTAACCTGCGTCGGGGCAGCGAAGGGTACCGCAGATTGGCAGCGGATCGCATCCCGGATCTGCGGGCGGAAGGGCGCCGGGCAGATTGAGAAAAAGGATCTTCGGAGAGAGGAAAGTACAGCCCGGTGTCGAAATAAAATACTTGCTTGGGGATGTAGCTCAGTGGGAGAGCGCCACATTCGCATTGTGGAAGCCGAGGGTTCGAATCCCTTCATCTCCACCATCTAGGACGTATCGGTACTGCTTAACCAGGTTAACATACTACTGGGAGTGATGCAGCATGCCGCGTCGTAGAGGAATCATGTCAGATCGGCTGAAATATGAGCTGGCGCAGGATCTGGGATTCTATGACAAGGTCAAAAACGGCGATTGGGGTAACATCACGACCAGGGATGCAGGTAACATGGTTAAGGCAGCCATAATCCGGGCAGAAAAGATGCTGGCTGAGGACAATCAGTTACCGCAGCGACAGGGCGGGTAAACCCGGGGGCGGGCTATACCCGTCCTTTTCTTTGCTCATAGTGGGCCAGGACTAACAAGATTTTCTGATCCCGGTACCCTTGCCTGCGTGCTCTACTGATTCGAGATTTGACGGTGGATTTCCTCGGAATGCAAATATTGACGCTTTTATGGCTCAATGGTATTGTTAGAATAGCTGTTTTCCATACATAAGGAGTGTATGCCGTGATTACGATGGAACATGTCAACAAAACCTATTCTGGTGGTGTCAGAGCTGCCGCAGATCTCTGTTTGACTGTGCCCAGCGGTGAAATCTTTGGTTTCTTGGGCCCGAATGGTGCCGGGAAGACTACTGCGATCAAAATGATTACCGGCATACTGCAGCCAGACAGCGGTGTGATCAAGGCCAATGGGATTGATATCGCGAAAAATCCATTGGAGGCAAAGAAACAGATCGGATTTGTGCCTGACAACCCCAATATGTTTCTGCGGCTCCAAGGGATTGAATACTTGAATTTCATGGCGGATATCTACGATGTCCCTTTGGATGAACGGAAGGAGAGAATCAGCGAACTGTGCAGCCGGTTTGAGATGGAAGATGTGCTCCGGGATTCTCTCCAGAGCTACTCCCACGGCATGCGTCAGAAGATCATCCTTATTGGTGTACTGCTGCATCAGCCATCGGTCTGGGTTCTCGATGAACCGATGACCGGGCTTGATCCCCGTTCTTCATTTCTGCTGAAGACAATGATGCGTGAACACGTGGAAAACGGCCGGACCTTATTCTTTTCCACCCATGTATTGGACGTGGCGGAAAAGATCTGCGACCGGCTTGCCATTATCAACAAGGGGAGAATCCTGTTTACGGGCACCATTGATGAAATGCGGGAGCACCTGCGCAAAGATGCCTCACTCGAAAGTATGTTCCTGGAGTTGACGGACAATGAAGAATAAAACCTTGGTTCTCACCAGGGCCATGCTGAAAAACGGCGGAGGCCTTGGATTCAGCCTTAAGAGCAAATGGTCCTGGGCTCTCCTTGTTCTCCTGGTTGTTTGGAGTATACCCGTCGTGCTCTATGGCTATGTTCAGATGATCGCGTTTGCCTACCAAAGTTTGGCCATGATTGGCCAGGAAGGAGTACTGCTCAGCTGGGGCCTGGTAATCAGTTCGTTTATGGTTTTTTTCTTCGGCATTTTCCATGTCCTCAGCAGTTTCTATTTTGCGAACGATATTGAGCATTACCTGCCCATGCCCATCAGGCCGCGGCAGATTGTGGGGGCAAAATTCTTTGTAATAGTATTGTATGAATATCTGCTTATTGCTTTTGTCTTTCTGCCAATCCTGATCTTTTTCGGCATCCAGCAGGGTTGTGGGGTATTATACTATGTCTACGGCTTGATTGGCTTGATTTTCGTCCCCATCCTGCCGTTGGCCTTGGCAACGCTGTTGGTCATGCTGATCATGCGGGTAACCAATCTGACCCGGTACCGGGAATTGCTGAAGATTATAGGCGGAACCGTTGCTATTTTGCTGGGGATCAGCATCAGTCTATTGATGCAAAGATTTGCCGATGTTACTCCGGAACAGATCAGCGAACTTTTGCTGTCAGGTAACCATTCCCTGGCGATACTCCAGACAAGGGTATTCCCCACAGTCAAGTGGGCAGTTCAGGCCCTGTTGAACTATGAAATAGCTGCAGGCTTGACCAATCTGTTGGTTTTTGCCGGATTGTCGGGATTGCTCTTCGCGGCGCTGCTGTTCTTGGCTGAGCTGGTATATTTCAAAGGTGTGATCGGCATTTCGGAGTCAAGCTCAAGACGCTACGCAGTCCGGAAAGGCAGTCTTGATCGTCTGGTCAAAAAGCGTTCTGCAATCATCTCCTACCTTTTGCTGGAAATACGGTTGTTGATTCGGACACCGGTCTATTTCCTCAACTGCGTCTTAAGCAATTTCTTATGGCCGCTGATCCTGATCTTCTCTTTTGTGGTGGCGCCCAGTGATGGTGACGTGTCAGGATTGCTAGGGTATGCAAAAGGAGCCATCAACGATCCCGGTTTAGCGGGGATCGCTTTAGGGATCATCCTCGCTGTCTTTGCCTTTATGAGTGGTTCCAACGGAGTTGCGGCAACAGCTATTTCCCGGGAAGGGCAGGATTTGTACATCAAGCATTATCTTCCCATCAGTTACCGCGACCAGATCGTTGCCAAGCTGCTGTCAAGCGTTGTGGTTGGCTATTCCGGGGTTGTATCCTTAACTGTGCCGTTGGCTGTGCTGTTCGGCGTTCCCCTATACTTCACGGTGATCACCCTGGCCTTGGCGTTTTTGCCGCTGGCTCTGACATCAATGAGCGGGCTGCTGCTGGATCTGCTTAATCCCAAGCTGGAGTGGGACAGCGAGCAAAAAGCGGTAAAGCAAAACCTCAATGTGGTTTTCAATATTTTGTTCAGCACAGTCCTGGCTGGCATTATGGTTGCTGTAACTGTGAAGCTGAGGCTGAATCTGGCCTGGACATTGGTTGTGCTGCCGCTGCTTTTACTGGCGGCTTGCATCGGCCTGTACCGCCTTTTGGTTACTTACGGGGTTTCCAGCTTCAGGGCTCTTGAAGGATGAACCTGAAGATGGTGTCCATCACAGTTCTCTATGAAGACAATCATCTTCTGGTGGTGGAAAAGCCGGTCAACCTTCTGTCGCAAGCTGATCGCACCGGTGACCCGGACATGCTGAGCCTGTTAAAAGCCGACTTGAAACAGCGCTATAATAAACCGGGAAATGTCTACTTGGGCCTGGTACACCGTCTGGACCGGCCGGTTGGCGGAGTGATGGTGTTTGCCAAGACATCGAAGGCGGCCGCCCGCCTGTCGAAGCAGATTGCTGAAGGGAATTTCCAGAAGCTCTATCTGGCAGTCCTTACAGGGATTTTGCCCCGAAGCTCCGGGCAGTTGGTGCACTTTTTGAAAAAAGATAGTGTGAGAAACATGATTACAGCGGCTCACGAGGAAGTGCCCGGCAGTAAGAAAGCCGTATTGGAGTATGAGGTATTGGGCTGTGAAAAAGACTGCACATTGGTGCGGGTTGAACTGAAAACGGGGCGTCCGCACCAAATCAGAGTGCAGTTTGCCAAAGAGGGCTTCCCTCTGGCGGGGGACCGCCGCTATGGCAGCCCAGGCCTACGGCACAGTCAGATTGGGCTGTGGTCTTATCAGATTGGGTTCAACCATCCGACTCTGCGGGACTGGTGCGTTTTTACGCTTCCACCGCCCATAACCAAGCCTCCCTGGCATTTATTCAGCTGGAATCAAATTGGGGTGATGTGAATGAGCACTGTGCAAAAGCCAGTGGTGGTAGTCAGCAAATGCCTTGGATTTGCAGTATGCCGCTATAATGGTGTGCCGCTTGAGGCGGAGTATATGGAAGAACTGGCTCAGTTTGTCCAGCTGATCCCTGTTTGCCCCGAGATTGAGATTGGGCTTCCGGTTCCCCGGGATCCGATTTGGGTAATTCAGGACAGCGACAGCCAAAGGCTGGTTCAGCCGGCTGCAAACAGGGACTTGACCGGGTTGATGACGGATTTTGCTGAACACTTTGCTGCGAACCTGGAACATGTCGACGGGTTTATTCTCAAGAGCCGGTCGCCTTCGTGCGGGATAGGGGACTGCAAGCTTTTTGACACTCCGTCGCTGGATCGGCAGATTGGTGTGACCAGCGGGTTCTTTGCCGCCAAGGTCCTTGAGCGGTTTCCTGATTGTGCCTTCATTTCTGAAAAAGGGATGCTTGATCCGGAAACCAGGCAGGAATTCCTGCAGCAGGTTTTTGCATCAGCGAGGAGCCGGGCAGTAAATTCCATGGAATAAAATGACTTGCTGTGAGGAACAATGAATCTAGCTTTGCCAATGAGATGGGTACAGAGAATCCCATCTTTTTTTGTTTGCCAAATTTCTCTAATAAAATAGGCCGATTTGGGAAAAGCTCTACGTAAGGATGGTAACAGGTGGTGATTCCATGAGGATACTGGTCTTGTCTTGGGAATACCCGCCCAAGGTGATCGGCGGGTTGGCCAGGGCTGTGGCGGATCTCTCGGAAGCGCTGGCTGCACGGGGCCTCGAGGTTTGCGTAATTTCCAGCAATTACCCTCAAGGAAAAAACAGTGAAATCCGCAGCCGTGTCCGGATTGAACGGGTGGATTCCCATCACCCGCAGCCCTTGGCTTTTCTAGATTCGGTCTTTTATTTTAACTATCAGGTCATAGAACGAGCCTTGCAGTTGTGGAACCAAGGTTGGCACTGGGATTTGGTCCATGCCCATGACTGGCTGGTAGGCCATGCTGCCAAGACTCTGAAGCATGGGTTTGGCCTGCCGATGATCGCCACCATTCATGCCACCGAATGGGGCCGGAACAATGGTTTGCATAATGATCTCCAGCGTCATATCAGTGATGCGGAATGGTGGCTGACTTATGAGGCGTATGCCGTGATCTGCTGCAGTTATTATATGTGCAGTGAACTGCAGCGAATATTCCAGGTCCCTCAAGACAAACTATTTGTAATAGCCAATGGCGTCAAAGCCGAGCAGTTCGCCAGCGCAGCCCCGGATCTGGCAGGCTTCAGAAGCAAATACGCCCGCCCAGATGAAAAGCTCGTTTTTTTTGTAGGGCGGTTGGTTCACGAAAAGGGAGTCCAAGTGCTGCTGGATGCTGTGCCGAAAGTCTTGGCCAGAGTCCCCAAGGCCAAGTTCATTATCGCAGGTAAAGGGCCTAATGAGAAGGAGCTGAAGCACCGGGCCGCAGCGATGGGAGTGGCAGACCGGGTGGTCTTCACAGGATTTGTGGACGATCTGGCCCGCAACAGTTTTTACCGCGCTGCTGAAGTGGCTGTGTTTCCCAGTTTGTATGAACCGTTTGGAATTGTGGCATTGGAAGGGATGGCTGCCGGCACTCCGGTGGTCGTCAGCGATATTGGCGGTTTCGCTGAGATTATTCAGCACGGCAAAAATGGGCTCACAACTTATGCAGGCAACAGCCAGTCTCTCGCAGACAATATCGTGGCTGTGCTGGAAGCGCCTGCCCTTGCCGCCAGACTCAGAGATCAGGCCTATGAGGACGTGATCACAAAATATCAGTGGAGCCAGATTGCCGCCCAAACTGAGCAGGTGTTTTACCAAATCCTCAATCAAAGGGAAACTCAGGACGAACGGGACATGC
The DNA here is from genome assembly GCA_012520795.1 of Bacillota bacterium. Lineage (GTDB taxonomy): Bacteria > Bacillota > Limnochordia > Darwinibacteriales > DTU012 > DTU012. Next base: position 29,925 of record JAAYNP010000106.1, read on the forward strand.
ATGCCCGCATGACCAATTTAATCCGGTATGACCGTTATCAAAAGACTGGTGACTATCTCGACCAAATCATGGCTACAACCTACGAGCGACCAAGGAGGGATCCCCAATGAAGGCAGTAATCATGGCCGGCGGCGAAGGGACGCGTTTAAGGCCGCTTACCTGCACCATGCCCAAGCCAATGGTGCCTGTGGTGAACAAGCCCATGATGGAACATATCCTTGATCTCCTCAAGCGGCATGGATTTCAGGAAATTGCCGGCACACTCTGGTATTTGCCGGAGATGATTAAAGACTATTTTGGTGACGGCAGTGCTTATCAGGTTTCCATGGATTACTATGTGGAAACCAAACCTCTCGGTACGGCCGGCAGTGTCAAAAACGCCAAGGCTTTCCTGGATCAGCCATTTATCGTGGTCAGTGGTGACTGCCTTACAGATATTGATCTAAGTGCTGCAGTGGGTTTTCACCGCAAAAAAGGGGCGCTGGCAACTTTGGTTTTAACCAGGGTGGCCAACCCCCTCAGTTATGGAGTGGTGATTACCAACGATGAAGGCAGGATCACTCAGTTTTTGGAGAAACCTTCCTGGAGTGAAGTCTTCAGCGACACAGTCAATACGGGCATCTATATTCTGGAACCGGAGGTCCTGGATGCAATTCCCGATCAGGAAAAATATGATTTTAGCCAAAACTTGTTTCCAAAGCTGTTGGCCCAACAGGCCCCCCTTTATGGTTATGTGGCTGAAGGTTATTGGTCAGATGTAGGCAACCTTGAGGTTTACCGGCAGGCACAGCTGGACTGCCTTCACGGCAAAGTGGCCGTTGAACTGTCCGTGCCCCAACAGAACAAGAGCTGGATTGCCCCTGATGCAGCCCTTGCCGATGATATCCAAATCACTGGGCCTGTTTACATCGGCAGCGGAGCAAGGATCGGGCCCGGCTGCCGTCTGGGTGCTTATACCATAATCGGCGATTATTCACAGCTTGATGCTGAAGTGGACATCAAGCGGGCCACTTTGTGGCAGCGGGTCAGGGTTGGTATGGGATGTGAAATCCGTGGTGCCATTTTGGCTCATAATACCTGCCTTGGGGCAAAATCCAGAGTTTATGAAGGCAGTGTGATTGGAGAAAAAACACTGATTGGTTCGCAAACAATCATTGATCCCAATGTGAAGATCTGGCCATCCAAACAGATCGCCAAGGGATCCCGGCTTACCCAAAGTGTAGTTTGGGGCTTTCAAAACGAGCCGTCCCTGTTTTCCCAAACCGGGGTCAAAGGAGATATCCGCAGTTCGCTTACGCCGGAAATGATCGTCAAATTTGCCTTGGCCTACGGCAGTTTCACCGGCAGGGGAAAATCGGTGGTTGTCAGTGCTGACCAGAGCAGTGTCGGCAGGCTGGCTAAGAGGGCGTTGATCTGCGGCCTCATGGCTGCAGGCGTCAATGTCTATGACGTGGGCACAGTCTCTGGAAACCTGACACGGTTTGGTGTTGCCCACGCCCGGGCGCAAGGAGCTCTCCACTGCCAGGCAGTGGCTGATCACGAAGACCTGGTTAACATTCAATGCTGGGATCATCAGGGCTATTGGCTGTCAAAAGCAGAGCAGCGGAAGATCGAAAACATTTTCTGGCGTGAAGACTTCCCCCGGGCTGGGCCCGGCGAAATCGGCAGCCTGGCCTATATTCCGGGGTTGACCAAGCAGTATATCGCCAGCGTGGCCAAATTATACGCACCGCATTTAAAGGGGTTCGAGATTAACATCGATGCTGATGAGCAGGAACTGGCCAAACTGGTAAAAGACTTTCTGAAAGCAGCCGGCTGCACACTCACCGAACATGATCCAGAACTGGTCGTCCGCATCAGAGGCGATCAATGGGAGGTTGCTGATCGCTTGGGTACTGCCCTCACAGGTGATCAGTGGTGGGAACTGTTTGTGAAAGGGCAAAGGCAGCGCCAGCAAAACAAGGTGGCGCTTCCAGCCCACGTTTCCAGTTTCGTGGCGGATGCCGCCAAGGCCTGTGACATGGAAGTGGCCTGGACCAAAACCGATCCCAGGGCTTGGATGGAGGTGGCTTCAGAGCTCGGCAATATCCAGCTGGATCACAATACCAATATTGAATTCTTCCCGTATATTGAACCGCTGGTGACGCTAGGGGAAGCATTAAGCTTCTTGAAAACAGCGGACAAACCGCTGCGCGAAGTGTGTTCCCTTGACCGGCCCCGTGTCCACAAAAGTGTGTTTTGCCCGTGGCAGAGTATCGGCAAAGTGATGCGCAGTATGATTATAACTGCAGATCCCGGGCGGACAGAATTCCACGATGGGATCCGGTACCACTGTGGACAGGGCTGGGCTTTTATTGTCCCAGATGGAGATGAACCGCTGTTTCACATATACAGTGAAGCAGGCACAAGCGAAGAAGCCGACGCATTGGCACAAGCTTGGGCAGAACGAATTGAAAATCTTTTAGGAGGAGCATAGTTTTGAACACATACCCACAAGCTTCAGCCGTACCTCCTTTGCCTGAGAGCTACGGTATACCGCACCTGGTATGCCTGGTGAAAAATATACATTGGGTCTACGTCTTTTGGGAATTGACAGAAGAACAGCTGCATAAGGCAGCTGCCAAATTGGGAAGAGACAACACTGCCCGCAAGATGCTGCGCGTATGGAAAGGGCAGGACCCACACCGGCAGATTGTGTGCGATGTAACAATCGAGACCATGCTTGGGGCTCAGTATTTATATCTGCCTGATCCCGGCAATTATTACCAAATGGAGATTCTGCTCATGGGAGCAAATGGGGCAGTCTCCTTGCTGGCATCCAATTTCATTGTCACACCTTTTGGTAGGGTAAGCCATGAAGAGGATCAGGAGTGGGCATCCATTGATGAACTCTATCAGCAGTATCAACTGGCCATGGAGCAGTCCTATTTGGCTTCACCGCAGTTGTGGCATATTTCCAGCCCCGTCCACAAACCACCCCCTCAGGCACAAGAATTGGAATTAAGTGTTGATACAGAGGTTGTTATCTACGGCAAAGCTACGCCGAACGCCTTGGTGTATATCCAGGGTGAACTTGTTAAAACAGGCCGCGACGGCTCATTCACTTTGAGGTACGCCTTATCAGAGGGCTGTTCAGTTTTTCCAATCAAAGCGGTAACGCGGGACGGTTCTCGTATCCGTTCGGTTGTGACACTAGTCACGAGAGAAACTTATTAGAAGGGGTTTTAAGTGTGACCAAGACAAAAGGGACTCTAGCCATTATTTTACACGCGCACCTTCCGTACGTCCGCCATCCGGAACGGGAGCGGACGCTGGAGGAGCTGTGGTTGTTTGAGGCAATTACCGAAGCATATCTGCCGCTGCTGTCCATGTTTGAGCGGATTGCGAGAGACCAGGTGCCGTGCAGGATTACGATGTCGATTACACCAACCTTGGGCTCGATGCTCCAGGACCCTTTGCTGGTCGAGCGGTATGTAAAGCATCTCGATAGCCTGATTGAACTGGCGGAAAAAGAACTGGAACGGACCCGCTTCCAGCCTCAGTTTTACTCTTTGGCTCAAATGTACCATGGAATGTTTACCCATGGGCGGGAAGCATTTGTCAACAGATACGGCGGCAATTTGGTTGCGGCCTTTGGCGCTTTACAGGAACAAGGCCTGTTGGAAATCATTGCTTCAGCCGCCACCCACGGCTATCTGCCCTTGATGGACCAGTTCGAGGCAATTGATGCACAGGTTACCGAAGGCGTGAAATGGTACAGGGAGCAGTTCGGCCGGGATCCGGAAGGGTTTTGGCTGCCGGAATGCGGGTATGCGCCCAGCATTGATCCGAGTTTGCACAAGAATCGAATCAAATATGTCATCCTCGATACCCATGGGGTACTCCACAGCCGTCCTAAACCCCGCTATGCCATGTTCGCCCCGATTCTGTCCCAATCGGGAACGGCGTTTTTCGGCCGGGATTTGGAAAGCTCCAAACAGGTTTGGAGTTCTACCGAAGGCTATCCGGGAGATTACAATTACCGTGATTTTTATCGTGACATTGGCTATGATCTTGAATATGATTACGTAAAGCCGTATCTGTACAGTGATCATCGGGGCCATACCGGAATCAAGTATTATAAAATAACAGGCAAGACCGATGACAAGCAGCCCTATTGCCCTCAAGCAGCTATGGAAACAGCAGCGCGGCATGCGGGAAATTTCATGTTTAACCGGGAAAAGCAGGTGGAATACCTGTGCCTGCATATGGATCGGGAGCCAATAATCGTTGCTCCTTACGATGCTGAGCTGTTCGGCCATTGGTGGTTCGAAGGCCCGCAGTGGCTGGAATACCTGATTCGCAAGATTGCCTATGATCAGGACACAATTAAATTGGGTACCCCCGGGGAATACTTAAAACGGTACACGGTTAACCAAGTTGCTCAGCCATCCATGTCCAGTTGGGGCTTTAACGGCTACAATGAGGTTTGGCTAGATGACGCCAACGAATGGATCTACCGTCATCTGTCCATGATCGCCAAGGCCATGGTTGAACTGGCCGATGCGGAAACGAACGATGATTTGATCTACCGGGCGTTGAATCAGGCGGCAAGGGAAGTGTTGCTGGCGCAAAGCAGTGACTGGGCGTTTATAATGAAGGCAGGCACCATGACCGAGTACGCTGTCATGCGGACGCACCAGCACATCCAGCAGTTTTGGCAGCTGGAACAGCAGATCCGTTCAGGCCGGGTCGATGCCCAGTTTTTATCAGCACTGGAGGGCAAGGACAATATTTTCCCCAGTCTCGATTACCGCATTTTCCGACAAGGAATTCTGGCTGATACCGTAGTACAGATTAGTTAGAAGGAGTGAGATTGATGGAGGCTTACGGCCATCGTAAACCAAAGGTAGCTTATTTTTGCATGGAATTTGGTTTAGATGAAAGCTTTCCGGTATATTCCGGGGGACTAGGGATCCTGACAGGCGACTTGCTGAAATCAGCCAAAGATCTTGATTTGCCCTTTGTTGGTGTGGGAATCCTCTGGGATGAAGGCTATACAGATCAATTCATTGATAAGGATTACAGGCCTTACGACTGCGCCCAGGAATACTCCCGGGATCATCTGGTTGATACCGGGGTGACGGTTACGGTTCAAATCCGGGATCAAGATGTCAGGTGCAAAGTTTGGAAAACTGAGAAATTCGGCAACGCTCCGTTATATCTCTTGGATACGAGTGTTGATCCGGAAAACGCCTGGATTACCCGGCGGCTGTATTACGGCGACGGCCCGGAACGGGTGGCTGCCGAAATCGTCCTGGGTATTGGCGGGGTACGGGCTCTTAGGGCATTGGGAATTGCTGTGGATATCTACCACCTTAACGAGGGGCATGCGGTATTTTGCGGTTTTGAACTGATTAGAGAGCATATGCAAAAAGGAAATGGGTTTGAGGAAGCCTGGGAAGCTGCCCGGTCGCAGATCGTCTTTACTACGCACACTCCGGTTATGGCCGGAAATGAAGAGCATCCGCATGACTTATTGGGCTTTATGGGGGCTTACAACGGCCTGGATTATGAACAGGCGGCCCAAATCGGCGGCGATCCCTTCAATATGACTGTGGCCGGTCTGCGCCTGAGCTATATTGCCAATGGGGTTTCTCAACTGCACGGCATGACTGCCCGCTCTATGTGGAGAGGCAATCCCGGCACGTCGCCGATCATCGCCATAACCAATGGAGTACATCAAAAGACTTGGCAGCATCCGCAAATCGCCCAGATTTATCAAACTCAAGGCAATCTGTGGCGGCCGCACATGGCTGCCAAGCGGCAGCTGCTTAAATACATTGAAGAAAAGACCGGCGTCAGGCTCGATCCCGATAATCTGCTGATTGGGGTTGCCCGCAGGGTAGCAGCCTACAAGCGCAACGGCTTGATCTTTAACCATCCGGAAATCATAGAACCTTTACTGAGAGACCGGATAGTGCAGCTTGTTTTTTCCGGCAAGTCCCATCCCCTGGATGATGTGGGCAAACAGATAGCCAGAAACTTGATGCAGTATGTGAAGCGCTACCCTGAAAGTGTAGTTTTTTTGGAAAACTATCACATGGGCATTTCCAAGCTGCTGGTTTCCGGGTGTGACGTCTGGCTGAACACTCCCCAAAGGCCGCTGGAGGCATCGGGGACATCAGGGATGAAGGCAGCCCTTAACGGCGTGTTGAATTTGAGCGTCCTTGACGGCTGGTGGCCTGAAGGCTGTGTCCACGGCGAAAATGGCTGGCAGATTGGGGGTGGCTACGAAGGCCCCGAGCAGACCCGGATTGATGCAGCAAGCCTTTATGATGTGCTGCTTAACGAAGTAATCCCAACCTATTACGAGAACCGCAAAAAATGGGTTGAAATGATGAAAAAGGCAGTTGCCATGGCTGAAAACCGCTTTACGATGGATCGGATGATCACAGAATACTACAACCTTATGTATCAGCCGGCCACAACCCTCAAGGACATTAAGGAGCAGGTGCACAACGTGGCGGCGATTGAGGATACCCATACACAGGAGCTGACTGAACCGATCCGTGTTTAATGCCCATGTGTTTGTCAAGAAGGCACCTGGAATCCAGGTGCCTTTTCAGTTAGAGGGTTTTACCACTGCATGTAGAAAAAAGCATCAGGTGATGCAGATGAACCGACCAAGTTTTTATGAAGAGCTGAACCAGGATCTCGCTGCTTTAATCGGCGGTGAAACTGATGCCATTGCCAACCTGGCAAACGCCAGCGCCCTTCTGTTCAACCGGCTGCCGGACCTTAACTGGGCCGGGTTTTACCTTTTAAAAGGCGGCGAACTGGTGTTGGGCCCCTTTCACGGTAAGCCGGCCTGTATTCGGATTGCCGTTGGCAAAGGCGTATGCGGGACCGCTGTGGCAAAAAGGCGGACAATAGTCGTGCCCGATGTGCATAAGTTCGAAGGGCATATCGTCTGTGATCCTGATTCCCGTTCTGAGATCGTAGTGCCCATTTTTTCCGGACAGAAAGTAAGGGCTGTCCTGGATTTGGACAGCCCAATCATAAACCGTTTCGATGCTGTTGATCAAAGAGGCCTTGAACAGTTTGTCCAGGTATTGGCGGCGCATATTCCCTGGGACGAGATTACAGGCTAGTAAAGAGAGTCTCCGGGTACTATGGAAAGGCTGCGGCCAAAGAACTTGGCAAAAGCATTTTCCCTGCGCCTCGCATCATTGATCTCCAGCTCAGCGTGGGATTTTGCCCGAATGGTAATCAGGCACTTGTCCTCCAGTACTTCGGCATTGATCCTTGTGACTATGCCCGTTTGGCCGCGGTCAAGGGCATGGGCAATCTGCAGCAGGATTGCCAGTTTCTTGATCAGATCGATATCGTCCGACAATAAAGGCCCATGCTCCGCATACTGATCGATATTGGCAAGGTACAGATCGTCATGGGATGCGGCAACATATGCAGTAATGACTCTTTCCCGATGCGTAAGCCCATGCACCGGAGCATTAAGCAGCATGTATAAGGTATGTTTGTCACGGCCTTCCACATCGATAACACTGCCAATTTCATGAAGCAGGCTGGCGATCAGCAGTAACCGGCGCTCAAAACCATTCAAGCCGTGGAGCTCGTAGATCTGGTCGAACAAGGTGACCGCCAGATTGGAGACGCGGCGCAGATGGTTTTCTTCGAGCCGGTAGTAGAGAATCAAGTTGTCGATGTGGTGGGTGATCACGCTTAAAACGATCGGATCCTTGGTATAGCGGTGCAAGTGTTCATACAACAGCCCGTCCCGGATGCTGGTGGTGCTGGTAATGATCTTCCGGCGCCCGCTGGCTTCCATCAAGCATTTGATCGCTGCAGTGCCCGCCACAATAATATCCGCCCGGGCGCGCTCCAGTCCGGGTACAGTCAGGCGCTCTTCCAGAGACATTTGCGACAGGCGTTCATAGCAGGCTTTCACATCGTCATAATCCAACTCAAAGGCATCGGTGATATCGGGAATGTAATCCTGCGACTTCCGTACAACCCGAGCCAGTGACCGGAATGTACCGCCAACGCCGATAATAGGGTGATCGCCTTGGATCCAAGGCAGTGATCGGTAAGTATCTGCCAGGTCTTTTTCCAGCTGCTGCAGATCCCTGGGATCCGGCCGATCCATTGTCTTGTAACTATTGGTTAACGTGACGGAACCGAACGGCAGATGATGGCTGTTTTCCATCATGCGATCGACAAAAGAAACCAACTTCAAGGAACCGCCGCCCAAATCAGCCATCAGCCCGGATGTTTGAGGCATGGTGTTTACTGTGCCGAGATATCCGTAGTAGGCCTCTTCTTCACCGGAGAGCACCTTGAAATCCAAACCGGTTTCCTGTCTGATCCGTTCGATGAAGAGCCTTCTGTTGCCGGCCTGTCGGGCTGCGGCAGTGGCTACAGTAATCAGATGGTCGACACGGCGTGTTTTACACAGCCTCAAAAACAGCTGGATGGTTTCGATGGCATAATGCATCGCTTTTTCCGAAAGCAACCCGTGTTCATCTATGTCTGAGATGAGGCGGACTGTCTCTTTGAGGTTTTCCCGTTGGTAATAAGCGCGGTTGTCGTCAACTTCGACGATCACCAAGCGAACTGAATTTGAACCCAGATCAATAATGCCAATCCGTTCCATGTGACAGACCCCTTTTCAACAATTAAACACATCTTTACCATATTTTAACAAAATTGGGCCCGAATAGCAATATTAATTCTCACAATAATATTTTACGGGTTGCGATCTTGAAGCGCAAGGGATCCACTGCTTGGTTGACATTAGGATCAGCGAAGTGTATAATTTGAGAAAAGAGTTAATAATTAACCGCTTCCTGCGAGGGGAGGTCTTTTGATGGAAATAACAAAAAAGGCTGAATATGCCATCAGTGCCCTCCTGGAATTGGCGATGAATCCCGGTCAGTACATTTCTTCCAAAGAGATTGCTTCCCGCCAGAATATTCCAGCTAATTTTCTCCCCCAAATAGTGGCCTTATTAGGAAATAGAGGATGGGTTGAGGGAATGCGCGGCCCCGGCGGAGGTGTGCGCTTAATTGGTGATCCCCGGAAAATCAGCGTATTGGAAATTGTGGAGTTGATCGAAGGCCGAATTGCAATCACCAAGTGTTTGTCTGTTGGGGGGAGTTGTTCAAGAGAGGATAATTGCCCTTTGAACCCGGTGTGGAAGAAGGTGCAAAATGCCATGTTGGCCGTTTTATCCCATACTACACTGGCAGATGTTTTGGAACTCAGTAAAATTAAAGAAAATGAACATAACCGCGTGATTCAAAGGGATATATGAATATTTTGGAATCCGGCCGAGTTGCCAAGACTCAAGCTTTGGCTTATGATGATTCTGGACTGATTTAAGGAAAGCCAAAGAACAGGAGGATGAAGGCATGGAAAAATGGGAATGTACAGTATGCGGCTACATTTACGATCCGGAAGTTGGCGATCCTACCCAGGATGTTGAACCGGGAGTAGCATTTGAAGACTTGCCGGATGACTGGGTATGCCCGGATTGTGGTGTCGGGAAAGATATGTTTGAAGAACTCAGCTGATAAAGGAGGAATTGCTGAACAATGGCTAATCCGCACGTAGATCATGATCTCTGCATCGGATGCGGGCTTTGTGCAGAAATCTGTCCTGATGTGTTTTACATGAATGACGACAATTTGGCAGAAGTTGTGGACGGTGCTGATTGCGACGCCGCCGGCTGCTGCCAGGAAGCTGCAGACTCCTGTCCAGTGGACGCCATTTCGTTATAGCGCCACGGAGCCTCGATTAGTGTCCTCGATTGGCTTGCCTGGGATCAAATCCAAAGGAAAGCTTTGATTGGGTTGAGCCTAATTGGGGCTTTTTTTAATTAATACCTTAGGCGCAAGGATTGATTTGGCAAGCTGTCCAAAACTCCACCTGCTTATCTTCCGAGCTAACTGGTTACATTAACTGTGCACCGGAATTTAAGGAGGTGAACAAGGTGGCATTAGGTTCAGGCAGTTCTAATCGGAAAGTAATACCTCAAGCAATTCAGGCCATGAATCAATTCAAGTACGAAGTGGCTACTGAATTGGGTATCAATCCGGAGTACAAGACAGGTTATTGGGGAAATATTTCATCCCGTGAATGTGGTGCAGTGGGAGGACATATGGTCAGAAGGATGATTGCCGCTGCTGAGCAGTCATTGGCCGGCCAAGGCGGCCAGGTGAACTTCCGCGGCTTTCCTCAGGAACCGAACACACAGGCTTAACAATTGACAAGCTCAACAATTGAATAATTCGGGCAGCCTTGATTGGGCTGCCCGAATTTTTAGTGCAGGATATGCCAGGCTAAATCCCAGGCACGCTGGGTATACTAGCAGTGGGAGACCGAAGGAGGTGACATGATGGCACGAGGCAGCAAGAGTAGAAACCGAAAGGTGATTCCCCAGGCTGCCCAGGCGATGGAACAGTTCAAATACGAGGTTGCCAGCGAGTTGGGAATCAACCCTGAGTACAAATCAGGGTACTGGGGAAATATTTCTTCTCGCGAATGCGGTGCTGTGGGGGGACATATGGTTCGCAGGATGATCGCTGCTGCAGAACAGTCGCTCATGAATCAGCAGGGCGGATTCGGCCTGGAGCCAGATGCACAGGGCCCTCCGGCTCAGTAGTCTAGTTCAGGCCTGGTATAAGCAGGGAAACAAGCTCCAGCAAGTCAGTTGTTGGAGCTTGACTTTTCTGCCGTAAATTCTGTATAATCAAAGCGTGTGAGGGTTTCCAGATGCATGAATACTTTATGGAACAGGCGATCATGGAGGCGAAAAAGGCACTTGAGTTTGATGAAGTGCCTGTTGGTGCTGTGATTGTGCTGGACGGCGAGATCATTGGCCGAGGTTTCAATAAACGGGAAACATCAGCGGATCCCACAGCCCATGCTGAGATGATTGCCATCCGGGAGGCAGCCCGCTGCTTAGGCAGCTGGCGATTGACAAACACCCGGTTATATGTTACATTAGAGCCCTGCCCGATGTGCGCAGGAGCGATTGTCAATGCCCGGATCCACACCCTGGTGTATGGTGTGGCCGATCCCAAGGCTGGTGCAGTTTCATCACTGATGAACCTTGTGCAGGATTCCCGGTTGAATCACCGGGTGGAGGTAATCGATGGTGTCTGCAGGGAAACCTGCGGCAAACTGCTGAAGGATTTTTTCAGCAGTCTGAGAAAACAAGCCAAAGATAATCAGGAGAGGTGACAGAGCGGCCGAATGTGGCGGTCTCGAAAACCGTTGGACACTTTACGTGTCCCGTGGGTTCAAATCCCACCCTCTCCGCCAGATGCTAAATATGGATACTGTGGAGAGATGCTGGAGCTGGCTGAACAGGCACGACTGGAAATCGTGTAGGGGTGATAAGCCCCTCGAGGGTTCGAATCCCTCTCTCTCCGCCATTTGAGGATAGAGCAACCGCTGTGCCGGTTGTTTTTTGCTTTAATCGTTCTTGTTCTGGGCATACTATGCTAAAGAAGCAGTTCCAAGGGAACATTCCTGCTGGTAAGCCCAGGGAGGTGAATCAATGACTGTTAAAACAAGACTGGAAAAAACGATCGCCGACGCCGAAAGCCTAAGCAGCCAGCTGAAAAACCATGCGCTGGAGACGGGGCATCCTGACGTCAGCGAGATGTTTACGTCCATGTCGCAGAAGATAGAAGAGATGCTTCCCCGCCTCAAAGGGCGGCTGGAGCACGTTAAAGATGAAGAACCGCAGTACCGCTGATTGAGGACAGCTGTTTTATGATTGATTCCAAAAGGGGCCGCTTAAGGCTCCTTTTTGACATCGCTGCCAATTGCAGGGATTTCCTCTACCGTTTTTGAATTAATAACACAGATTCGATTGTGGATTCGATGCACAGCTTCCCCGGATCAACCTGGGGCCGGATATCCTGACCAACAGGCTTACCTTGACATTGCAATTCACATCCGATATAATGTTGATGCCGTGCTAGACGGGGAGGTAGCGGTGCCCTGTACCCGCAAGCCGCTATAGCGGGGTCGAATTCCTGTTTGAGGATTGATCTTGTGGGGTCTGGTTCAACTAAGTGGTGTTGACGGTTGGGTCTTGCGCAATAAGACTTTACGAACCCCGTCAGGTCCGGAAGGAAGCAGCGGTAAGTAAATCCTCTTATGTGCCGCAAGGGCGCCTGATCCGAGCTAACTGGTTGGGTGCCGCCTGGAAGGTCCTTTCGAGAATAGGTGCACGGCATTTTTATTTGCCTGAATTCCTTTTGGAGGGAGTCAAATGGCATATCTGTCATTGTACCGCCGTTGGCGTTCTCAAAGCTTTGATGAGGTAGTGGGGCAAACCCATATCGTCCAAGCATTGAAGAACACGCTTGATTCTGGCAAGATCAGCCATGCCTATTTGTTTGCTGGGCCCCGGGGCACCGGGAAAACAACCACGGCCCGTCTTTTTGCCAAGGGCTTGAACTGCGTTGACGGGCCCACCTCCAATTTCTGCGGCCAATGCCCGCAATGCGTGGAGATCACCCAGGGGAACAGCCTTGAGGTGATCGAGGTTGATGGAGCCTCCAACCGGGGGATCGAAGAGATCCGCAAATTGAGGGAACTGGTTCAGTATGTACCGGCCAACGGGCGCTTTAAAGTGTATATTATTGACGAAGTACATATGCTGACACCGGGCGCATTCAACGCATTGTTGAAAACTCTGGAAGAACCACCACAGCGAGTAGTGTTCATCCTTGCCACAACTGACCCGCAAAAAGTCCCGACTACGATTCTTTCCCGCTGCCAGCGCTATGACTTCAGGCGTTTCCCTGTCAAAGATATCAAGAGCCATCTTCAGTATGTCTTAACCAAAGAAGGTATCGTTCCTGACGATGATGCCCTGGAGATTATAGCGGAACATGCCGGCGGGGGGATGCGCGATGCCTTGAGTATTGTTGAGCAGTGCCTCGCCTATTCGGACAAGCTCAGCGCGGACACTGTGAGCACTGTCCTGGGGGTGGCAACCCGGGAGCGGATTGTGGGGTTTATCAAGGCCCTTGATCAGCAGGACAGTGCTGAACTGTTCAAGCTGATTCAGGATCTGTACCTGGATGGCAAAAGCTTGAGCCAGTTTGTCCGGGATCTCCTTGCCTTTCTCCGCAAAGCAGTCGTGCATCAAACAACACTGCCTGATATAGGAATAGAGTGGGATAATGAGCGGCTGCAGCAGATTATGGCCGCATTTTCCGAATGTGAACGGGATATGCGTTTCGTCAGTGATACAAGTATCCCTTTGGAATTGGCAGTGCTGCGCCTTCTTCAACCGCCGGCAGACATCCAGGGTTTGGAAGCACGGATCGAGCAGCTGGAGCAGCGCTTGGCCAATTTGGAGCATTCCGGGGTCAGGTTCATAGACGACAGCTCTGCGCCTAAGGCTGAGGAGAAAGAGCCGGCGACGGTACAGCTTAACCCACTCAGCGAGGATCAGGAAAAATTGAAGGTTATCCAAGCCAAATGGCAGGATTTTTTGCAGCTTTTGCGCAATGAACGTTTAATCCAGCCGGAAGCATTTTTGCGGGAGGGTTTCCCCGTCAGCCTCAAGGCGGGCCAACTGGTGATTGCCTTCCCCAAAGGGAGAGGGTTTCACAAAGCCAGCATAGAGCAGGATAGGCACCGGGAGCCGGCTGAGCGGGCGCTGTTGAAGATGTTTGGCTGCTCTTTGGCCATAAAGTGTACGATCGGCAAGGTTGAGCAGCAGATGGATACAGGCTCAGAGGGTCAAGGGGAACCGAAGCCTGAACAGGTTGACTTGAACCAGAATGCAAACGAAGAACCTGAACTTCAGCAATCGGAAAACAAGCCCGAGCCGGGTTCCGATCAAAAACAGGAGTACGATGAATCGGTACAGGCTGCTCTTAAGATTTTCGGAGGCAGGGTAATCAATATTAAGGATCAGTAGAAAGGTGGAGTCCTGAGGTGAATATGCAGAAAATGCTCAAGCAGGTACAGAAAATGCAGGCAGACATGGCCAAGGCACAGGAAGAACTCAAAAACAAAACTGTGGAAGCCACGGCCGGCGGAGGTGTAGTCAGCGTCGTTGCCAACGGCAGCCAAGAAATAGTGTCGATTACAATCAAGCCGGAGGCAGTTGATCCTGATGACGTGGAGATGCTGGAGGATTTAGTCATGGCTGCCGTCAATGAGGCGCTGCGCAAAGCCCAAGAACTTGCAGCACAAGAAATGCAGAAACTTACCGGCGGGTTGAATATTCCAGGCCTGCCTCCGGGGTTGTTTTAATGGCGAAATACCCAAAACCTTTATCAAGGTTGATTGATGAATTGAGGAAGCTTCCCGGCATTGGCCCCAAAACCGCGCAAAGGCTTGCCTTTTATATTATTGAAGAGCCAATGGAAAGTGTGGAAAGCCTGGCTTCTGCGCTTACGTTTGCCAAAGAAAAAATCCGGTACTGTTCCACATGCTATAACCTGACTGACACAGATCCCTGCGCCATCTGCAGCGACAGCACCAGGGAACAGTCGATTATTTGTGTTGTCGAAGGCGCAAGGGATATCGTTGCTTTGGAAAAGACGCGCAGTTTTAAAGGCCTGTACCACGTTTTGCATGGCGCAATCGCACCACTGGAGGGAATCGGGCCTGGAGATTTGCGGGTCAAAGAACTGCTTGAGCGCTTGCAAGGCCCAATCAACGAGGTTATTCTAGCAACTGATCCTGATGTTGAAGGTGAAGCAACTGCCATGTATCTGGCGCGGTTGATCAAACCGTTGGGAATCAAAGTGACCCGCATTGCCCACGGCATGCCGGTGGGCGGCGATCTGGAATATGTTGACGAGATTACGCTGACCAAAGCCCTGGAAGGCAGGCGTGAATTGTAGCCTGTGTATAGCCAAGCCCCGTAATGAATATACTAAGAAAGAAATGGGATTTGCAAACGGGGTGAGGTCATGGAACAGAGAAGCTCGCTCTTGCATAAGTTTGCCCTATGGCTGTTTTCCGATCCGGATGCTAATGAATTTGATACCTTTGCCGAGGTTGACCAGGCCAGTTTACGCCAACAGGTGGAAGAAGCTAAAGATGCCTGGCTCGCTGCCCGCAGTTATTTTGACAGCCTTACAGATCCGGAATTAATTGATTATGCCATCTATTCGCTGGAGGCTGCCGAGCGCAAATACATGTATTTGTTGAAAAAGTACAAAAGCCAGTGCAGCAGCTAGCCTGACAGCTTTCTGATTATGTTCTAAAGGGTTTGTTCCTGACATATAAGTTAGGGACGAACCCTTTTTTTGGAGGAGTGGCCATGAACCTATCAATCGTGTTTTCATACCTATTGGGATTACTCATTCTCTATCTGGTGGCCAGGTTGCTGTTAATCCCGCTGAGGGTTATTGCCCGGCTGCTGATCAACGGTATCATAGGGGGACTGCTGCTTGCAGTTTTTAACCTGGTAGGAGGCTATTTTGGGCTATACCTCGCCATCAACCCAATCACTGTGCTGGTGGCGGGTTTGTTGGGGGTTCCTGGTATTTTCCTGCTGGCGGCAATCAGGTACATGGTAATCGGTGGGTGAAGTGAAAAAGCGAACCTCTGCCGGGGATTCAAGGTGCTTCGGCAGAGGTTTTTTGCATTCTAGAAATCATTTGTGCCGCCGGTGGGATCGCTTGCAGGAACTATGCAGGCAGGGCTGTCGTTTCGCGGTGAATTGACCATTGGGCTAACCCAGTACATTTCCATCTCTTCACTGGGATAAGGCTTAAGCAGTGGCAGCAGTTCCCGGGATTCATTCACAGCTGGATCAAGCCAAAGCTGTTCCTGTTCAGGCTGGAGAATGGCCGGCATGCGATGATGGACCGGCTGGATCAGGCTGTTGGCATCGGTGGTGATAATCGTACATGACTGAACTGCACCGGTTGGCGACTGCCACTCATCCCACAATCCAGCAAAGGCAAATGGCTCGTTAGACTTCAATTTGATATAAACCGGCTGTTTAGGCTTTACTGTACTGATCCATTCATAAAAGCCGGTGGCTGGGATCAGGCAGCGCCTTCGTTTCAGCAGGTGTTTGAATGACGGTTTTTCAGCCAGTGATTCACTGCGGGCATTGATCATTCGCGCTGCCATTTTTGCGTCCTTTGCCCAGAAAGGGATCAGGCCCCATTTGAATACCGTGAACACTCGTTGCCCTTGTTCATCAACCACAGCCAGGACAGGCTGTGTGGGAGCAATGTTGTAGCGGGGCAAATAAGCCAGATCCACCAGCATTACAGCGGCAAAACGGTATAAGAGAATATCCATGTCACTGGTTAAGGTAAACCGGCCGCACATGGGGCTCACTCCTTTCGGGTCTGCGGATATGGTACCGAATATTGCCTGAGTTGTCAATGAGCGTAGATCAACGGTGCTGCCGCGGTTGTTCTTGGAAGCTGAAAAATTGTTATTGACATATGCCCATAATGGGGGTATAATAGGTTTAGAACATATGCCCAAAATCTCATGAAAGGAGGTCAACACATGCCAGGATTTGATGGCACTGGGCCAAGCGGTTTAGGACCGATGACCGGAAGGGGGCTTGGATTCTGCCATCCAAGGGCACCCCAGCCCTACGGATATGGAAGAGGCTTTGGTTTTGGATACGGCCGCGGTTTCGGCAGTGGTTTCAGGCGCGGGTTTGGACGGGGTTTTGGACGCGGATTCGGTCATTGGTTCAAACGTTTTGCTCCATGGCACCACTCTTATGCAGTCCCTTATCCGGTTGTTTATGAAATGCCTAATCCAGCTGCAGCTAAAACTGAAAAAGAATGGCTGCTGGAAGAAAAGGCAATGCTGGAGAAGGAATTGCAGGAGATCGATGATCTGCTGGATAAGTTGGAAGACAAAGACTAAGATTCGGTAGTTAGGGGTGTGAGTTTGTGCCGAGGCCGCGGAAGTGGAGACGTGTGTGTGGTTTGCCTAAACACAGTATGTTTGGCCCTCTGGATGTTCAACGGGATAAGCCCAGATCAGAAAGTGAAACTGTTGTGCTGAAAGTCGAAGAATACGAGGCCATCCGATGGATCGACTACGAAGGGTTGATTCAAGAAGAGTGTGCTGAAATGATGAACGTGGCAAGGACAACAGTTCAGCGGATCTATGACAATGCCCGCAAAAAGGTAGCCCAAGCTTTGGTTGAGGGTAAGAGATTAACCATTGAAGGTGGGGATTATCAGCTCTGTGACGGGCCGGAACTCCATGGATGCGGCCGAGGCCGCTGCCACAGACATCAGCATGGCCGCTGGGGCAGATTTCTCTAAAATGGAGGATTAGATAAGATGAAAATAGCCATACCGGTAGTGGATAATTCGGAGCATACCACTATTAGTTCGGCGTTTGGACGGGCACCATACTTCTTGATTTATGATACCAACACCGGGGAAAAGCATTTTGTGGAAAATCAAGTGGCTCGATCCAGCGAAGGCGGAGCCGGAGTAGTTGCCGGTCAGCTAATCGTGGACAGTGGAGTTAAGGCTGTCTTAACTCCCCAGTGTGGAGCTAATGCAGCCAGTGTGATTACAGCCGCAGGTATTAAAATTTATAAAACCGAAGGTGATTCAGTCAAAGATGCCGTTGCTCAGTTTCAGGCAGGAAAGCTTGCGGCGCTGAAAGATATTCACAAAGGCTTTCATCACCGTGGGGGAATCTAGATTGAACATAGCTGTTTTGAGCGGCAAAGGCGGCACGGGCAAGACTTTCGTTTCGGTGAATTTAGCGGCAGCGGCAGCTGGTTCCAGATATTTGGATTGTGATGTTGAGGAACCAAACGGACGTTTGTTTTTCAAACCGGTAATCACAAAGCAAGAAACCGTTTGTGTTAAAGTGCCGGTTGTAGATCATGTTCAATGCACTGGCTGTCGCCGGTGCGTTGATTTCTGCCGGTTTAATGCTCTAGCCTACATAAGTGGACAAGTGTTGGTCTTTACCCAGCTTTGCCATTCTTGCGGCGGATGTCCTTTGGTGTGCCCAACAGGAGCAATATCTGAGGAAGATAAAGTCATCGGCACTGTGGAAATGGGAAAGTCAGAGGATACAACAGTTGTTACAGGAATCATGGATCCCGGGGAAGAATCGGGAGTTGCAATAATCGATCAGGTATTAAGACATGCCAGCAATAAATCAACTGAGGCAACGATCATTGACTGCCCTCCCGGTTCATCCTGCACGGTGATGGAGGGTATCAAGGACGCTGACTACTGCCTTTTGGTAGCAGAACCGACATTGTTGAGTGTTCACAACCTTGGTATGGTATGGGAGTTGGTCAAAACCTTCAATAAACCTTTTGGAGTAGTGATTAACAAGGCCGTGGACAATGTGCATGTTGTGGAGGATTTTTGCGCCACGCACAACATCAACGTCTTGGCCAAGATTCCATTTGATTTCAAGCTCGCTGATTTTTGCGCCAAAGGATTGATTGCGTGCAGGGAAGATCCAGCTTATTTGGAGTTGTTTTCCGGGTTGTTACGCTGCATTGTTGAGGAGGCTCAACATGAAACAACTGCTAATAATTAGTGGCAAAGGCGGTACAGGTAAAACAACGGTAGCCTCTGCGTTTATTCACTTGACGGCAGCGGATGCCTTTGCCGATTGTGATGTTGATGCTCCTAATCTACATTTAGTACTACCTTTGACAGGCGAACCGCAGGATGCAGATTACTATGGTATGGATAAAGCGCATATTGATCCGGAACAGTGTATTAATTGCGGCTGCTGCAAGGAGCACTGTCGTTTCGATGCCATCTCCATGATTGATGAGCATAGTGAAGTTAACCTGTACAGGTGTGAAGGTTGTGGAGTATGTGAACTGGTTTGTCCGGTAGATGCTGTGACAATGCAAAAGGATGTTACAGGCCAGTTAAAACTCTACAAAGCGCATTACTTGTTTTCCACGGCCCAATTGAGAATGGGTTATGGTGTTTCGGGTAAGCTAGTGGCTGCAGTAAAAAAGCAGCTGCTTGATGAGGCAGTCGGTTTTGAGAAAGGTAAATCTGGGCAAGGACTGGGGATAGATCCAATTGACTTAGCTATAATCGATGGTTCACCAGGTATTGGCTGTCCGGTCATTGCTTCGTTAAGTGGCGTTGATCTTGCGCTTATTGTAGCTGAACCATCTGTGTCCGGAATCAGTGATCTGGAGCGAATTACTGCTACTGCAGCCATATTTGATGTGCCAATGGCTGTTTGTGTCAATAAGGCAGACCTTGATCCGGAGAGAACCGAGCAAATCAAAGCATTTTGTGGAGAGCAAAGGATTGCATTCGTAGGTATGATCCCGTTTGATCAAACAGTAACGGAAGCTGTGAACAGTCAAAAGAGCATTGTCGAATACCAGTCTCCGGCAGCAGCAGCTGTACGGGAAGTATGGAGGAACATAATGGAATTGCTTGGTATCAATTACTAACAAGACAAGGGCGGTGGATATGAGCGAGAGGCAAGAGCAAGTTAGGCAAACAAGTCAAAAACCGGATTTTTCCGTTGTACCAAACGCAATGAGTAACGTTAAGAGAGTTATAGGTGTAATGAGTGGTAAGGGCGGAGTAGGAAAGTCATTAGTCACTGCGATGTTAGCTACCTTGATGAATCGTCGAGGTTATCGGACTGCTGTACTTGATGCGGATATAACCGGGCCATCTATTCCGAAAATCTTCGGGGTCGAACAAAACAAAGCGGAAGCCATAGAACAAGGGATTGTACCCGTCAGGACGAAAAGCGGCATTGCTGTGATGTCGATTAATTTTCTGCTGGAAAACCCAACTGATCCCGTTGTGTGGCGCGGGCCATTAATTGCAGGGGCAATAAGACAATTTTGGTCTGATGTTGTTTGGGGCAATGTCAACTACATGTTTGTGGATTTACCACCAGGAACTGGAGATGCACCATTAACCATTTTTCAATCCCTGCCGGTGAATGGTATTGTAATTGTCACATCTCCTCAGGCCTTGGTGTCAATGATTGTATCTAAAGCGGTTAAGATGGCTCAGATGATGAATGTTCCCATTATCGGTGTTGTAGAGAACATGTCTTACTTTACTTGCCCCGATTGTGGGAAGCAGACCAATATTTTTGGTGAGAGCCATATCCAAGACGCAGCTGCTAAGTACGGAATTGATTTGGTATCTAGACTTCCACTAGATCCCCGAATTTCTGCGCTTACCGATCAAGGCCTGATCGAGGAATTCGATGAAGATTGGCTTACTGTCTTTGCTGACAGGTTAGAGGTAATGGAGGGATAAAATGAAGATTGCCATTGCCAGTAATGCGGATGTTGTCGCCGAACACTTTGGCCATTGTCAACGCTATGCTGTTTTTGAGGTGGATAGTGGTAATATTTTAGGTGAGACTTCGATTGATAATCCTGGACATAAACCAGGGTTTTTACCGAAGTTCTTGCACGAGCAGGGAGTAAATGTAATCATATCTGGCGGTATGGGTTCCAGAGCAGTTGAGTTGTTCAATGAATACGGAATTGAAACCATAGTCGGTGCACAAGGAACAGTCGCGGATGTCATCAAAAGCTATTTACATGGGAGATTAGAGGCCACAGGTTCGATATGTCATTCAGATTCCTGATCAGCAGCCAGGTGCTGACTGATGCTTTTCGGTTAGTGTAGGTTTAAGCAGGTGGTTAGCAGGAAACAAAGGTTAAATCCAGTGTCAATGTTCTTTGAAAATGTCACCTAAAAGGCATTAGTTTTATTCTGTGAAAATGTCACCTTGTTGTTTTTTACCATTTGTGGGGCAGAGCCCCGCAAATGGTTCTTGTAAAAACGAGCCATAA
>JAAYNP010000002.1 GCA_012520795.1 Bacillota bacterium
AAAAAAAGACCAGTATACCCGTTGCTGAATTGCACAACATATCTGATTCATTCCATTTCGCAGGGCCTGCTGAAACGCTGACATACCCTTGCCTTCGAATATCTGCCGTACTGATTCCTCAACAACCTCCTTGAAGGAGACACTAGACTCTCATCGAATACTAAATCCATAGAAGATCTCACCTCTTGAGTACTTTGTATTCGTCCACGTGCAGGGACGGTGAGATCTTCTTCTATTTTCCAGGCATCATTCCCTGTCCGACAGTAATTTTATACTACGCAGATATGGGAGAATAGAAACAACTACCATGGCTACATCCAATGCAACCAGGTAGTTGTTTTATGGTCAATCAGAACACGCTCGTTCTCTGTTTTTCAGCTAACTCCCTACTAAAAGGAGAATCGGACAACTAGCGTTGAACTCTGGCATTGCCTGCCCAAATGCTCCAAACCTGGGCTTCATCAGCCGGCTGTGCATAGTCAGTCAAGAAGGTTGTAGCCATGGCACCTGTGGCCCAGGCGAACTGGATCCACTTCTCAGGCTCCCAGCCTCGTAAAATTGCATATAGCAGGCCGCCTACGAATCCATCGCCGCCGCCGATCCGATCCAGGACAGTGATGGGCCGAGGCTCGACCACGTGCCAGTTATTATCCTCCAGCAGAATCGCACCCCACAGATGGTGATTAACGTTAACCACTTCCCGCAAGGTGTTGGCAAAGACGCTGGCATTGGGGAACTGCTTCTTGACGCGGGCTATCATCTCTTTAAAGTGCTCGATCGTTTCTGCAATATCTTTTCCACCGGCTTCAGGGCCCTCAACGCCTAAGCAGAGTTGATAATCCTCTTCGTTTCCAATCAGGATGTCAGCGGTGCTGGCAATCTCTGTAAAGACGTCCCGAAGCTCTTTCTCCCGGCCTTTCCAGAATGTTGCCCGGTAATTCAAGTCAAAGGAAACCCGGGTACCATATTTCTTGGCAGCCCTGGCAATTTCCAGGCAGAACTGACTGGTGCTTTCGGAAAGGGCAGCAATCAAGCCAGACATGTGAACAACCTGCGCCCCTTCTTCACCAAAGATGCGATCCAGATCGAAGTCCTTTGCACTTAGTGTCCGGCCCACTTCACCAGCCCGGTCATTGTGGACTCTTGGCCCACGGGAACCGTATCCGCTGTCAGCTATATTAAACTGATGACGATATCCCCACGGTCCGCCTTGATCAACCTCTGGGCCTTCATATTCCATGTGCCTGCCGGCAAGGTTGTGCTTGATGAACTGAGCTATAGGACTGCCCTTGACAAATGTGGTTAATACTTTGACAGGCAGGCCCAAATAGGATGAAATGCTTGCTACATTCGATTCGGCACTGGTGACATGCATGATATACCTGTCGCTGGCATATACCGGCTGACCATCGAGGGGGGTAATCCGCACGCCCATACTGGTTGGCACAATCATTGCATATTTGCAGTTTTTACGTAATTCAATACTCACACTAAAACCTCCCTATTTATGTATTTAGATCCTGGTCCATGTATAGATTTAGATGATTGATGCTGATTTCCTGCTTTATCCTTACTGTCTGCCAGATTCAGATTTCCTATTCTTTGTTCATTACCCTGCTTGCACTTGCCGATCTGCATTCTCGTACATATACTGTATTAATCTCACGAGAAGGAGGCAGATTAAGTGGATCAAGACCGCAACAGTAAGATGCGCTTGTCCACCCAGGCTTATCTGGAAGCAGTGAAGGCTATGCAAAGCGAAGCCGATCCATTTCTGCACCCTAAACACTTGCGTAGAAATGTTAAGGGAATGGGAGTCGGAGTCAAATGGGTCAAAGGCAAACCAACGGGAGAACCTGCCCTGATTGTGTTTGTCACTGAAAAAGTAAACCGGGAACAACTGACCAAATCCGAACTGGTACCACAGGCACTGGGCAAAATGCAAACCGATGTGGTGGCTGTTGGCGAGGTCTGGGCGTATGCGGTGCTGCCGGGAAAGGTTCGTCCCCTTGCCGGCGGTTACAGCGTAGGTAGAATCAACGGAGGGACCGGGACTATCGCTACTTGTGTTACTGATCTGACAGAAGGTGAGCAATTAAGCAGCAACAACTTCTACCTGCTCAGCAATAATCATGTTATTGCCGCCAGCAACCAAGGTGTCAAGGGCGATCCGATCATCCAACCGGGAGCCGTTGACGGCGGCAGGCCAACGGATGTTGTAGGATATTTGGCCCGCTATGTGCCAATTCTATTCGAACCACCTGTCCCCCGCAGTCAGCATCAAAACTTCGTTGATGCTGCTCTGGCGCAAACCAGACTTGATCTGAGCAAGCGCGAAATTCATTGGATCGGGTATCCCCAAGGATGGCGCCAGTCAGAACCATCGGATGTAGGCAGCCTGGTGCAGAAAACCGGCCGTACTACCGGTTACACAATTGGCAGGATCATTTCCTTGGACACAATCATAGATGTGAATTACAGCCCCACAACTATTTCCCGCTTTACCCAACAGATACTGACCACAGCTATGTCTGCACCTGGCGACTCGGGGTCTTTGGTGCTAGATATGGCGAATCGAGCAATCGGCCTGCTCTTTGCTGGTTCAGAAACAGCCACGATCGTCAATCCGATCGCTATGGTCCGAAAGCTGCTTAAAGTTGAATTTTAAAGCGACTGTCAAACACTGACAGTCGCTTCTGATTTGTCGGCTGTTATTTCGTATTTATGCACTTCTACTTGATTTCTGGGCAAATTTATCCAGCAGTTTCGGCAATAGAATAGCAAAGATCAGCAAGCAGCCAATCAGCACAGTCATGACCTGTGCCGGTACGTTCAACAGGCTCATGCCAAAGCGGGTAAATCCAATCAAGAACAGCGACAGGACAACCCCAATCATCGTTCCCGAACCCCCACTAATGCTGACACCGCCGAGAACAACCGCTGTAATCACTTCCAACTCAAACCCCTGGGCAATATTTGGCCTGGTACTCAAGATCCTTGAGGTAAGCAGCACTGCTGCAAATGATGAAATCAGGCCGCTGACTGTAAACAGAATCAACTTGATCCGGTCCACAGGCACACCTGAATAGCGACAGGCGTCTTCGTTGTTGCCAATGGCATAGATATAACGCCCGAACGTGGTTTTGTGGAGAATAAAGCCAAAGATTACCGCTAGTACGGCAAAGAACACCAACTGATTGGGGATAATCGTGCCGGCAAAATACCCTTGCCCCAGATCAGAAAACTGATAAGGATAGCCGGTTACTGCCTGGTTACCCAGCAACACATAAGCAATACCCCTGAACAGTGAAAATGAAGCCAAAGTGACAACCATTGCCGGCAGTTTGAACCTGGTGATCACAATCCCATTGAACAGCCCGCCCAGTGTGCCAACCAGCAAGCACAATCCGGCAGCTGCACCAATACTCATACCCGATCGAAACGCAACTCCCATTACCGCAGCAGACATGGCCATATTCGAAGCTACTGACAGATCAACGTTTCCTGTGATGACAATCATGGTCATGCACAGAGCAATGATCGCCTTTTCCGTAAAATGGAGCGTTGCGTCAAACAGATTCCGGACATCCAGAAACCATGGAGACAGCCTGGACATGATGATAAATACAGCTACCAGCAAAACTACAAGAATGAACTCCCATCGTCTCACTAATCTGCTCATACCTGCTGCCCCCTGACTACTGTTTTTCTATCTCTATTTTTCATTACTGCATCCATAACTACAGCCAGTAAAATGATGAATCCTTGGATTGCCAGCTGCCAAAACGGTGAAATTTG
Organism: Bacillota bacterium; assembly: GCA_012520795.1. Lineage (GTDB taxonomy): Bacteria > Bacillota > Limnochordia > Darwinibacteriales > DTU012 > DTU012. The sequence continues at coordinate 3,799 of JAAYNP010000002.1, forward strand.
GGTAACACTCAGGGCATTCTCCACGATTGAGATCAAAATGGCGCCTATAAGCACACCCGTTATCCTGCCAGTGCCGCCAAACACGCTGACCCCGCCAATCACGATTGCAGTCACTGTCGAAAACTCAAAACCGGTGGCCGAATCGCTTTGGGCCGATGCAAAGCGGGAAACCCACAACACACCGCACAGTCCGTATAGAAAACCAGACATGGTGTAGACAGCGTATTTGATTCGATCAACATTGATTCCGGCAATCCTGGCTGCTTCCGCATTCCCACCAACGGCATAAATCTCTCTTCCTGATTTCAGATGGGTAAGGAAGTAGAAAAAGATCCCATAAAAGAAAATTGTGATAAAAATCAAGTTCGGGATCCCAAGTATATGGCCTCGAGCCAGATGAATGAACATATCCGGCATTTCGTGGGCACTGACCCATTTTCCCTTACTGATAATAAAAATCAAGCCCCGGTAGATTGACATGGTACCCAGGGTGGCAATAATCGGAGGGACACCAGCTTTGCTGACCAAAAGACCATTGATGCTGCCTAACGCCAGCCCGATCAGTGCACCTAAAAGTAATGCCAAAAACGGATTTAACGCATAATCGTTTTTATAGATCAGACCGACCAGCATTCCTGACAAGGCCAAACCAGAACCTACAGACAGATCAATACCGCCGGTAATTACGACCATCATCTGGCCAATAGAAGCTATTGCCAGAATAGCCGCATTAAGAAGAATATCATTGAAGTTGGTGACGGAAAAGAACCGAGGGCTGTGGATGGATACGGCTATAATCAAAGCTAGTGTAAAAATGAGCAAACTTGTTTCGCGTCTCGTCACAGTTCGTAATAATAACTGACGCTTCTGGGGTGTTAATTGGACCATGGTTCAGCCTCCTTATGACACGTCAGCCTCGAGCTGTCGTCTACCGATAGCTGCTTGTAATATTTGTTCCTGAGTTACCTGGCCGCGCTCAAACTCAGCTGCGATTTCCCCTTCATGCATTACCAGAATCCGATCTGACATGCAGATGACCTCAGGCAATTCTGAGGAAATGAGAATGATGCCCAGCCCTTCTGCGGCCAAATTATTAATCAAGCCATAAACTGCGGTTTTTGCTTGGACATCTATTCCTTTGGTCGGTTCGTCCAGAATCAAAACCCGCGGCTTTGTCGCCATCCACTTGGCCAGGACAACCTTTTGCTGATTGCCGCCGGAGAGATTGCGAACCAACTGCATGATTCCTGAGGTGCGGATATCTAACTTGTCAACGAACTGTTGAGCAATCAGGCATTCCTGCGGCTTGTTTAACAGCCTGTACTTAAAGGTCTCCAGTATCGACAGAGTTACATTCGATGCTATATTCATCGGCAGCACAAGGCCGCAGCGTTGGCGGTCTTCTGGCAAATAAGCGATCCCTGCACTTAACGCATCATGCGGAGAACGAACCTTAAGCTCCTTTTGATCTAGCCAGATCGTGCCTTGGTTAAAGCGGGTAATGCCAAAGATTGCTTCAGCAAGTTCGGTCCTGCCGGCACCTACCAATCCGGCAATTCCCAGAATCTCTCCTCGCCTTAAGCTAAAAGAGATGTTGAAAAAGTCACCATGCCGCGTCAGATTCTCAACTCTAAACAACTCCGGGCCTGGTTCTATTGTTGTTTTTGGGTACATCTCGTGCATTGGGCGCCCTACCATCATTTGAATGACTTTATCAACCGTCACTTCGTTGATATTGTGAGTGCCGATATATTTCCCATCTCTCAACACCGTGACTCGATCCGCAAGCTCAAACACTTCATCCAGACGATGGGAAATAAAAACTATGGCAACACCACTAGCCCGCAACCTGTTGATAATGTCAAACAATCGTTTGGTTTCCTGAATGGTCAGAGCCGATGTGGGCTCATCCATGATCAAAATCTTGGAATGAAGGGATAATGCCTTGGCAATTTCAATCAGCTGCCGTTCTGCCACATTCAGAAATTTCATAGGAGTGTCCGGGTCAATGTCCAGCTCAAGCTCCTGAAGCAGCTTTTTGGTTGTATTATGCATTGCCTGCCAGTTGATCCGCTTTGATTTCGGATGCAGAATCGGGTGCCCCATAAATACATTCTCAGCAATGCTCAATTCCACAAATGTGGTTGGGTCTTGATAAATTGCGGCAATCCCGGCTTGCTGCGCATTTATTGGCCCGGCAAAAGAAACCGGCTCCCCATTAAGCAAGATTTGCCCCTGATCCGGTTGATATACTCCAGTGATGATCTTGATCAATGTGGATTTCCCTGCTCCGTTCTCGCCAACCAGAGCATGGATTTCCCCTGGCTTGAGCTGAAACTGAACTTGATCAAGCGCCGTTACACCAGGAAATCTTTTGGTAAGATTGTGCAGTTCTAGAATATAGTTCCCCACTAAGACCTTCTCCTTTGGCAAAACTGTCCCTCTACATAATAATTCGTGGAAGCAAGTTCTATGACTCGCTTCCACCCTTGATATCAAACTTAGTAAACCTGATACCACTCATCAATGTTGTCTTTGTCAAATACAAACGGAGCACCCAAGATAACTTCCAGGCCACCATCTGCTGTCTGGACAATTGTCCTTTCACCCATCCGGCCAACATTCACAGTTTCGCCGGAGGCACCTTTGATTTGGCCGGTCAACAAGGCATGGGCCATGTAGGAGGATACATAGCCAAGATCAATTGGGTTCCACAATGCAATTGCTTCGCTGGTGCCATTGCGGATGTATTCAGCCATCTCACTTGGCAAGCCCAAACCGGTGAGCGCAATCTTACCGGACAGGCCTTGGTCTTCCAGAGCCCGGGCGGTTGCTGCCACACCAACGGTTGTAGGACTGATGATACCGCGGAGGTTCGGATATGCTCTAAACAAACCTAATGCTTCTGTGTAGCTCTTTTCCCGTAAATCGTCACCATAAACAATGCTTACCAGTTTCATTTTTTCGTATTTTGACAGTTTCAGTTCTTCTTTCATCCACTCGATCCAAGTGTTCTGGTTAGCCATGGTGGACGCTGCGCTTAATACTGCAATTTCTCCTTCATAATCAATCATATCTGCCAGCAGTTGAACTTGGATTCGGCCGATCAATTCCATATCAGCTTGGTTCAAGAACAGATGCCGCCCTGCGGGAGCTACACCCGAGTCAAACGCTACAACCTTGATCCCCCGATCCATTGCCCGTTTCAATACCGGTACTAATGCGTCGGGATCGTTGGCACTTACCAGAATTGCATCCACTCTTTGGGCAATCAAGGCATCAATGATCGCGATTTGCCCTTCTGCAGTAGGAATCTCAGGTGCCTGGAAAATGAAATTGAAGCCCAGTTCCGCAGCAGCTTCTTCGCCACCTTTGCGGCATGCCTCAAAGAATGGGTTCCCTGCACCTTTAACGACCATTGCAATGGTGTAATTCTGAGCAGATACCGAGACTGTCATTACGAGACAAACAAAAAGCACAACAGCAACGACCATCAGTTTTGTTCTCATAATTCAAGAATACCCTCCCTTAGAATTTTTCCCGAGCAAGATAAGGATAGCGATCCTACCGGCCACACCTCCCGTTCAAAAGAATGTGTTTTCATTTGGTATATTAAACATATTCTTAACTTTTTCCTTCTAAGAACTCTTCGCTTTTAACCCAAAATTAAGAACAAGCACCTTAAAGGTGGTGCTTGTCCATCCCGTGCAATCTTGAGCTAGCCAAGTTTTTTCAGGATCTTGACTAGCGGTATGCCCAAAATCAACACTACTGCTGCTTCGCTGACTGCAATACTGCCTGCTACTAACCAATAAGGCTGAGCATAAAGAAAGTGAAGGTAAAGGCTCACCAGAAGCGCATTGAAAACAATAGGTGACGCGTAGGCTATCCAGGAATGACGGTAGCGGTATGTCACACAGGCAGCAATCAAAGTGATTGCGCTTCCGCCAAGTATATCCCAGATCCCCAATCCACCAAAAAACATATTGGATAACAACACGCCTACAAACAAACCTACAACTGCTTCCGGATAGATGATGGGCAGCAGTGTTAAGGCTTCGGCAGCCCGAAACTGAAGCGGCCCGAAACTGACAGGCTGAAGTATGTAGATGAGGACAATATAGACTGCTGCAATCAGAGCAGCCCGGACATGTTTTTGCAAGTCCTGCTCAACCTCCATTTACAAGAATTTGTTATTTACTCTACCCGCCAGATTTCCAAACCAGCCAAATCCTCAAGTTTATCGGTGATGAATCTGCCCGCATCCTGGATCCCCCGATTGTAAAACGCCGGGCCTAGTTTCTTCACCATGAAGTCAATAAACAGTATTACCGCTAAATCACCAATTTCCTGATCCTGTTCATTGAGAAAGAAATCCTTCACAGCCACAACCAGCTGCTCCCGTTCGTCTTTCGTCAGCTCAAGCCGTTTATCCACGCTCATTCATCTCCTTTGATGTATATTGTTCTGCTTAAGCTTGTCAATGCCTGCCCATACCACACTTTTTTAGGTGCAAACTGACAACGCACTGATAACCGGGCACCTCTCCGGACAAAAAGTAGGATTTGCCTCAAACAGGTGATCTTGGGATCATAAAACGAAGAAGCCCTAGTTCTTGTCAAAGCACGGGAACTAAGGCTTTATTCTATCAGTTAACAGCCGTATAATTACAGCTCATCCTTTTTCTGCTCTACGCTATCCCTCCTATGTTCATTTTTAACCTTCAACTCTTCTTTTCTTTCAGGTGACATCGGTTCATTCTCCATAGCAATTTCAGCATCGCGAATCCGATCCTCTGTATGACGGATCTGCTGCAATACATTCTTACGACTCTTTTCTTTCTCATCCAGTTTGCGTTTGGCCATGAATCACGCTCCTTCCTGAGAATTACACTAATAACATTTACATGAGAATTGAAGTTTATGCATAAAAACATTAAGAAGGGAGCATGGCACTTAGACTTGGCCTATTGCTGGTCTTCGCTGCGATCTGTCGCCGGTGGCGGAGTTGGAGACAGCTTGGAGATCTCCACTCTCCATTCCGGGGTCATTTTGATCTCTGCTGCAGCCAAAGAGGGCTCAAGCTGTTCCAGGTTGCGTGCGCCGATAATCGGAGCGGTAACATGGGGATGGGACATCACCCAGGCAACCGCTAAAGATACAGGGTGTATGTCGTGCTCCCGGGCATAAGCCGCAAACCGTTCAGCAATTTCATAGTATACATCCTGACCATACCGTTTGACATACATCTGGTTTTCCACCAACCGGCCGTGAGCGGGCTTTTGGTTAGATGTATATTTTCCCGTTAATAAACCGCCACCCAATGGGCTGTAGGTTACAATTCCCAGATTTTCGGCAGCAGCCAGGGGCAGGATCTCAACTTCAGCCTGCCTTTTCGCAAGGTTGTACATCGGTTGAATGCAGGCAAAGCGATTCCAACCCTTCAGATCAGCAAGGCCTAGGGCTTTGGCAATTTGCCAGGCTGCCCAGTTGCTCACTGCCGGATAGAGAATTTTCCCCTGGCGCTGTAAGTCGTCTAGCGCCCGGAGCGTCTCTTCCATCGGTGTATCGGGATCAAAATTGTGGAGATAGTAGATATCAATCCGATCGGTGTTCATACGCCGCAAGCTGGCTTTCACAGCCTGCATGATATGGCGGCGGGACAAACCTGCATCATTGATATCACTTCCAGTCCTACCCCAAACTTTGGTAGCCACCACAATTTGATCGCGGCAATCCCGCATAAACTCCCCCAGCCACTCCTCTGCAACTCCTTGATTATACACATCAGCTGTATCAAAGAAATTGATTCCCGCCTCCAGGCAGCGGTTAAACATACCCCGGGAAGTTTCTTTGTCAGCATCACCACCGAAAGACATGGTGCCAAAACAAAGGGCGGATACTTTGATTCCTGTTGTGCCTAAAACTCTGTATTCCATAATTTCACCTCTCTGGACATTATAATTCTGTTCATATCATACCACAATCACGGATTACCGATCATAATTGCGATCGGTATTGGGAACTGATAACATAGTGAGTTCGATTCGAATGAACAATGATGACCCATCAGGAGTGAGAGTGTATGTGGAACGGCTGGCCCTTGAATCGAGTCGTAATTCTGTTTACTGCATTGGGCTTTGGATTAATCTTCATTCAGGTCACATTGATGCACTTCCGGCAGAACTTCCACCACTGGAGCCAATGGCTGCCGGTAATTGCGCTGCCTGTTCTGGCTCTGAATGCCTTTACCCTGGCTTTTGTCAATCACCCTGCAATTCGAAGCATATTCGCCTTTTTGACTATCCTTGGATTTATTGAAGGAATATATGGTTTCTATAAACACTTCACCGGAGTTGGGAAGCGGGTTGACGGGTATCGCTTTCACAACTTCCTGGTTGGCCCTCCGGTAATCCTGCCTTTGATGGTTTCAGCCATGTGCACACTGGGACTACTAGCCCTCGGCTGGAGCTGATTCACTTGGATCCTGTTAGATGGAGATGATCAGATGAGCACGAAAAATAGTGGACTCTATCCAGATTACGACGTCATGGCACACGCTGATCAGTGGGATGATCTGACAAGAAAAATTGTGATCCAGAGACTCAATCCGCCGGTTGCGTTTACTGCCCTGAATAATTGGGAACAAAAAATGATCGCCAAAGTTAGTGAGCATCTCGCCTATGATGACCGTAATGAGATTATCGCCTGGATCGTAAGTTACTTTGATTCCCAGCTTGCTGAAGAGATCGGCGAAAGCGAACGTAAGCCGAATACTCCTCCCCAAAGGCAATTGATATGCGATGGTTTGAAAGCGATTGATCATTGGGCCAGGATGATCGGCGGCCAAGGTTTTTTGGAAAGCGATACCGAGGTCCAGTTTCAAATTTTTACAACACTCCAGCTGGGGAAACTTAGTGCCTTTGATCAATGGCAATCCTCTCTGCAAAAGGATCTGTTTACCAAACTGGCAGGTATGGTTATCAAGGCGTACTACTCACATCCAACAGTATGGTCTGAGATCGGTTATGGCGGACCTGCCTATCCCCGCGGTTATGTCAGAGTGGAACTGGGGCTGACTGATCCCTGGGAAGCTAAAGCCAAGGAGGATTGACATGGAAAACCGAGACCCAGTTAAGCACCACTGTGATCACTATGATGATCGCCACTATGACAATATGAAGCACCGCAAGTATGGATACAAAGAGGTTGATGTGGTCATCGTCGGCTTAGGGGCGGCAGGAGGTGTGCTCATCCGCGATCTGGCCAAGGCCGGTCTGTCGGTTGTAGGGATTGAAGCGGGCCCGTTTTGGAATCCCCAAACCGATTTTGCCAGTGATGAGCTCTATGCTCAAAGGTTGTGCTGGCAAGACACACGTCTAACTACCGGCAATGATCCGCTGCAGTTTGGTGCCAATAACTCGGGGAGAGGTGTTGGCGGTGGCACAGTCCATTTTACCGGTGTCTTTTACCGCTTTCACAAAAGTGATTTTATGACCCACTCCCTTGACAGCGTGGGCACAGACTGGCCAATCAGCTATGAAGACTTAGCTCCTTATTATCACAAGATTGAACATGAGCTTAAGGTCAGCGGGCCCAAAGAGTTTCCCTGGGGTGAATTCCACGGACCATACCCCTACCCTGAAAGAGAACCCATCAGTGCCAACGCCCAGATCTTCCGCCAAGGGTGCCAGGCCCTTGGCATCAGGAGCACAACAGCACCTTTGGCAATTCTCTCGGCTCCCTTCAACGGACGCCCCCCTTGTATCAATCGCGGTTTTTGCAACCAAGGATGCCTGCCGAATGCGAAATTCAGCACATTGATTCATCACATCCCTGAAGCTTTGCGGTATGGGGCTGAAATCCTTACTGATTCTATGGTTACCCAGATCCTGGTAGATAAATTCGGCCGTGTATCTGGAGTCGAATTTATCCATGATGGAAAAGAATACCGGCAAAAAGCAAAACTAGTAATCGTTTCCGCATTCGTGATCGAAACATCAAGATTGTTGCTGAACTCAGCCTGCAGCAAATACCCTGACGGATTAGCCAACAGCAGTGGGCTGGTGGGGAAATATATCATGCCCCACAGCGGCCATGATGTCTACGCCAAGTTCGATCAAGAAATTAGATTGTACAAAGGCACTCCGGTAATGGCTGTAAGTCAAGATTTTTATGAAACAGACCCCAACCGAGGCTTTGCCCGCGGCTATTCCCTCAATGCCCACGGAAGCAGGCCGGTTGAGATGGCCGGTAATATGGCGGCAAAAGCTGGCATCTGGGGTAAGGAACTGCGGGAAATCATGCTTGAATATAACTACTATGCAAGAATAACCGTGGTTGGTGAAGTTCTGCCAAACCCCAACAACTGTGTAACCCTCAGCAGCGAAAAAGACGAATACGGACTGCCGCGGGCCCTGGTTAGTTTTAGCTACGGAGACAATGATCGCAAGCTGATCGCCCATGGCATTGCCAAGTGTAATGAAATCTTTGAAGCTGCAGGCGGCACGCCAGCCTTCGTGATCCCTGACACTGCCCATTTGCTTGGCGGATGCCGCATGGGTAAGGATCCTCATGATTCGGTAGTCAATGAGCTTTGCCAAAGCCACGATATTCCTAATCTGTTTATCTGTGACGCCAGTGTTTTTGTAACATCAGGTGGTGCCAATCCCACGGAAACCATCATAGCTATAGCATCCCGAACTGCCGATTACATTATTTCCCAACGCAGCGAACTGTTTTCCCGGGCAAACTAAAGTTGAAAGCAGATGCATTACTGACATCAACAGCATTGGAGGAATGAAGGCAGTGGAGTGGAAAAGGTTTATTCCATTATTGATTGCCATACCATTACTTGTCGGGCTGGTGGTATATGGACAAGGCCGAATAGCTTCCGACCCCCTCAAAACTCAAATTCCGGGAGGAGCAAACTCTCTTGATCAAATCGATCGGTTCCAGTTAGCCTTGGAACTCGATGATGAAACACAAGTTGAAATGGATTATGAGAAACCTGGCAACGAAGAGATGTTTGCATCAGTTAGGAGAGCAACGGCCGATGGAAATGTCGACCGAGTCGAAGGCGACCCGGCTTTTAAGCAAATCCAAAACCTAGTTCAAAACGTCCCCTCTCTGACCGAAAGCGAAACTCTGACTCTTATTCAGGCTGTACTCGATCAGGAAAAAATCGCTCCAGAGAAGCTGCGCAATTTCGAGCTGCGCTATGAACTGAAAAATGGCACTCAAAAAATGATCACACTCCAGCAAGAAGAAGAGCAACCTGAAAAAGCTGCACCTGAACAAAACCAACAAACCAGCCAAAGGACGCCGGCTCCCCAGCAGCCGGCTCCTCAACAAACACCGCCCAAACAACAACCTCGGCCACCCTCTCAGCAGCAGATTCCTCAACAACAACCCCAGCCTCAAGAACCGGAACAACCTGCTCCCGAGGAAGAACCTTCTGGTGAACAGCCAATGCCGGAGAACGAGCAAGGCCGCCGTAATACTGAGAACAATAATAACAACAACGATAACGACGATGACGACAATAACGATAACAATGGCTAATTCAAAGATAAGCGAGGATTGTTCCTCGCTTATTTGGTGATGGACTGACTAGTCCAGCTGCTTCTCTTTGATTTCAGCATTGATCTGCTGGATAAACTGATCCGGTTCAAATTTGCCTAAATCACCTTGGCGGCGGTGACGCACAGAAATATTGCCCTCGTTTACTTCGTTATTGCCTAGTACAAGCATATATGGAACCTGCTGCAGTTGAGCCTCCCGGATCTTCCTGCCGATCTTCTCATTTCGATCATCGATCTCATATCGAATCCTGAGCTCATCAAGCCTAGCTGCTATTTTGTGCGCATACGCCACATGATCTTCCGCCACTGGGATCAGCATTACCTGTACAGGTGCCATCCATGTTGGAAACGCTCCGGCAAAGTGTTCTGTCAGGATGGCAATAAATCGTTCAAGAGCACCAAAGACAACACGATGCAGCATCACAGGACGGTGTTTTTGTCCGTCTTCACCGACATAACTGAGATCAAATCGCTCTGGCAGCATGAAGTCAAGCTGGATCGTGCCGCACTGCCAGGTCCTGCCGACGCAATCTTGGAGGTGGAAATCGATCTTCGGTCCATAAAAGGCTCCATCGCCCTCATTGACCTTGTAATCTAGACCTTTATTCTCCAATGCTTTCCTTAGAGCATCAGTGGCCGCTTCCCAAATAGCATCATCACCCATTGCATTTTCCGGTTTGGTCGACAACTCTACATGGTAGGGGAAGCCAAAAATCTTGTAAACATAATCGATTAAGTCGATCACACCAATGATTTCTGCTTCAATCTGATCAGGTCTCATGAAGATATGGGCATCATCCTGGGTAAAGGAGCGCACCCGCATCAAGCCGTGGAGAGTGCCAGACAATTCGTGCCGGTGCACCAATCCCAATTCACCCATCCGGATAGGCAAATCGCGGTAGGAGTGAATCTTGCGCTGATACATCAGAATTCCACCAGGACAGTTCATGGGTTTGATGGCATATCTTTGATTATCAATTTCCGAAAAATACATATTGTCGTGGTAGTGATCCCTATGCCCGGACCGGTGCCACAATTCCTCCCGGAGCATGATGGGAGTTTTAACCTCGCTGTAACCACGGCGAGTGTGCTCTTCACGCCAGAAATCTTCCAGCAGGTTGCGAAGGACCATTCCTTTAGGATGGAAAAACGGAAATCCCGGGCCTTCCTCGCTGATGCTGAACAAATCAAGCTCACGGCCGATCTTGCGATGATCCCGTTTGGCAGCTTCTTCCAGGCGATGCAGATATTGTTCCAATTGGGATTTCTTGAAGAATGCTGTACCATAGACACGCTGCAGCATTTTATTACGGGAATCTCCCCGCCAGTATGCTCCGGCAACACTGAGAAGTTTATATGCGTTGACCTTGCCGGTACTGGGCAGATGAGGCCCGCGGCAGAGATCGAAAAACTCCCCCTGACGGTAAATGCTGATAGTCTTGTCCTGCTCATCTAAGCCTTCGATGAGCTCTAGCTTGTAAATATCCTCATGTGATTCAAACAGCCTGCGGGCTTCTCCAGGATCCAGTTCCTCCCGGGTGACCTGATAATCTTCGGCAATGATTTTGGCCATCTCTGCTTCGATCTTCTCCAGATCATCAGAGCTCAAGCTGTGGTCCATGTCAAAATCATAATAGAACCCGTCTTGAATGGTGGGCCCGATAGCCAGCTTAGCCTCTGGCCACAAGCGCAGTACTGCCTGAGCCATGATATGAGCTGCTGTATGCCGCATCACCTCGACTCCGTCTGGTGAATCTGTCGTGACAATCTCCAGATCACCAGCATGGATCAGTTGCCAGCTTAGGTCTTTGAGTTCACCGTTGAAGCGGCCGCATACCGCTTCTTTGGCTAACCTGCTGCCTATGGAAACTGCAGCTTCGCCAATGGTAGTCCCGTATGTTACCTCTTTGATATCTCCATTTGGTAAGGTAAGTTTGATTAGTTTCATTCCTTTCACTCCTTGTCTATTAGCTTTCTCAACCATCGTCAACAAAAAAACTCATCCCAAAAATAGGGACGAGTCGACCGCGGTTCCACCCTGCTTAACCAAGACAAGCTTGGTTCACCTCATTTACGAGATAACGGATCATCCGGTTAGGCTTACTTTGAATTCGGCCAAACAGCTCCAAGGTGGTTTTCCAACCAACAGTGCCTTGAAGAAGCTTCCAGCCTTCGGCTTCCTCTCTCTGGAAGGTTATTGGTTGTACTCTTCCTCTTCATTGCTTTTCAAAAGCATTTTCTTTAAGATACCACATTCAAATCATTTGTCAAGGGTGTATGCTTTTAACAATAATTGCCTAGTGGAAAAGCGACCCCCTTTTGGGACATTTTCGCTTTTACTTGACAGGGTGTATGCTTTTTAACAATAATTGGTGTAGGCGTAAGGTTCAAATTGGTTCTGCACAATTTTGCTAGTCGCAGGACACTGCAGTTATGTACAGAATAAAGATGATAAGCTAGTATGAATATTTGTTTACTGATATTTTTGTATGGTAAAAAGTCTGAGTCACATCAGGGAGGTGAGAGTATTGGGTAGATGGTACCGGCTGGATAGTGTTGCCAAGGTTTTTCCAGCAGCCATGGCTGAGAATAACTCAACTGTTTTTCGGGGCTCTGTCATTTTATCTGAACCTGTAGATCCAATCATTCTACAGCAGGCTGTCGATATCGTCATCAAGCGTTTCCCAACAATGGCAGTCAAGCTCGAAAAAGGTATTTTTTGGAACTACCTCTACGAAAACAAGAATGAACTAATAGTCGAAGAAGAACGCTATTATCCCAGTGCAGTAATTGATCCAAAAACGAACAATGGATTTATGATCAAAGTTCTATATTTTTCCCATCGCCTTGCAGTAGAGATTTTCCACGGGTTATCAGATGGTGTCGGAACTTTGGAATTTCTAAAAACGCTTGTATACCAGTATTTGCTGCTTACCGGAAGGCCTGTGGAAGATGAAGGACTGGTACTGCTTCCCCACGAAAGCCCGAAACCGGAAGAAGAAGAGGACGGTTATCAGAGATATTACCAAAAAATGAAGATCGACAAAACAGAAATCGAGACGCCGCATCGAATCAAAGGGACAGGTTTCACACCGTATGGGCATCATGTGACCCATCTGATAATGCCGGCATCATCATTGACCAGATACGCCCGGAGTATGAAAACATCACTTACGGGTTACATTGCTTCCCTGCTTATTCAGGCTATATATCTGGAAGAATCAAAGCATAACCAGGTGACCAATCCGATTATCATCGGTATACCCGTAGACTTACGCAGGTTATTTCGCTCGCAGACGCTTCGGAACTTCTATATAGGAACCCGTTTGATCATCCCCATGACGCCCAGCAAGACGTTAAAAGATATTGTCGATGAAGTAACTGGCCAGCTGAGGCAGAACCTGGCCAAAGAACATCTGAAATTGATGCTGGCTCTTACCACATCCACCAAATATGAGCGTATACCCGGAGTAAGGATCACTCCATTGTTTTTGAAGAGTTTAGTTATCAAGCAGATGTATAAGCGTTTTGGCGACACTACTACCATGAATCTGTCCAATCTGGGTAGGGTTACCTTACCCAGTTCAATGGAAGCTCACATTGAAGGTATGGAGTTCGTATCATATCCGAAAGCGAACATACCCATTAACTGTGCCATGGGTTCATGCAATGACAGGTTGAATATCTCATTTGTCCGCAACATTATGGAAGACGGGGTAATCAGACGTTTCGCTGAGTTGTTATCCAGCCACACCGGATTAGAAATAGAAGAGTATTCCAACAACTGGGGAATGCCAAAAGTTGTTCAGAAAAACAGATCCACCGGACATCCATTCTATCCTGATTATCAGAGCTCGAAGCCTATGCCGAAACGGAATGATTCATCTAATCTTAGCAGGATTTTCCGGGAATGGAAGGCAATTACTCACTTGTAAGCCAATCAGGCCAATTTTTCTGTTAAGAAACAAGACCGGAACCTTGAAGTGCACCCCAAATGCTAGACAGATACCGAGCATAATCGAGTAGGTAGCCGCTAGGTGATCAGCCTAGCGGCTTTCCTCTCACAGAACGGTGCGTACAGGCCGCGTACACCGCTCCTGAAGAATCTACCGCCGTTCATAGAACTGCGACACAATACCAACACTGTACTTCGTTAGGTCCAAAAGGCCTCCATGAATCAACTGTTGGGCAGAGCTAGACTCAGCAGAGGACTGGCCGAATTGCGCCAGCGATACATGGAGATTTTCTGGTAATCGCCACGGAGGCCCCTCTGGCGTAGAGCTCTGTGCAGACCTTTCCAGCTTTTCCATTCCCGTACTGGTACAGTTGCTTCGTGAAGTCCTGGAGGCGTCTCTAGCTCTAGGACAATCTCCCTCTGGGCTCTTCCTTACTCTGTTGA
>JAAYNP010000107.1 GCA_012520795.1 Bacillota bacterium
CCCAAGGATTTTAAAGCCGTCGTTGATAAAGGGTTCATTAGAGAAGTTGGAGTTGAGATTAACGATCGTTCCTATGCGGCACAGCCGTTATATAAACTGGAATGGGCGGATTGGTCCAAATGGTTAGATAGAATAGTTGTGTACTGCGAAAAAGGGCAAGTTACTGTTTATGCAGAAGATGCATTGAACGATGTAGCAAACCAATGCAGCATCAAACCTCTGGATTTTTGCAACAGACTGTGCACTGAAATTGATAACTTTGCTGACTTGGAAGAAGTACGCAAACACATTATGCAAATCTCTCAGCGAAGGGAGCCGAATTAATAATGAGCCGAAAGACCGTTTATATGTGCTTTATCACCGACCTTATTCATGGCGGACACATGTCCATCATTAAAAAGGCAGCAGAGTTGGGCGATTTAACTGTTGGTGTCCTGACAGACGATGTTATAACTAGTAGTTTTAGGAGATTTCCTTTACTTAGATTTGAGGAAAGAGTGAAAGTTTTAGAAAACATCAAGGGGGTTAAGCGGGTTATTCCGCAGCCGACATTAAGCTATGCCGAAAACCTGCGAGCATTGAAGCCCAATTATGTTGTGCATGGCGACAATTGGAGGAGAGGTTTCCAAGTCCCTATTCGCGCTGAAGTTATTGAGATTCTAACCGAGTATGGCGGACAACTTGTTGAGTTTCCTTACTCAGAAGACGAAGAGTATCAGCGTTTGGAGTTAATGAAAAGGCAACAATTATCATTGCCGGATGTTCGTAGAGCACGCTTGAAGAGATTACTTGATATGAAGCCGTTGGTCCGGGTTTTAGAAGCACACAATGGACTTACTGGGTTAATCGTAGAGAAGACAAGAGTATCCAAGAATGGCAAATCATATCAATTTGATGCTATGTGGTGTTCCAGTCTCTGTGATTCGACGTCAAGAGGGAAACCTGACATTGAGCTGATAGATTTGTCGACAAGACTCAGAGCTATAGATGAAATAATGGATGTCACCACTAAACCGATTATTTTCGATGGAGACACCGGCGGATTGACAGAACACTATGTATATAATGTTCGAACTCTTGAGCGGATGGGAGTATCAGCTGTAATAATTGAAGACAAAACGGGGTTGAAGAAAAACTCTTTGTTTGGAACTGAGGTACATCAAACTCAAGACAGTATTGAGAATTTCTGTAATAAAATATCCGCTGGTAAAGCTGTGCTTAAGACCAACGATTTTATGATTATCGCGCGTATTGAAAGCCTGATTCTGGAAAAAGGCATGGACGATGCTCTTAAGAGGGCCTTTGCATACGTAGAAGCTGGCGCCAGCGGAATTATGATCCATTCGCGCCGAAGTACTCCGGACGAGATCTTCGAGTTTTGCGATAGATTCCGTAAACATAATTCAATAACTCCCTTGGTGGTAGTGCCGACATCTTATTCAAATGTGACAGAAGAGGAATTGGTCAGTCGAGGCGTCAACATAGTGATTTATGCTAATCATCTGACCCGCAGTGCGTTTCCCGCTATGAAGGAAGTGGCAGAAATGATATTAAAGAACGGACGTGCGGCAGAAGCAGATGATCTTTGTATGCCTATTAAAGAGATTTTAACACTTATACCTGAAGAATATTAGTGAGGAACCAGGAATGAGATATGGATACACACCATTTTGCATGACTGAGATAGTGTTTGCGGACAAAAAAAAGCTTTGGGATACATTGGAGTCTCTTGATGGAAATTTGGTTATCATAGTCAGCAAGTCTTCAGTGATGAGATGGGAATTCGAAAACCAGATCCATCATATGGATGAAAAGACCCGAGCCCGTGGAAAGAGCTTTATCTGGATTGATTCAGTTGCAGCAAATCCTACTCCAGAAGATGTTGCTGCTGTGTTGCATAGAATTGGCGGGAGGACTGTTGATACAATTATAGCCATAGGTGGCGGTAGCGCCATAGATCTTGCCAAGGCCATCGGCGCTTTTAAGGAAATGGCCGGTTGTATAAACCAGGAGATTATTATCGACGGCATTAGGACAAAATCTTATATGCACAGTTCTTTTCCGGACATAATCGCTGTGCCTAGTACTGCGGGAACAGGATCGGAAGTGACACAATGGGCGACATTGTGGGATAAGAAAAACAAAGTTAAATACTCTCTAGATACACCTGAACTGCAACCTAAACTTGCGATAATTGTTCCAGAGTTGACAACCTCTCTTCCTTCGACTATGACACTTTCTACGGGATTAGACGCATTGTGCCAAGCTGTTGAAGCATACTGGTCGAAGCACACTAGTCCTTTGGTTCAAGAAATAGCTTTACGAGCTGTAGAGCTCATTATGGAAAACCTCAGAAACGGTGTAGATGAACCGAAGAACTTGCAGGCGAGACAAAGGTTATGTATGGCCTCAACTTTGGCAGGTATGGCTTTTGCAAAAACCAAAACAACGGCTTGTCACTCTATTTCCTATCCCCTAACTCTGTTTTTTGATGTTCCCCATGGTTTTGCCGTGTCACTCACCCTTGGTGCTGTTCTTGAAAGAAACCTTGGACATTTTCCCAACGACAAAAGATTGTTAAGCTCTTTTGACCAACATGGAGGACTGAATACATGGCTGGAAAGTGTATGTAGAGAAGTTATCGAGTTGAGGTTACCAGTGTTCGGAATCTCAGCTGAAGACCTGCCAGTTATCGTGCATAATGCTTTTGCTGAAGGAAGAATGGACAACAACCCGGTTGCCCTGACGGAAGATGATGTGATGGATATTCTCATGAGTGTTATGTAACAGCTTCTTAAATGATACGTTTGTTATCCTACCCGTTTTGGCGACCCAACAATTCGAAGGGGTACAAGGGTGCGCGGTATTGTTACGAAAGCGAAACTTTTATAGCTCCCTGCGAGAACAAACTCGGCCGTAGGATTATTCCCCTGTTTCGACATGAAGTTTAC
The DNA here is from genome assembly GCA_012520795.1 of Bacillota bacterium. Classification (GTDB taxonomy): domain Bacteria; phylum Bacillota; class Limnochordia; order Darwinibacteriales; family DTU012; genus DTU012. The sequence goes on from JAAYNP010000107.1 coordinate 2,952, forward strand.
TGCCTGGAGCACGAACAACGGCGTGAATATGGCCAGGCTGTTAAGATCATATTGGGAAAAGCGAGCAGCTTATAGTTAGAACGATACGCGAGTGGTGACCAGCAGTGAAACACCAACCCTCCTATCTACATCTAACCAAACAAGACTTCGCAGCCTGGATCGCCTCCACCAAAGAGCACCTCACCAACTGCACCCTCTGCCCAAGGGAATGCAGGGTGGACCGCACCAGAACAAAAGGATACTGCCAAGCCGGTGCCAAGCTTAAGGTATCCAGCTTCGGCCCGCATTTCGGCGAGGAACGGGAACTCGTGGGCAGCCATGGCTCAGGAACCATATTCTTTGCCCACTGCAGCCTCCGCTGTGTCTACTGCCAGAACTATCAGCTGAGTTTCGGCGGAGAAGGAGAACCATGCACCAGCGAACAGCTCGCGGCAATGATGCTGCTCTTGCAGGATCACTACGGCTGCGCCAACATCAACTTGGTGACACCCACTCATTATGTACACCAGATCATCGAAGCGATATATACCGCCTCCCAGAAGGGGCTGCGGCTTCCCATTGTCTACAACTGCGGAGGCTATGAAAGCGTCGGCACCCTCAAGCTCCTCGAAGGCATCGTGGACATATATATGCCCGATCTGAAATACGGCTCTGAAAAAATGGCGCGGGACTACTCCCAAGCTTCGGATTACTTCGCCAGAACAAGCGAAGCCCTCGTGGAAATGGACCGTCAGGTTGGGCCGTTAGAACTTGATGAATACGGCTTAGCTTACAAAGGCCTTTTGATCCGCCACCTGGTCCTTCCCGGCGGGCTGGAAGAAACCAAGCGTGTTTTGGATTTCATCAAAGCAAAACTGTCGCCGGGTGTGTTGGTCAATTTGATGGATCAGTATTATCCCAGCTACAAAGCATTCAACTTTCCTGAGCTGAACCGCCGGATTTCCCAGAGCGAATTCCTCGAAGCGCTTCAATATGCTCAGAAACTTGAACTTCGGCTTGCGGTACGTTAGCGCGCAAGTCAACTGTAAGCACAGGCCATGCCAAACCGCATGGCCTTCCTGCGATAGAAAGAGTCTGATTATATATTTATATATAAAAACTTTCGCGAGAATACGGTTCCAAACAGGAATCGTGCTGCACAGAAAAGAATATGTATAAAAATCTGGCGCCTTGCGGGCACAACCATTTGTATGAGCATCACATTGTCAGGATAGGCGAACTGAAGAAGTGAGCTTTTCTGGAGTTTCTACAGAGATTGGATCGGAGGTCGACAGATGAAACAGTGGTATCAGGAAGATTGGGAGTTCACTGTAAAAGTTGAGAAAGTCGGCAGAGACAACAAACCGACAAACTACAGGATGGGATATGAACCGGGGGATTCGTTCACTTGCCGGTACGGCTGTCCGGAGCATTTTTGCTCCAAGTCGATGCTGAAGCTGTTTCTAATCTTGGAAGCCGTTAGAAGCGGGGGAGATTTGCGAAATCTCGGCGGCGCTGACAAACATGAGATGGCCATCGTCTGCCCCGACGGGGTTGTGCAGTTTAGAATCTCTGGGAAACAGCTGTTTAAATGGCGAGTGAGGTGCTGAAAAGTCGATGAAATTCATTGCTGCAGTCGTCCTGGGCGGATTGGCTGAGTTCTTTGGCCATATGGGGCTGCCGGGACGGACCTCAATGGGTATTATTCCTTGTCTGGTACTTCTCGCCTTGGCGGCGGTCGGTGCATTGCTGTTGCCCAAGCGAAACCCGGGAAGGGTGGTCAAGGCAACTATTGCGGTAATACTGCTGGCCTTCATCTGCTTTGGGCTTTTTCTGCCATCCGGTGTAACAAACGCAGGACTGTCAACAACAACCGGCATGACTCCCGAGCGCTATCCCGGTGTGACAGCGGGAGAGCTTACGGTCAAATTTGGCGGAGGGGTCATCAGTATCGAGAAAGCAGATGATGCCGGCATCTACCGGGCACAGCTCCGGGGAGAGGCGGGAGCGGTGCCAAGCCATGGTGCCGCCGATAACCTGGCTCAAATTTGGCTTAAGCAAGAGCATGGGCTGTGGTGGGCGAACAGGCGTCAGGAGAATGATTGGGGCATCCAGCTTTCCCCACAGATTCCTTGGAAGATCCGGATAAGGTTGGCGCACAGTGCCGCAAGTTTTGATCTCCGTGGTATTTCGGTGGAAACTTTAGGCATTACGGCCATCAACACCGATGTTGACTTGATAATAGACGTCATAGAGGCTTTGAACATAACTGCATTCGGATCGGCAGTGACCCTGTACGTGCCGGACGGGTGGTCCGACGATGATATTCCGCTTCGCTGGACCGGTTTTTTCAGTTCTTTGGAAGTAGTGCACGGCATGCCGAGAGGGAATTAAGGCAGTGGCGCTCAGTGTGCCAAGAACAGCTCAACAATCTCCGGGTCAAACCTGATGCCCGCCTGTTCCCGCCGCCTGGCTGCTGCGTCGCTCCTGCTGATCCCTTTCATGCAGGGGCTGCCGCTGACCAGGGTATCGTAGTAATCGGCGACAGCGATGATCCTGGCCAGTTTCGGAATTTCTCTGCCGCTCAAACCCTGAGGATATCCGGTGCCGTCCCAGTGTTCGCAGTAGTTCAGAATCGATAGTACTGCATTATCACACCCAGGCTCGTGATGAGTTGAAGAGTGCTTCAAGGATTGCTCTGTCTGATTCATCATAGTATAGCCTGGGTGTTTTTTGTCTAGGCTGTCTCCATGGATGATCATCAGCTGGTTTGAAAGGACGCCTGGCTTTTGTTTCTGTTTTAGATTCTTGTGCAACTTGTTTACGAGGCTTTTCAATTTCCATGGCTTCGTATATTTTGCCAACTGAGTTAAGCTTACCTGTTTTCCTTGAAGTTGTTCTTCTATGGATAGCTTGCCATTTTTCGGCGAACGAAAAATGGTATGGCAGTCGTTATAGATACTCAATGGAATACCGTGACAAGTAAGCATTTGTTCTGTAACTTCAAAATAACCAATCAGGCATTCTGTTTTTTTTCATGTTCAAACCCAGAACTTTGCCAGCAGCATCATCGATGGCACCATGAAGGTTATAGATTACACCGTCAAGAAACCAAGCAAACGGTGATGCATCCATTTGTACCATCATACCTTCTCTTGGGTTTCGTTTGCGTAAGTGATGGTCTTTCCGTTTGCGCTTTTGCTTGGGACTGGTAATTCCCGCTTGAGTCAAAATGCGGTATACCATGGGATAGCTCACATAGATTTTTTCATGTTTCTGAAGAAGTTCTTGGTAATGGAGGAAATTGGCCTTTTGATACTTGTCTGAACGTTTGAGGGCTATGATTTTTTCCCTGTCGGAGTCAGAGAGAGAATGCGAAGGCTTACGACCTCTGTTTTTGTGAATAACGAACGCAGCTCCCTGATGTTCAACCCCTTTCTTAAGCCTTAAAA
>JAAYNP010000126.1 GCA_012520795.1 Bacillota bacterium
GATCTGGTTTTCAGTGATCTGCGGGATAACAGGATGGTAAACAGGCTTTGCAAAAAGTTTCAACGAGAATTGACGCCAGATGAAATGGATCGTATCGAGGACAATGTGTGTCAAGTATCTAAGGTGTTTAAGCAAGACGAAGTAATCGTGTACCAAGAGTTGGATAGCATTGACAACAAGGAATTGTACTCAGATGATGATGTAGTTGAGATTTTCATCCGGGCTAATGCGGGTGGAACTAGGCTTGGGAAATCTGATTTGCTGTTCTCGTTGCTATCTTCCATCTGGGATGAATCTGACGCACAGATGGAAACTCTCTTAGACGAACTTAATGGCCTAGGTTATAGCTTTAGCCGTGATTTTGTACTCAAAACTTGTTTGACACTGCTGGAAACAGGTGCTGCGTATAACGTGAAAAAACTCCGTGATCCAGATAATAGGCAAAGAATTGTTGATAACTGGCCTGAGATAGGGAAGGCCATAAAGGATGTGCGCGACTACTTGTATGAAAACACCTACATACGCTCAGACAAAGCCTTACCGTCATATTTGGGACTAATTCCTATCATTTATTATCGTTATCACTATGAACGGCAATGGAGCTCAGCTAAAGGCATCGATGACTATATCCTTCGGACGCTGTTAGCATCTTCATTTAGTGGCAATCCTGATAGACTTATTGATGCATGTATCGATAGAATTGATCAACTTCAAGGTTGGGATACTCGTGAAATTTTTGGCGTAATACGAAGTCATAATCGGAGTCTGGAGATAACACCGGAAGTACTACTTTCGCAAGGTTATGGTTCAAAACTTATTCACTTGGTATTCAACCTTTGGTATAAACAGTTCAATTATACACCGGCTTTGAGCAGTAATGAGCCGCAAGTAGATCACATCTTCCCACAAAGTCTCTTGAGAACTGTTAAACGTAAGAATCCGGAGACTGGACGGAATGATCTTCTAAGATACTATGCACCAGAACGTGACCAACTGGCGAACTGCATGTTACTTAAGGCTGGCGAAAATGGAGCGGGGAACAAAGGCAATATTCCGCCCGATGAATGGTTTGCAGATAAGGATCATGAGTATTTAGCTATGCATCTAATTCCACGAGATCCTTCGCTGTGGAGACTAGATGCCTACGAAGAGTTTATCGAAGCGAGAAAAAAACTCATCTTGGAGAAAATGGGTACTTTACTAATTAAATCGGATTAGAGAAAAGGTTAATGTTTAGAAGGAGCCTGCGTATGTATGTCGATGCTCATTCTGTTAATGACTGGGTTGCTGCAGTGGCGTCACGGCGGCATAAGCTCATCATTGTCTGCTCTAATAGCAATCAAACAAAGATGGCGGAGCTAGTCCGTGATATTGATATGCCCAAAATTAATACCAACTTAGTTTTAAGTAAGGAACTGCTGGAAGTCCCAGTTAAGCGCCGCCCCCTTGTGGTAAGTAGCATAGTACAGGACTTGGTCAATACATATCAAGAAGAGTTCATTTGCCTCTATAATATCGAATTACTCTTTCATCCCGACCTAAAGACCAATCCTCTGCAGCTTTTGGAGAACATCAGCCGATATAA
>JAAYNP010000108.1 GCA_012520795.1 Bacillota bacterium
ATCCGGCAAAGACGCCTCAAAACGGACATCAATCACCGAACCGATGATTTGGGTAATCTTACCTGTATTCCTAACTGTCATCTGGTTCACCTTTGTTTATAATATTGGTGCCGCCGATAATCTCACTTAGTTCCTGAGTAATCGCAGCCTGTCTTTTGCGGTTATACATATGCGTCAGTTTCTCGATCATTTCCTCCGCATTCTTGGCAGCCGCATCCATACTCACCATCCGCGCCGCCTGCTCACTGGTGTGGGCTTCAGTAAAGGCTCTGAACAAAGCCATGTGCATATATAAAAAGACCAGGTGTTCAATAAACGCATCAAGCCCCGGCTCATATTTCCTGCCATCACCGCTCTTTGCTGCTCCCGGGTTTAACGGAGCGGGAAGCAGCTTTTCGACACAGGGTTCATAGCGGAGGACATTGTCAAACAGAGTATAAGCGGCATATACTTCGTCCACCTCTTCTGACAAGTACAAATCCAGAACCCAGCGGGCAATGCTTTCGGTGCCGTAGTACACCTGGGCATCGGGCAAATCAAAGATTCTGCGGATAATATTCTTACGCTGCCGGGTGAAGTATTCGTACCCTTTGGCCCCAACGATCAGGATTTTTTCATTCTTACTCCGCATGTGCGCTAAAGCCTTATGGGCGATATTGGCGTTGTAACCGCCGGAAAAACCTTGATCTGCCGTAATGACAATATACAGCGAGCTGCCTACATCCCGCCCGGCATAAAACACACTGCTTTTTGCCTCTTCTTTGCTGCCAATCTCGGTTGTGATCCGCCTTAACTCATGGTAAATGGGGCGTACTCCTTCCAGGCGCGCCCTGATCCGGTTCAGCTTGGTTGAGGCAATCAAATCCATGGCCCGGATAATGTTTTCCGTCGAGCTGACATTGACAATTCTATGTTTGATTTCCTTCATCGAAGCCATTGGAGCCCTCCCTAGCCATAATTATATTCGGCCTTGACCTCGGCTATCACTTCATCAATGGTCTGCATCAACTGCTCAGAGAGCTTGCCCGTGTCCTTGATTTCATCTTTAATCCAAGGCGCGTGGACATCCACATACTTGATGAAATCCTTCTGAAACTTTGCTACCCGCCCAACTTCAATATTCCTCAAATGCCCTTTGTTCAGGGCATACACGATCAAAACCTGATCCTCGACCGGCATCGGCCGGTACTGCGGCTGTTTTAAGACTTCCATGATCCGTTCCCCATGGTTGAGGCGGTCCAGAGTGTCCTGGCTCAGATCGGAGCCGAACTGGGAAAACACGGCAAGTTCCCGGTACTGGGCAAACTCTATCCTTAATGACCCTGCCAGCATCTTCATTGCCGGAATCTGGGCAGAGCCACCCACCCGGGAAACGGAAAAGCCGGGATTGATCGCCGGGCGGAAACCATGATTGAAAAGATCCGCTTCCAGGTAAATCTGGCCGTCGGTAATGGAAATCACATTCGTGGGAATATAAGCCGAGATATCACCTTCCTGTGTCTCCACAATCGGCAGAGCTGTCAGTGTGCCTCCACCGTGCTCTTTGCTCAAACACGCTGCCCGCTCCAACAACCTGGAGTGAAGGTAAAAGACGTCGCCGGGATAGGCCTCCCTCCCCGGTGGGCGGCGCAAAAGCAGACTAATAGCCCGGTACGCCACGGCGTGCTTGGAGAGATCGTCATAGACGATCAGGACATCCTTGCCCCGGTACATCCACTCTTCCGCAATGGCACAGCCGGCATAGGGTGCTAAGTACTGCAGCGGCGCCGAATCGCTGGCTGTGGAGACAACTACCGTGGTATAATCCATGGCCCCGGTTTCATTCAAGACCTTAGCGATCCGGGCAACAGTCGAAGCCTTCTGGCCAATGGCCACATAAACACAATAGACATCCTTTTCTTTCTGATTAATGATTGTGTCAATGGCAATCGCGGTCTTGCCGGTCTGCCGATCGCCAATGATCAATTCCCGCTGGCCTTTGCCGATGGGCACCAAAGCATCAATTGCCTTGATCCCGGTCTGCAGCGGCCGGTTTACCTCCTGGCGTATGATCACGCTGGGCGCCACATTTTCGATCATCCGGTAACCATCCGGTGCAATCGGGCCTTTATCATCTATTGGAACGCCCAAAGGGTTGACTACACGCCCGAGCATACCGTCGCCAACCGGTACTTCAGCCATTCTTCCTGTCAGCCTAACGGGGTCACCCTCTTTAATCCCGGCATCGGAGCCCATGATCACGGCGCCGATGGAATCTTCGTCAAGATTGAGCACCACACCATAGACACCATTGGCAAACTTCATAAGTTCTCCGCTCATGGCGCTGTACAATCCCTGGACCCGGGCAATGCCATCGCCAACCTGGATCACTGTGCCGGCTTCGGAAAACTCCAGTTCGGTCGTATAAGATTCGATCAGCTCTTTAAGTACCTTGCTTATTTCATCAGGCCTTGTGATCATTTGTGATTCCTCTCTTCAGGCTTTCTTTGATCCGCTCAAGTTCGGTCCTTACCGTGCCGTCAAAAACATTGCCGCCAATCAATACATAAAAGCCGCCGATCACATCAGGATCAACTAGAGAATAGATCTCCACTTGAAGATTAGTCTTTTTTTCCAACACATTTCGGATTCTGTCAGTTTGCCGAATTGTAAGCGGTATGGCTGAAACAACCCGCGCCTCGATCCGGCCCAAACGCTGGTTAAGCCGCCCGATATACTCGGTCACGACCGGAACAATCTCAGAGGCCAGATTGTCACGGATCATCTGGTACAAAAAACTCTTCCAATACCAGGGAAGCTGTTCGGCGAAAACCTGATTGATGAACTTATGCTTAGCCAACGCCGGAACGCGCGCATCTTTAAGAAACCCCTGCACATCAGGGCGATCAAGGGCATCTCTGATTCTGATCGCCTGTTTAAGATCAGAATCCCAAGTACCATTGACTTCAGATATTTCCAGTAGGGCTTCCGCAGTACGATCCATCAATTTCGCCATTGCGCTTCCTCCAGCTGTGCTATGGTTTCCTCAAAAATCCGCTCCTGCGCTTCTGCATCAATAGCTTCTGCCAAGTATCGTTTGGCCATCTCGGAGGCGACTTCAATAATATACAGCCGGGCCTCTTCCTTAAGGCGTTTTTTGTCCTCGGCAACACTCTCCAAAGAACGCCTTTTGATCTCACTGGCTTCCTGCCTGACCTCGGCCACGATTCGTTTACTCTCTTCATAGGCCTCAAGGCGGGCCGCTTCCAGGATTTTTGCCCGCTCCCGATCTATTTCTGCCAATCTGCCCTCGTATTCGGCAATCAGCTCATTCGCCCTGGCCGTGGCAGTTTCGGCTTCGTCAAACCTGCTTTTAATTGTATCGCTCCGTTTGCGCAAATACTCCTTTACCGGCTTATATAGAATTATACTCAATGCAATAGCAAGAATAATCCCATTGAGCAGCTGAATGCCGATCTGAATCAGAGTTTGGTTATCAAGAGCAAAGAGGCGCCCCTCAGGAACGGTTTGAGTTAGAAATACGGATAGCTTAA
>JAAYNP010000109.1 GCA_012520795.1 Bacillota bacterium
TAATCAAGCTGCCGGAAGGTGTGGAAATGGTCATGCCCGGAGACAACGTCCGGATGACTGTGGAACTGATCACCCCGATCGCCATGGAAGAAGGCCTGCGTTTTGCTATTCGCGAAGGCGGCCGCACCGTAGGCGCCGGAGTCGTAACCAAGATTTTGAAATAGCTGCTTAAGGCAGCTGTCAGGCTCTCTTGACAGCCTGGATAAAATGTGATAAGTTCTAAAGGTATTTTTCGAGGATGCGGAGGTGGCGGCTATGCGAGTTGGCATAACTCTAGAATGTACTCAGTGCAAAAACAGGAATTACCGCACCAACAAAAACAGGCGCAATGATCCTGATCGCATTGAGTTGAGCAAGTACTGTAAGACTTGCAAGGCTCATACGGTTCACAGAGAAACCCGCTAAGAAGGATGTGACACGATTTGTCAGCTGTAGCCAAAAAATCCAAACCCAGTGTCTGGCAGCGGATCGGCAGATATTTCCGGGAAGTCAGATCGGAGTTACGCAAAGTAGCATGGCCAAACCGAAAAGAGTTGACCAAAAATACAGGGATCGTACTTTTTGTCGTGCTGATGGTCGCCATTTTCATCGCGATTGTTGACTTTGTGGTATCCAATATCTTGAACTTATTAAACCGTATAGGGGGGTAAGGGCCGATGAGGCCCTCTCGGCAATGAGTGAGAATTTGACAGCGGAGAAACAGTGGTATGTAATCCACACCTATTCAGGATACGAAAACAAAGTTAAAGCAAATCTGGAAAAACGGATCGAATCCATGGGAATGGAGGATAAGATTTTCAGGATTGTAGTCCCTGTGGAAGAAATTGTCGACTACAAGGACGGCAAGAAGAAGATCCTCCAAAAGAAGGTGTTCCCCGGGTACGTTTTGGTGGAAATGATCATTACAGACGATTCCTGGTATGTAGTGAGGAATACCCCCGGTGTGACAGGGTTTGTTGGTTCAGGTGTGAAGCCGGTCCCCCTGACTGAAGAAGAGATCGATCTGATCCTTTACAACATGGGGCTGGATGAACCTCGCCCACGCGCGAAGTTTGAGGTGGGAGAGTCTGTCAAGGTGATCTCGGGGCCGTTTGTCAATTTCTCCGGTGAAGTTGAGGCCGTGAATATGGATAAGGGTAAACTAACTGTACGAATATCAATGTTTGGGCGTGAAACTCCTGTTGAGTTGGATTTTGACCAGATTGCAAAGCTTTAGATTGGTGTTTGTCAGTGGGAGGACGCATAGTCCGCCATTACCACATTAGATAAGGGGGTGCATGCGCCATGGCGAAAAAGGTCAGTGCCATCGTTAAACTACAGGTTCCTGCAGGTAAAGCTACTCCTGCGCCTCCAGTAGGGCCGGCACTTGGTCAACATGGTATTGCGATTATGGAGTTTTGCAAAGCTTTTAATGAAAGGACTGCACAACAGGCCGGTATGGTTGTTTCAGTTGTGATTACTGTTTATGAAGACAGGTCCTTTACATTTGTAGTCAAGACTCCACCGGCAGCCGTCCTGTTGAAGAAGGCCATGAACTTGGAGAAGGCATCGGGCGAGCCAAACCGGGCAAAGGTTGGCACAATCGGGCGGGACAAAATCCGCGAAATCGCTGAATTGAAGATGGCCGACTTGAATGCTGCAGATCTGGAAGCTGCCATGCGGATGATCGAAGGGACAGCCCGCAGTATGGGCATTGTTGTTGAAGATTAATCGATGGAATATTGTGGGAGGATCTTTCCGTTTGCACCACAAAGGAGGATATGATAATGGCTAAACACGGCAAGCGTTATCAAGAGGTTGCCAATCTGGTGGAGAAAACCCGCCTGTACACAATGGATGAAGCTCTTGAGCTTGTGAAGAAACTTGCTACGGCAAAATTTGACGAAACTGTCGAAGTTGCTTTGAAGATTGGTGTTGACCCAAGGCATGCCGATCAACAAGTCCGGGGTACGGTAGTCCTGCCCCATGGTACCGGCAGGGATGTAACTGTCTTGGTTTTTGCCAAGGGCGAGAAAGCCAAGGAAGCACAGGAAGCTGGTGCCGATTATGTCGGGGCAGAAGAGCTTGTTGAGAAAATTCAAGGCGGCTGGCTGGATTTTGATGTAGCAGTTGCCACTCCCGATATGATGGGTGTTGTCGGCAAACTGGGCCGGGTTTTGGGCCCCAGGGGATTGATGCCCAATCCAAAAACCGGTACGGTTACATTCGAAGTTGCCGATGCAGTCAGAGATGCGAAGGCCGGTAAGGTTGAGTTTAGGGTTAATAGAGAAGCCGGCATTCATGTGCCCATTGGCAAGGTTTCCTTTGATCATGACAAGCTGCGGGATAATTTCCTGGCTCTGCTGGGGGCGGTTGTCAAAGCCAAGCCGGCAGCTGCAAAAGGAACCTATTTGCGGAAAGTGGCAGTATCATTAACCATGAGCCCGGGGATTCGGATTAATCCTCAGGATGTGGTTGCTCACCTGAGATAGTAATGACAAGATGATATGATTTGCGCTTGACCAAAGACAGTTGGTGCCATCAAGGCTTAAGAAGCGGTTAGCTTGCCAACCGAGGTTGAGGCGGGTGCGAACAGGCCTGTTTGAGCCTGTTGTCGATGCCTGTTTCGGATCTCCAACTGTCTGTGGAGATCTTTTTTGTTGGATCAGTTGGTAGGAGGTGAAAAGGTGCCAAGGCCAGAGAAAGTTGCAATCGTCGATGAGATCAAGGATAAGTTGAGCAGAGCTCAAGGGGTCATCCTCGCCGACTACAGAGGTTTGACCGTGATGCAGGCTACGGAATTGAGGAGAAAGCTCAGGGAGGCAGGGGTTGAATACAAGGTTCTCAAGAACACATTGACAGCCATTGCTGCCAGAGAGGCCGGTTTTGAAGACTTAACCTCCTTGCTGGTGGGGCCCACGGCTATCGCTTTTGGCTACGAGGACCCGGTTGCCCCGGCTAAGGTCTTGAGTGAGTTTGCCAAAACCAATCCTGTTTTGGAGCTCAAAGGCGGGCTTTTGGAAGGCAGAGTGTTGGATGTTGAAGGTGTCAAGGCGTTGGCAGCGCTTCCGTCCCGGGAAGAACTGCTCAGCCAGGTATTACGGGGAATGCAGGGGCCAATCGCCGGTTTGGTGAATGTGCTCCAGGGTACGATCCGCAATCTCGTATACGCACTGGATGCTGTGCGTAAGCAAAAAGAGGAAGCAGGCGCATGAAAAGACGCGCATGGTAAAACACAGATCATCTCAAGTCTAAATTTTAAGGAGGAACAGATTGATGACTAAAGAAGATATTATGCAAGCCATAGAAAACATGACCGTTTTGGAACTGGCTGAATTGGTAAAGGCATTGGAGGAGAAGTTCGGTGTATCCGCTGCAGCACCGGTGGCCATGGCCATGCCGGTTGCGGGCGGCGCAGCTGCTGAAGCCGAAGAGGAGAAGACTGAATTTGACGTTGTCCTCGTATCCGCCGGTGAGAAGAAGATTGGAGTTATCAAGGTTGTCCGCGAGTTGACCAACCTGGGCCTCAAGGAAGCCAAAGAGTTGGTTGACAGTGCTCCGAAACCGATTAAAGAGGGAGTCAGCAAACAAGAAGCTGAGGATATCAAAGCCAAACTTGAAGAAGCAGGAGCCACTGTGGAACTCAAGTAGGGGTGAAAAGCAACAAAAACGTCTTCTTAACACAGTTTAAGAAGACGTTTTTTGATTAATGGATTCCAAGGCAGCAAAAATACTGCTTGACAAGGAACAAGCATCATGTTATTATTACTTAGTATTGACATTATGGTGGGGCATTGTCGCTTTCTACATATCTAATACAACATGCTTCCACGTTATTCCTGCCGCCGGGGAATATTTTTTGGAGGAAAATAATGCATAACTTTTCTGTAAATGCGGAGAATGGATCGGTATCGACATTGTAAATGCAAGCGAGGGAGATTCCCTTGCTTTTACTCATGCTTGGTAGTAAACCAAAAGGAGAGGTGAAAGCCATTGGCAGTCGCCGTGCAACAAGGTCGAAGGCAACGTGTAAGCTACGGGAAACTCAAAGAAGTCATGGAAGTACCAAACCTAATCGAGATTCAAAGGAAGTCGTTTGACTGGTTTCTTAAAGAAGGCATGTTGGAAATGTTCCGGGACATCTCACCGATCCAGGACTTTACGGGGAATCTTGTGCTTGAGTTTCTTGACTATACCCTGGGGGAGCCCAAATGGGATGTTGAACAGTGCAAGGAGCGGGATGTGACTTATTCTGCCCCATTGAAGGTAAGAGTGCGTTTGATAAACAAGGAAACCGGGGAAGTAAAGGAGCAGGAAGTCTTTATGGGAGACTTTCCCCTGATGACCGGGACCGGAACCTTCATTATTAATGGAGCAGAGCGCGTTGTCGTCAGCCAACTGGTGCGTTCTCCAGGCGTTTACTTTGATTTTACTGCCGATACATCAGGAAAGCCTTTATATACTGCCAGCATTATTCCGAATCGCGGCGCTTGGCTGGAGTTTGAGATGGACTCCAATAACGTGATCACTGTCCGCATCGATCGGACTCGTAAGATTCCCGCCACGGTTTTGATCCGGGCTCTGGGTGTAGGGACTAATGCTAAAATCCTTGATCTTTACCATGGCGCAGAAGCGATTAAGGCTACTTTGGAACGGGATAACACTGAATCGGAAGCTGAAGCGTTGATCGAAATCTACAAACGGCTGCGGCCTGGTGAGCCGCCTACGGAAGAAAGCGCCCGCAGTCTCTTTGAAACACTCTTCTATGAACCGAAGCGTTATGATTTGGGCGGGGTGGGGCGGTATAAAATCAACAAGAAACTGCGGCTCACTGAACGCCTGATCAACCGTACCACCGCTGAACCAGTGATCAACCCTGAAACAGGGGAGATCTTGGCAGAAGCCAACGTGAAGCTTGATCGGAAACTGATTGCGGCGATTCACAATGCCAATGTAAGATCAGTCGTGATCAAGACAAAAGAAGGCGATGAGCTGAAGGTATTCAACAACGGCAAGCCCGATGAAAGTGAGAAAACGATCCTCAAAGATGACATCCTTGCGACCATCAACTATTTGGCCAACTTACCCTATGAGGTTGGATTCATTGACGATATCGATCATTTGGGCAACCGCAGGCTAAAATCCGTGGGGGAGCTTTTGCAAAACCAATTCCGCATTGGCTTGAGCCGTATGGAGCGGGTAGTCCGGGAGCGGATGACCATCCAGGATGTGGACATTATCACACCTCAAGCCTTGATTAATATCCGCCCTGTGGTGGCGGCAATCAAGGAGTTCTTTGGCTCCAGCCAGCTGTCCCAGTTTATGGATCAAACCAACCCTTTGGCAGAACTGACCCATAAACGGCGTTTGAGCGCCTTGGGGCCCGGTGGTTTGTCCCGGGAGAGGGCAGGTTTCGAGGTCCGTGACGTCCATCATTCGCACTACGGCAGAATGTGCCCCATTGAGACGCCGGAGGGGCCGAATATCGGCTTGATCGGCTCATTGTGCACATATGCCAGGATCAATGAGTATGGATTCATAGAAACACCTTACCGGCTGGTGGAAAACGGAAGGGTTCTTGATGAGATCACCTATTTGACCGCTGATGAGGAAGACAACTACATCATTGCCCAGGCGAACGAACCGGTTGATGAAGAAGGCAGGTTTATCAATGAGCGTGTGACTGTCCGGGAACGGGAAGAAATCCGGATTGTGCCTGCAGCGATGGCTGATTATGCAGATGTTTCGCCAAAGCAGATTGTCAGTATTGCTACGGCATTGATTCCCTTTCTGGAAAATGATGACGCAGCCCGGGCTTTGATGGGGGCCAACATGCAGCGCCAGGCTGTACCGCTTTTGCAGTCGGAAGCTCCCCTTGTGGGTACGGGAATGGAGTATAAGGCAGCGGTTGATTCCGGCGCCGTTGTTTTAAGCCGAGCGCCGGGTATTGTTGAATATGTTTCCGGTTCCCGCATCGGTGTCCGCAGTGATGACGGGAAGCTTTGCAACTACAAATTGCGGAAGTTCGAACGTTCCAACCAGGGAACGTGCATTAACCAGAAACCAATTGTTTCCGTTGGACAGCAGGTGGATGAGAATACGATGCTGGCAGACGGCCCGTCAACTGATCAAGGCGAATTGGCGCTGGGCCGCAATATTTTGGTCGCCTTCATGCCGTGGGAAGGGTTCAACTTTGAAGACGCCATCCTGATCAGTGAAGAATTGGTACGGGATGACACCTTTTCCTCGATTCATATTGAGGAATATGAGGCGCAGGCACGGGATACCAAGCTCGGCCCTGAAGAGATCACCCGGGATATTCCCAATGTGGGTGAAGACAGCCTTAAGGATCTGGACGAGCGGGGTGTGATCCGGATCGGCGCTGAAGTTAAGCCCGGGGATATCCTGATTGGCAAAGTGACTCCCAAAGGTGAAACAGAACTTACAGCGGAGGAACGCCTGCTGCGGGCCATTTTTGGTGAGAAAGCCAGAGAAGTGCGGGATACCTCCCTGCGGGTACCCCACGGGGAGGGCGGCATTATCGTCGACGTCAAGGAATTTTCGAGGGACAACGGCGATGAGCTTTCTCCCGGTGTGAACCGGCTGGTGCGGGTTTATGTTGCCCAGAAACGCAAAATTTCCATTGGGGACAAGATGGCGGGGCGTCACGGAAACAAGGGAGTGATTTCCAGGATTCTGCCCAGGGAGGATATGCCCTTTCTGCCCGACGGGACTCCGGTGCAGATTGTTTTGAATCCTTTGGGGGTGCCGTCGCGGATGAACATCGGCCAGATTCTGGAAACACACTTGGGCATGGCCGCTAAGGTTCTGGGCATTCATGTTGCCACTCCCGTATTTGACGGTGCCACAGAGATCGAAGTTATGGATACTATGGAAAAAGCAGGCATGGCCCGGAACGGCAAAACCGTTCTCTATGACGGCCGTACCGGTGAGCCTTTTGATAACCCGGTGACAGTCGGCGTCATTTACATGATCAAACTGGCGCACTTGGTGGACGACAAAATCCATGCCCGTTCCACCGGACCTTATTCCCTCGTAACTCAGCAGCCTTTGGGCGGTAAAGCCCAGTTTGGCGGCCAGCGGTTTGGCGAAATGGAAGTCTGGGCCCTGGAAGCTTACGGATCAGCCTATACACTGCAGGAAATTCTGACTGTCAAATCGGACGATGTTGTTGGCAGAGTCAAGACATACGAAGCCATCGTCAAAGGCGAGAATATTCCGGAACCAGGTGTCCCCGAATCGTTTAAAGTATTGATTAAAGAACTGCAGAGCCTATGCCTGGATGTGCGAGTGCTGAGCGAGGAAGAACAGGAAATTGAAATTAAAGAAGCAGAGGAAGACATCAGTGAAATGGCCAAGGAGCTGGGCCTAAGTGTTCAAGCTGATGAACCGCCGCTGCACTCGAGGAAATCAAGGATGGAATCTGATGAGGCAGACGATCTGGCGGAACCAGGCCAGGATCTTGGTCTTGATCAGTCTGAAGATGAGATGGACGAATTGGAGATCGAGGATATTGACTTTGATGCGGCAGAAGAGGATGGAGAACTCACGGACGTGGATGATCCGGAACTAGATGGGGAAAGCTTTGATATCGATTTGGGCTCGGATCTGGATTCAAGCCTCGACGAGATCGATGATTTGGTTGAATTTGACGACGAAAGTGACAGCGATGAGTTCTAAGATGGTGTAACTGGGTGCAGGACAAAAAGGAGGGACAGCCCTTGCTGGATGTCAACAATTTCGATCGGATTCGCATAGGTTTAGCATCGCCTGAACAGATACGGGCTAGGTCTAGTGGAGAGGTAAAGAAGCCGGAGACAATCAACTACCGTACGTTGAAGCCGGAGCGGGAAGGCCTGTTTTGTGAGAAGATTTTCGGACCGACCCGGGATTGGGAATGCCACTGCGGAAAATACAAACGGGTCAGGTACAAAGGGATCGTCTGCGACCGCTGCGGTGTAGAAGTGACCCGGGCGAAAGTCCGCAGGGAAAGAATGGGGCATATTGAGCTGGCGGCCCCTGTGTCACACATCTGGTTTTTCAAAGGAATTCCCAGCCGGATGGGCCTGATTCTCGACATGTCACCCCGGACCTTGGAGAAGATCTTATATTTTGCTTCATATGTTGTCCTGGATCCCGGCGAAACACCGCTGGCCAAAATGCAGCTGCTCAGCGATGGCGAATACCGGGAGTACCGGGAGAAATACGGGAACCGTTTTAGTGCCGGCATGGGCGCGGAAGCCATCAAGCGGCTGTTGGAGGAAATCGATCTTGACAAACTGGGCGAGGAATTGCGGACTGAGATCAAAGACACCAGCGGTCAGCGCCGCATCCGGGCTGTGCGAAGGCTGGAGGTTGTGGAGGCGTTCCGATCCTCCGGAAATCGGCCCGAATGGATGATTCTGGAGGTCATTCCGGTTATCCCGCCGGAACTGCGGCCCATGGTTCAGCTGGATGGCGGCCGCTTTGCCACATCTGATCTGAATGATTTATACCGGAGAGTCATCAATCGCAACAACCGCCTGAAGCGGCTGCTGGAGTTGGGCGCACCGGATATCATTGTCCGTAACGAAAAACGGATGCTTCAGGAAGCGGTAGACGCCCTGATTGACAACGGCCGGCGCGGCAGGCCGGTTACCGGGCCGGGCAACCGCCCGCTGAAATCCTTAAGTGATATGCTCAAAGGCAAACAAGGCCGGTTCCGTCAAAACCTTTTGGGTAAACGGGTGGATTATTCCGGCCGCTCGGTCATTGTGGTAGGGCCAAACCTAAAAATGCATCAATGCGGCCTGCCAAAGGAAATGGCTTTGGAGCTTTTCAAACCTTTCGTGATGAAGGAACTAGTTGAGCGGGGATTTGCTCACAACATCAAGAGTGCCAAGCGAATGGTGGAGCGGTCCAGGCCTGAAGTGTGGGACGTTGTGGAAGATGTGATCAAGGAACATCCTGTACTGCTCAACAGGGCTCCCACTCTGCACCGCTTAGGCATTCAGGCATTTGAGCCGGTACTTGTCGAAGGCCGGGCTATTCAAATCCATCCATTGGTCTGCACAGCATACAATGCTGACTTTGACGGCGACCAAATGGCAGTGCACGTGCCTCTGTCCGCTGAAGCCCAGGCTGAAGCGCGGCTGTTAATGCTGTCAACGAACAACATCCTGGTGCCCTCCAGCGGGCGGCCCATTGTCACTCCAACCCAGGACATGGTTATCGGGATCTATTACCTGACCATGGAGAAAGCCGGCGCCGAGGGAGAAGGGCTGTATTTCGGCTCTGTCGAGGAAGCGGAAATGGCCTATTACAACAATCAGATTGATCTGCATGCCCGGATTTTGGTCAGACACAAGGGGAAACGGATCAACACTACGCTTGGTAGGTTGATCTTCAATTCCGTATTGCCCGAGACTATGGAACACTATGACACCGAAGTGGATAAGGATCGATTGGGCGCCATAGTTGAAGAGCTTTACAATACAGTCGATATGGATCAATGCGCTGAGATTCTCGACAGAATCAAGGCTTTGGGCTATCATTACAGCACCCAGTCGGGCACCACAGTTTCTGTTGCTGACATAGTAGTCCCGCCGACCAAACACGAGCTGGTGGTCCAGGCTGAAAAAGAAGTGGACATTATTGAAATGCAGCACCGCCGAGGCCTGCTCACAGCGGAAGAGCGCTATCAGCGGATCTGTGATATCTGGACTCGGGCCAAAGAAGAGGTTACCGAGGCGATGCTGGATAACTTCAGCAAGTTCAACCCTGTTTACATGATGGCCGTCTCCGGCGCCCGGGGCAACTGGTCGCAGATCAATCAGCTGGCAGGGATGCGGGGGTTGGTGACCGATCCTACTGGAAAAACAATCGAGATTCCGATTAAGGCCAATTTCCGGGAAGGGTTGACAGTGCTTGAATACTTCATTTCCAGCCACGGCACCCGTAAAGGGCTGGCTGACACTGCCCTGCGGACAGCCGATTCTGGTTATCTGACCCGGCGCCTGGTTGATGTGAGCCAGGATGTGATTGTCCGGGAGCATGACTGCGGCACTGACGAGGGGATCTATGTCAGCGCCATTAAAGAGATCGCCGGTGAGATGGAGGATGTGATCGAATCCTTAAGCGAGCGGATTGCCGGAAGAGCTGCCTTGGAGGATGTCGTTCACCCTGCAACTGGCGAATTGCTGGTGCCGGCCAATGAAATGATTACCGATTGCCAGGCGCAGGTCATAGAGGAGGCGGGAATCGAGAAGGTGAAAATCCGCTCCGTACTGCGCTGCCGCACCCGTTATGGCGTCTGCGTCAAATGCTACGGCCGCAACCTGGCAACAGGCGAGATGGTGGATGTGGGTGAAGCTGTGGGGATTATTGCTGCCCAGTCCATTGGCGAACCCGGTACACAGCTGACCATGAGGACATTCCATACCGGTGGAGTTGCCGGTGACGATATTACAGCAGGTTTGCCCCGGGTGGAGGAATTGTTTGAAGCCCGCAAGCCCAAGGGCCAGGCTGTAATCTCGGAGATTGACGGTACAGTGGAAATTGTGGAAAGCAAAGGCAGCCGCAAAGTCATAGTAACAAACGATGAAGAAAGCAAAAACTACAATATTCCTTACGGGGCGCGCCTGCGGGTCAGAGACGGTTCGCAGGTGGAAGCGGGGGACCGCCTGACTGAAGGTTCAATGAACCCCCATGATATATTGGCAGTAAAGGGCGTCGCCGGCGTACAGCAGTACCTGGTGCAGGAAGTACAGGAAGTGTACCGTTCACAGGGCGTGTACATTAACGACAAGCATATTGAAGTGATTGTCCGCCAGATGCTGAGGAAGGTCAAAATCGAAAACAGCGGGGATACCCGTATGCTGCCGGGCAGCCTGGTCGATTCCTTTGATTTTGATGAGGAAAACGCGAGGGCGGAAGCGAACGGTGGAGAACCGGCCACCGCCAAACCGGCACTTTTGGGAATCACCAAAGCTGCGTTGGCGACCGACAGTTTCCTGTCGGCGGCATCGTTCCAGGAGACAACCAGAGTCTTAACGGATGCCTCCATTAAAGGCAGGACCGATCGTCTGCTCGGGTTAAAAGAAAACGTGATTATTGGCAAGCTGATTCCCGCCGGAACCGGCATGTCCCGTTACAGCAACATCCAGATCGTAGTTGAAGATCAGACTTCCGAAGCGGAAGCAGCGGATGAGATTGGCGAACAGGCCGATGCCGGTGAAGACAGGCATGAGATTAGCGGCAAAGAACAGGCCGGCGGCGATGCGGCAGAAGTTGCGGTGAAGGGTGATGACGAACCGGGACAGCAGTCTGCTGTGGAACTTAGTGAAAACCCCGTAGTGGAATGATCGAATACCGCTGATCTGTATTGACAAGATCAGCAACAGATGATAAAATGCTAAAGTGTGAGCCCGCAGGATAACCATCCTGCGGGATGTTTCAGTAAAGGTCTGGGGAAAAGGAGAGACGGTGATGCCTGCAAAACTGATGCGTGCTCACAGGGTTGTAGGTACAAAACAAACCTTAAAGGCATTGGAAGCCGGCAGAGCTGAACTCGTGTACATTGCAAAAGATGCAGACGCCGAAGTGACCAATCCTGTCAGGGAAGGCTGCGCAAGATTGAGAGTAGATGTTGTGGATGTCGATACAATGGCAGAATTAGGGCGAGCCTGCGGCATTGATGTGGGAGCAGCGGTCGCATGTGTGCTCAAGGAGTAAGTTATAGTGAAGGGGGGTTATGATTGTGCCAACAATCAACCAGCTAATTAGAAAAGGCCGTTCCAGTCAAAAGGCAAAGAGTGTAGCACCAGCTCTACGTTATACACAGAATACACTTAGAGCTAGTGTCGAATATGGAGCAAACAACCCGCAAAAACGTGGTGTTTGTACAAGGGTCTCAACCACAGCACCGAAAAAACCAAATTCCGCTCTGCGCAAGATTGCCAGGGTAAGGTTAACAAACGGCATGGAGGTCACTTGCTATATTCCCGGAGAAGGTCATAATCTGCAGGAGCACAGTGTTGTCCTGATTCGCGGTGGAAGAGTTAAGGATTTGCCTGGAGTCCGTTATCATATCATCCGGGGCACCTTGGACGCGTCAGGAGTGGAAGACCGGCGCCAAGGGCGTTCCAAATATGGAACAAAGCGCCCGAAAGGTTGAGGGTAATATTGGGTAATCACCAGAGTAAAGGGGTGAAATAGGATCTATGCCAAGAAGAGGAACTGTCCCAAAAAGAGATGTATTACCAGACCCGGTTTACAACAGCAAATTGGTTTCCAGTTTCATTAATGTAATCATGCTGGACGGCAAACGGGCATTGGCAGAGTCAATCATGTACCAGGCATTGGAACGGATCAAGGAAAAAACCGGAAAAGATCCCTTGGATGTTCTGGATCAAGCCATGGAAAATGTAATGCCCGTTCTAGAGGTGAGGCCGCGCCGGGTTGGGGGCGCCACATATCAGGTGCCGATCGAGGTTCGTTCTGAACGCCGGGTTGCGTTGGCTATTCGTTGGTTGGTGAACTATGCCCGGGATCGCAGTGAATACACCATGGTTGACAGGCTGGCTGCCGAGATTTTGGATGCAGCGAACAACCAGGGTTCATCAGTCAAGAAAAGAGAAGATACTCACCGGATGGCAGAAGCTAATAAGGCCTTTGCCCACTACCGGTGGTAATCCAGGCTCGGCAAAGGGGGAGTAATGAAGTGGGCAGAGTCTATGAGATAGAAAGAACACGCAATATCGGGATCATGGCACACATCGACGCAGGAAAAACTACAACCACTGAAAGAATCCTCTTTTACACCGGGAAGGTTCACAAGATTGGTGAAGTACACGATGGTGCTGCCACCATGGATTGGATGGTGCAGGAGAGGGAGCGGGGTATAACCATCACTTCAGCCGCTACTACTACCTTCTGGCGGGATCATTGTATTAACATTATCGATACGCCCGGGCACGTTGACTTCACTGTAGAAGTCGAACGTTCTTTGAGAGTTCTGGACGGAGCGGTCGCGGTATTCTGCTGTGTAGGTGGAGTTGAGCCTCAATCGGAAACTGTGTGGCGTCAGGCAGACAAGTACAATGTTCCGCGGATTGCATATGTTAACAAGATGGACCGGGTAGGTGCCGATTTCCAAAGAGTGGTTGAAATGATGAGGGAAAGGCTGGGCGCCAACGTGGTTGCGATCCAGTGGCCTATTGGTGTGGAAGATTTTTTCCGTGGAATGATAGACCTGATTACCATGAAAGCCCATATATATACTGATGATTTAGGCACCAAAGATGAAGAGGCGGATATTCCTGAAGAACTTGTTGAAACCGCAGCTGCAGCCAGAGAACATTTGCTTGAAACGATTGCCGAGATCGACGATGAACTGATGCAGAAATACATCGAGGGCGAAGAAATCAGTGATGATGAGCTTCGCAAGGCTATCCGCCGCGGTGTCCTTGCGGTGAAAGTGATTCCGGTATTGTGCGGCTCGTCATTCAAAAACAAAGGTGTACAGCTGCTTTTGGATGCAATTGTGGATTACCTGCCGTCGCCTCAGGATTTACCTCCGGTTGTCGGCACAAACCTGGCCACCGGGGTTGAAGAACACCGCAACCTGGATGATCAGAGCCCATTGGCTGCCCTGGCTTTTAAAGTGATGAGTGATCCCTATGTGGGCAAATTGGTTTACGTCAGGGTTTACTCCGGCACCATCAAAGCGGGCAGTTATGTCCACAATGCGTCAAAAGGGAGAATGGAGCGGGTTGGGCGCATCTTGAGGATGCATGCCAACCATCGGGAAGAGGTCAAAGAGTGTTATTCAGGCGACATAGTCGCCATAGTGGGCCTAAGGGATGCAGCAACCGGGGATACACTGTGCACTGAGAATGCACCGCTCGTTCTCGAAAATGTCGATTTCCCGGAACCAGTGATCAATCAGGCGGTGGAACCCAAGACCAAGGCAGATCAGGACAAATTGGGCATTGCCCTGCAGAAACTGGCGGAAGAAGACCCAACATTCCGAGTCCATACCGATGAGGAAACCGGGCAAACGATCATTTCCGGCATGGGCGAACTGCACTTGGAGATCATCGTCGACCGATTGCTGCGGGAATTCAAGGTGGAAGCCAATATTGGCAAACCGCAGGTTGCTTACAGGGAAACAATCACAAAACCGGTCAAGGCGGAAGGCAAGTTTATCCGCCAAAGCGGCGGCCGGGGCCAATACGGGCACGTGCTGCTGGAGCTGGAACCATTGAAGCAGGGCTCCGGGTTTGAATTCGTCAACAAGATTGTGGGTGGCGTTGTGCCTAAAGAGTATGTCCCTGCAGTTGAAGACGGTGTGAAGGAAGCACTGCACAGCGGCGTGATTGCCGGCTACCCCATGGTGGATGTGCGCGTTACGCTTGTCGATGGTTCCTATCATGAAGTCGATTCGTCAGAGATGGCATTCAAAGTGGCAGGATCGATCGGCTTTAAGGATGGGGCCCGAAGGGCGGATCCTGTCCTGCTGGAACCAATCATGAAGGTAGAGGTCACCACACCCGAGGAATACCTCGGGGATGTGATTGGCGATTTGAACGCCCGCCGCGGCCGCATCGAGGGTATGGAAGCAAGGGGGAACACCCAGGTTGTACGTTCGTATGTACCGCTGTCGGAGATGTTCGGCTATGCCACGGACTTGCGTAGTGCTACTCAGGGTAGGGCTACACACAGCATGAATTTCTCGCATTATGAACCAGAACCCACCAGTATTGGTGAAACATCAACCAAATAAAAAAACCTTTAGATTTGAGGGGGAGAATAATGGCAAAGCAAAAGTTTGAAAGAACCAAACCACACGTAAACGTGGGGACCATTGGCCACGTTGACCACGGTAAGACTACCACCACAGCAGCGATTACCTATTATCTGGCACGTGACAACAAAGCGA
>JAAYNP010000110.1 GCA_012520795.1 Bacillota bacterium
CTCTAAAGGCATTGGCATCAACATAGTACTTCATGGGCATTCTCCTCATCATAATGATTGATACCATAATTATATCATGGAACTTCATCGTCCGATTGCCGAAAACTGTTGTGTAAAGGCCGTCAGTTACGTCTGTTATTTGTCCTGCGGAAAGGCATTGTGATAAAATAAATTAGACAATACCCGCGCCGGAAACCGCTTTTCAAATCAATCGTGCACCAGGATTGGTAAGCTTCACTACAACACCTAAACCTCAATCATAAAAAGGAGAGATCATATGAACAAGCCTTGACTTCCATCCAGAGACCCCAATTCAGTTTTTTGCGGAAAAACCTGGCGAACTTGCAAACATGGAAGCATCAGGAACCGCTTTCTTCTTCATTGATCACTGATCTCGGCTTAGCTGATAATAAAAAACCTGCAGGTAGATCAGCAATCAAAATGGGTTGTTGAGGAATCGCTGTACAGGCCTTGTGCCTTTGAGGAAGAGATCGAATACCGGCTTGCAATCATGGCGGATCTGCTGAAATGAGATGGACTGTTCGATTTGTTTAGAGATACCATAGCAGAAAGGGAGGGAGTGTATGATCAGACCGATACTTGCTTGTGCAGATCCATACGGAGCTTCAGAGGTGTTCGTTTCTGCTGGTTGGAAACTTGATTTTTCCCAGCCGGTTGAAAGCGGCGATCCTCTGGTCGGGGTGTCTCTCTGCGGCAACTCAGTTCTGCTGGGCATCACCGAAGGCTATGTTTCTGCTGATCAGCTGCCCTGCATAGGCTGCGGCGTTGTAATCTACATGACAGTTCCAATTGAGCAGATTCACCAGATTTATGAAAGCCACCGGTTTTTGCATCCTTCCGGACTGACTGTGCAGCCCTGGGGAGATTTGGCTTTCGAAGTCCATATTGGCGGTTATCGCTTTATGATCGCTGCACGGCAAGGATTGGACGCGGACTAAGACAGGCGCTTCACCGCCACCTTTACCACCCATCCAAAGGGATCAGGCAGCCTGCCTGTCTGAATGCCGGTGAGGGTGTCGTACAACCTCTGCGTAAGCTCTCCAGCCTTGCCTCCGCCGATCTCAATCACCCGGTTGTTATACCCCAATTTTCCGATGGGGCTGACTACCGCGGCAGTGCCGCAGCCGAAGGCTTCGATCAACTTTCCTTCATCATGAGCCTGGAAGATTTCCTCGATTCTCAAGCGCCGTTCTTCCGCTGGCACCCGCCAGGAACGGAGAAGCTGCAAAATGGAGTCTCGGGTCACTCCCGGGAGGATACTGCCGCTCAGATCGGGAGTGATCAATCGTCCGCCGATGTTGAAGAAGACGTTCATGGTCCCAACTTCTTCAACATACCGGCGTTCAATGCCATCCAGCCACAACACCTGCGCATATCCTTTCGCCTGGGCGTTCACCTGGGCCAGCAGGCTTCCGGCGTAGTTGCCGGCCGCTTTGGCGAACCCGGTGCCACCCCTTATGGCGCGCACATAGTCGGGTTCGACATAGATACTTACGGGGTTCAAACCTTCTTCGTAATACGACCCAACTGGAGAGAGAATCACGATGAACTTGTAGGTATGGGACGGACGGACGCCGAGATAATTGTCCGTGGCGATTATAAAGGGACGGATGTAGAGGGCAGTCCCTGGTTCGCTGGGGATCCAGTCCCGATCCAGAGCCACCAGTTTCTTGATGGCCTCCAAGGCGCAACTCTCGTCGAATAGAGGAATGCTCAGGCGCTCATTGCTGCGGTTTAGGCGGGCCATATTCTGCTCAGGGCGGAACAGAAGCACCTCTCCTTCAGGCCCTCTGTAAGCTTTCATCCCCTCAAAGACCGCCTGCCCGTAATGGAACACGATGCAAGCAGGATCCATCTCTAGAGGGCCGTAGGGAATGATACGGGGGTTGTGCCAGCCCTTCTCAATAGTGTAATCCCAGATAAACATGTGGTCTGTAAAAACTGTGCCAAAGTTCAGCGCTGACGCATTTGGCTTAGGTCTTGGGTTGGTGGCTTTCTCGATCGTAATCTCCACAGATGAACACTCCTTTTCATACTGCCTATTCTTGTATTTATTTACAACTTTGTTTGTAATTCCTGCTTCAAGCAATAAATTGTGGTAAGATGGACGAAATCCAGGATCAGGCCGGCTTTTTTGTGTATAATAAGTGTAGGCACCACTGCCCACAAGGTCGCTGCATGCCATCTCTTCACAGAACTAATGCTGTAGGAGGTTGTTTCATGGAATCGGTTTTGAACCCAAAAGCCGCAGTAACGGTGGTCAGAGACAAGTTGTTCTGATTGCTGCTTTGTGTGTCGTGTTTTTTCTGCTGGGATATGTGGTTGGATCGAACGGTGAACTAACCCTGGGTAGGCTGGGCAAATCAAAAAGCCTCAGAGTTGTCGGAGATATGTACTTGGGGGATCCGGTTGTTAACCATCCTGCTTTCACGTACATGTATTCCGAACAGGGTCTTAGTATGTGCACAAAGATGAACCGGAAATGTTTGAAAAAATTCCGATCAGTTCTTCGATTGATTACGGCTATCGTGACGGCAAGCTGACAGCTGTATACTTTTGGATTCAGCATCCCTATCTTAATGAAGTGCAGTCTGTCATAGACCTGTTGACTAAGCGTTACGGGAAGTATAGGCAGCTCAGTTATGGGTACGGCAGTGAAACATACATTTGGGAGACCGATAAAGTCTACGCACTGTTGGACATGTGGCAGAATCACACGGCGGAAGTTGTGATCTGCGATCGTGAATTTGGGTCAAGTCCAAATTAGTGTGTAAATTACCTCGGTCATCAAACGGTAGCAAATGAGACAATAGCCTTTATGCCGCGAAAGCTGTTGACGATGAGTACATGGCATGTTAGGCTGTTGGCCGGGCATCAC
>JAAYNP010000111.1 GCA_012520795.1 Bacillota bacterium
CCAGAAAGGTTCTTGATCACCTGGGCATTAGTGATCATATTGCAGTTCGTCTGCACCGGGAAGGTCATATGATTACTGATGGGGATTTAGTCTATCTTCTGGATTTTTGTGATCATCATTTCTACGGCAAAGAAGTCCAAACTGACCTAATGGCTCTTGCCCGAAGCTTGTATCTTGAACCAGCTAATTTTGATCCGGTTTGGGAGCCTTATCTGGATTGATAAGCATTGAAGTAACACAGAAGGTGGGAAGATAACGATGAAAAAACTTTGGATTGTCGTGTCGGTGATTGCTGTCTTAAGTTTGGCTGGATGCGAAGCTGGAAAACGCTGGATCAAAGACCTTGATTCAGCTCACGTAGGGTTAGATCGAAGAGTAGAGGTATATGACCATAACGGCAATCTCTTAAAGGTCTATGAGGGCAAGATCGATGTGGAGGCAAACGACTATGGCAACAAAGTTAAGTTTGACCTCAACGGAAAGCGCATTATCATCAACAACGCCATTGTGATCATTGAAGAGAAGTGATACAAATCCCAAAAGCGAGAGCCGATACCAAGACGGTATCGGCTCCCCTGCTTTATTTATGCTTCCATAATTGACACAACCTTGCTATAATATATACAGGTGTGAATTGCCAGCATACTGACAAGTGCACCATCAGATGGAGGGATGCAGGATGAGAAGTAATGCTGCTCCTTTTTGAGCGCTCTGTCTCCAATTTTGATTGTGAAAACTTCTATTTAAGTTGAACAGCCCGTGTTTATTAATAACAGACTGACAGCCAATAGGTTGTCACAGGCAGCTTAATACATATTTCAAATAGAAAGGGGAGAGGATCAGGGCCGGATAACCGAAAGTCGAAAGGTTGGATGGGTTAAGTTGTTACGGTCTAAAAAATGAGAGGAGACTGAAGGATGAAAAGGTTGACCAGAGTGGGATTGTTACTGTTAGGGGTTGTTTTTGTTCTGTCAACCGTGTGTGGGATGGTGGCTGCGGAAGAACTGATTAGGGTTGGGATTGTCAACTTGCCGCCGGAAGAATCCGGCTACCGTCAGGCCAATGTGGAAGACATGAGCAGGGTCTTTTCCAGAGAAAACGGCTATGATGCCAAACAGACCAACACTGCCGATGTCAATGAACAGATGGCGGCGGCCATGGGATACATCCGCGATGGCGTCGACTATCTCCTGATTTCAGCCGCCCACGCCTCCGGCTGGGATGACGCCCTGCTGGCGGCTAAAAGAGCAGGCGTGCGGGTAATTCTCTTTGACCGGGCAATTGATACGGATCCGTCGAACTATGAGGCGGCCTTGCTCTCCGATATGCATTATGAGGGTCAGTTGGCCACCGACTGGGTGTTAAATAATGTGCCAGAACCAATCAATCTCATCCTGATTCGCGGACAATTGGGAAGTGCTGCAGAAATCGGGCGCAGCGCCCCGGTGCTGAATGCGGCCCAAGAAGGCAAACTCAACCTTGTGTGGGATGGAACGGGCGGCGACACTTGGAGCCTTGAAGAAGCCCGCAAAGTGGTTGAAGCCGCGATTGCCGCGGGGAAAGATTTTAACGTCATCTATGCCCAGAACGACGGGATGGCGCAAGGAGCTGTCCAGGCGCTCGAGGCCGCCGGGATCAGTCATGGGAAGAATGGCAAGGTCAAGATCATCGGTTTTGACTTTAACCGTTTTGCCCTCCGGAACGTGCAGGCCGGTTACTGGGATGCCGATGTGCAGTGCAATCCACGTCAGGCCGCACAGATTGATCAATGGATCAAGAGCGGCAACATCCCCGCAGGAATCGTCTATCAGGAAGAAATCATCTTAGATACAGACACGATCATCGATGAACATATCGAAAACTACGGGATCAACCCCGATCCGGGCAAGGGTGTAATCACAAGGTAGTTTTCTGTCATGGTTCGGGCAGTGCGGTGTCCAGATCCGATCCGGTCCACCGCACTGCTGTGGCTTAAGAACGAACAGTAAGGGGGGCTTTACTTGCGGTCAGAAATTATCCTCAGAATGGAGGGGATCAGCAAATCCTTTCCCGGGGTCAGAGCTCTGCACAACGTTGACTTCGTACTCCGCAGGGGTGAAATCCATGCATTAATGGGCGAGAACGGAGCGGGTAAGTCTACACTGATCAAGATTTTAAACGGTGTTTACGAGAAGGATGCCGGCCGGATTATTTTGGAGGGAAGGCCGGTTCACTTTAAGTCGCCGCAGGATGCGCAGAACATGGGGATCGGCACGGTCTTTCAGGAGATCGCGCTCTGCCCCAATCTGACCGTGGCTGATAATATGTTCATCGGCCGGAGCCGGGACGCTGTCGTTCGCTGGAAGCAGATGAACGAAAAGACTGCTGAGATGCTCAATTCCCTTGGTATTCCCGCGAGCCCGACCCAGGAACTGGCCAGCTGCTCACTGGCTGTCCAACAAATGATCGCGATTGCCCGTGCAGTTGATATGGACTGTAAAATTCTCATTCTGGACGAGCCCACGTCCTCCCTTGACGAAGATGAGACGAAAAAACTCTTTGCGCTCATGCGCGAACTGAAATCCCGGGGGGTCGGGATCATCTTCATTACCCACTTTATCGACGAAGTTTACGAGATTAGCGACACGATTACGGTGCTGCGTAACGGGGAGTTGATCGGCGAATACGAAACAGCTGCGCTTTCCCAGATCGAGCTGATCTCGAAGATGATGGGCAAGGCACTAAGTGATGTCGCCGCGATCAAGAAACACGAATTGTCTCAATCCGATGCCAGCGTACCGGTCTTCGCGGCAAAGGACCTTTCGAGCACTGCCGGGGTAAGGCCTTTCGATTTCACAATCCATGAGGGTGAGGTGAACGGGTTTGCCGGGCTGCTCGGTTCGGGGCGGAGCGAAAGTGTGCGCGCCTTCTTTGCCGCTGACAAGGTGACCAGCGGTGAAGTCAAGATCAAGGGCAAGCGGGCGAAGATCAGAACGCCCCTGGACGCAATGAAACAGGGAATCGGCTACCTGCCGGAGGACCGCAAAGCCGAGGGAATCATCGGCGAACTTTCCGTGCGTGACAACATAATCCTCGCCTTGCAGGTGATGAAGGGCTTTTTTAAGCCGCTTTCGCGGAAACAGGCTGAAGAATTCGCCAACCAGTACATACAGTTACTGGGGATTAAAACACCGTCCATCGACACACCGATCAAATCCCTGTCCGGCGGAAACCAGCAGAAGGTAATTCTAGCCCGCTGGCTGCTCACCCACCCGATGTACCTGATCCTTGATGAACCAACTCGGGGTATTGATGTCGGAACCAAGGTGGAGATCCAAAAACTTATCCTTAAGCTCGCGGAGGACGGGATGAGTTTGACCTTCATCTCATCGGAAATTGACGAAATGCTGCGCGTCTGCTCGCGCCTGATCGTGATGAAAGACCGGGAAATTGTCGGTGAGCTCAGGGGAGCGAATTTGACGGAACAGAATGTGATGCACATGATCGCACAGGGGGGTTAATAAAATGTCATTGTTAAAAGTGCGCTTCAACCGTTGGTCTCATCTCTTCCTGCCCCTCTCTGTTCTGGTGATCCTCCTGCTTATCAATCTGATCAAAGGCGTTGATTACTTTAAAATCACCATGGTCAACGGAGTTTTTTACGGGAACATCCCGAATATCCTCTTTGGGGCTGCGGAGTTGGTAATTCTGTCGATTGGGATGACCCTGGTAACGGCGGCTGCGTGCGGGCAGGACATCAGTATTGGTGAGAGCGGCGCCATTTCTTCCGCCATCTTTGTCCAGTACGTTTTGAATGCTGGTGAGGTCACAATTTGGACTATTTTAGCTGGTTTTCTGCTCAGCTGCGTGGCTGGAATGCTGATCGGTGCGTTCAACGGCACCCTGGTTTCGTACTTCAATGTTCAGCCGATGGTTGCGACCCTCATTCTGTTTTTGGGGGGCAGATCGATCGCCTTTATTATTGACGGCAAAGTATCGCCCATTCTGGCTAATCCAATTTCGAATCAAATCGGTACCTTCATCCCGGGCGTGCCCATCCAGACACCAATCATCCTGACTGTCGTCTTCATTGTGCTCGTGGCCGTGGTCCTCAAGACCACAAACCTCCGGCTTTATGTGGAGGCGGTGGGGGTTAACCCAAGCGCGGCGCGGCTGAACGGGATTAATCCAAAAAAGATTATTTTCCTGACCTTTTTGATCATGGGAGTTTGCAGTGCGGTCGCAGGTTTCCTTGCGGTTAACAAGGCAGGACGCCACGACAGTGTCAACCTGCTCAAATTCATCATGATGGACGCGATTCTTGCCGTCGCCTTAGGTGGAAACTCGCTGGCTGGCGGGAAGTTCAGTATCACCGGTTCAATTATCGGCGCGTACACCATTGAGGTGCTCAACCGGACCCTGCTCCGGTTGGAGGTAAACCCCGAAGCCATTAAGGCCTTCAAGGCGGTCTTTATCATCATCCTCATGGTTATTGCTTCGCCGGTAGTCAGGGCTTTTGCCAGGAAATTACTGGATAAAGCCAAAACAATCGTCACCGGCGACTCCGTACGCCAGACAGGAGCACTGGACGAAGCGGTTGTTTCCATGACGGACAGTTCTGGGAAGGAGGAGTAGGATGGGACCCCTGAACAGAAGCCAAACAAAAGCAAGACTGTCGAATTCGACGCTGCTTTTTATCATCGCCGGAATTATTTTTCTCCTGATGTATGGGATTGCCCTAATCAGTTTTCCCGTCAGTTTCCGGCAGTTTCAGACCTTCTTTGACTTTTTCAACCTGAACGCAGCGCTCTTTATCGTTACTCTTGGGATGTGCATCGTCATGATTGGAGGCGGCATCGATATTTCCGTCGGCGCCGTCTGCGGCCTGGTCACCATGGCCTGTGCCATGCTGCTGCAGTCGGGAACGGGGAACGTTTGGGGCGCCTTGTTTCTGGCGCTGGGAATCGGGCTGGCCTTTGGTCTGATGCATGGATTTCTCATTGCCTACCTTGAAATCCAGCCGTTTATCATAACGCTGGCGGGGATGTTCTTGGCGCAGGGGCTTCTGACGACTCTCCACAAAGAGCCGCTCAACGTGACCATTCCCGCTTTTGTCGCCTTGCGGCGGTTCACGATCGAGATTCCCTGGCTCGGCACCGTAAACAGGCTGGGTGTTTTCATCCCGTGCGAAATCAAGCCAAGCGTCTTCGTGGTGGTGGTGCTCGTTGTTATCTATGCCGTCATGATGAAGTGGTCGCGCTTCGGGCGCAATCTCTACGCCGTCGGCGGCAACCGCCAGAGCGCCCGGATGCTCGGGATAAACGTCAAGAAAACGATCTTCCTCTCTTACGTCCTCTGCGGGTTGACCGCGGGGATCTCCGGCTTTGTCTTCCTCATGACAACAGGGGCCGGCAATATCGGAAACGGGTCGCTGTATGAGATCAAAGCCATCGCCGCGAACGTCATGGGCGGCATTATGCTGAACGGCGGCGTGGGAAATCTCCTGGGCGCGCCGATCGGGACGCTGACCCTCTTGACAATCAATGAACTGATCCGGGCGGCGGGCGTTCAATCGAACCTGCAGGCGATTGTCAGCGGGCTTTTGCTGTATCTCTTCATTGTGCTGCAGAGCATCGTCATGTCGCTGCGGGACAGGAGGAAATTCAGGCTTGCTCTCCCGCCGTGGCTCAGGCGCTTCCGGGAGCATGATCAAGAAGAAGCAGCCAACTGACGTCTGCTGCTTCCCCAATCCGGAGCATAAAAAAGCTGCGCAACGCGGCCTTGAAGCACACCAAAGCACGTCGGTCAAAGCCGGCAGAGATATCCCGCTGTTGCCGGGCAATCCAGTCTTTCAGTCGCAGCCGGAATATTTTCACCGATCCCTAGAGGATAAGGAAACCTAGTACCGAACTTGTAATCATAAGGCTGCGATATAGTGCGGGCCCGCACGAAGGCAAGGTCGAATCCGATGATAGCTTGCCGGCTGAAAGGCTAATTAAGCCCCCTGCAAAGGGAATAATAGCAGACAAACGAGTCTGCGGAAAAGGCGGTGAAAAAGTGGAGAACATAGCTATTGTAACTGACAGTGCTGCGAGTGTGCCTCCAGAGTTGGCAAGAGAGGTTGGACTGGAAATTGTGCCAGTGGGAATTCAGATAGGCAATCAGTTCCTCCGTGAAGGCATCGACATAACACCTGAGGAGTTCTATAGGCAGCTTGAGGAAATGGAGAATATCACTACTTCTCAGCCTTCACCAGGGGATTTCCTCGACGTATATAACAGACTCGTCGGCAAAGCCAAAGAGATCATATCAATTCACATCACTTCCAAACAGAGTGGAACTGTTAGGGTCGCCGAACTCCTGAAGGAACACATACCCATCGGCCTCACTGTGGTTGATTCGGAATCGGCGAGCATGGGGCAGGGATTTATTGCCCTCGCTGCTGCTCGGGCCGCTCTTCTGGGCAAGAGCCGGGAAGAGATTCTGGAAATCATCAAGCGCGTGAAGGAGAAAGCAGCGGTGTTTGTGGCTGTACCCACTATGAAATATTTAGCCCGCAGCGGTAAGGTCGGCCGGCTGCAGGCAATGGTAGCCTCACTGTTAACCATTAAACCTATCTTGGGAGTAAGGGATGGCCTGGTGCAGGCCATCGACAAGAAACGCTCCTACGATCAGGCATTGCAGCGCATTATTGACCTTGTGGAAGAGCGTTTTCCAACGGAAAAACTCACCATCGCCGTGCTGCACAGCAATGCACTTGCGATGGCAGAGGAGTTTAAGGAGAAGGTCACAAAGCGCCTACGCTGTGCTCAAATATTCATTGCCGAGATGGGAGCCTCCCTGGCCGTGCATGGAGGCCAAGGCATGCTGGGCATCGCTGCATGTTCTCTCGATACCGCCCTATAAGCAGGGGTTGTTTGCATCCTCTCCATGCGAGTATCAGCGATAGCCATGTATTTTAACTTGCTGGAATCGCTTTTGAAGATGTCTGTCGAAAAACCTTCGCATTCCCAGAACTAGGGAATGTGAAGGTTTTTGTTTTCAGTAGTCAACTTTGCGAAAAAACCGCCGAAGTCAATATTCAGTTGTTCAAACAACGGTCGGAAGTCGATTATAGACTGGTTCAGGATTTCCCGCAGGTCATGGAGGCTGTAGTGCGGGTTTGCTCGGTCCGCAGCTGGGCAATGGTTTCTATCTGCGGAAAAACTTCCTCAAAGGTTTTGCAGATCCCTGGATTTTTGGTCAAATCATCCACCACATCCAGGCGGTACTAATTCACGTCAGGGTTAGATGGGGTTATGGACATCTCATCACGAACCTCGATTATTCAAAGAGCTGCCATGGAATCACAAACTCCTGGATCCCCGCGGCATATGGCGCGATCCCATAGAGTTGATAAAAAACAACGAGCCCCTCTGCTGTTGGGTAGAAATCCTCTTCATTTAGATAATCTACGGGCAGCTGATCTTGGAAAAACCATTCCGGGTCCTGCCCAATCTGGCAATTCACCTCATCTAGGATAATCTGAACGGCTTCAGGATGCTTCACCACATTGTCCAGAGTCAGGAACTTCTTGTCCTTTAAGTCATAGTTGATGGCTTTCTGAATTGTAAAGCCGTGGGCACCGCCGGTATAGCTGTAAAAAGTGGTAACCAACGACAAGAAGCGGCCATCATTGAGTTTGACGATAAACTCCGTCCAGCATTGGTAAGGTAAGAACGGTGGAACATCCGTTTCCGGATCAACTGCCGCCATCTCAGCCGCGGTTACGGCAGCCGCCTCATAGATTTCCCGGGCAAAACGCAGATGTTCCCAGCGCCAGGCTGCGTTGAGCCATTCCTCCAGCAGCCAGTCATCCGTACCCCGGATGGTAGGAATGACCAAATGGATGGAGACAAGATCTGATTCAGCGCTAATGATCTCCGAACCAATTAAGGCCCCGGCTTGGACTGTTGCGGCAGCGGCCAGGCAAAAGCCAACCAGCAAGCTGATGGTGGCCGCAAACCACCCCATGCTTGACGCTATGTGCAGCTTTCCTGTTCTTTTCATCGCAACACTCTCCATTTGATTGATCCCCGGGCCGGCTTCCTGCCATCCCAGATTGTTACCATTGAATTCAAGAATAGGCATCCGCCCTCCTGCCTCTTCTGGTAACATTCTTCTTATGTGGCAATCCTTCGTGTTTGATGTCAGCTGAGGGGAGGTGTAAGCCGGCAGTGCTGTTAAACCCATTTCACACGCAACATTCTGGATGCTGTGCAAACGAACAAGTTCCGCTGGGATTCCTTCCAGGCCTTCAGGGTATTCAGTATGAATCGGGAGAACTCTTTGAGCACCAGTCCATTCGATTAATTTCTTGATATCTCCAAGAACGGCATGGCCTGAACTGTGGATAAAACTAATCTTATCGCGATCCTTAAAGGGCTTTATGAGCTCCTGCACCTTGTGATCGCTATTCAGATATCCTGCCCATACGGAGTAAATAAGAGCGGCGCGGGGATTGTCTGCATAAGCGGCCACAAATTTTTCAAAGAACTTATTTGTGCGCACGGGCATGACAAAGCCGTTCTCGCCAAAATTATGGTTATTGTGAATACTGCAAACTCTATCAAAGCGGAAATATCGGGATCCAACATTACTTCTTACAACGTCAAAAATCTTCTGTTGATAATCGTCGCAGACTTGCGTTGTTGTGCAAACGACCCGGCACAGAGGAAACACTGCAGGGATCACATAATCGCGCTCTGCACTTCTGAAGGAAACAAAAAGACCGCCAAAGCGGTCTTAAGCTGGTCTAATAAATGGTGGGCCTTCAGGGACTCGAACCCTGGACACCCTGATTAAGAGTCAGGTGCTCTAGCCGGCTGAGCTAAAGGCCCATGTCAATGCAGTTTCTCAATCTAGTCTTTGTTAAGGACAACACTAATTATACAGGAATCCAGGAATGGTTGTCAAGCTGGATTGCCCGTATAGACGGTGTCAAAGGTTAATAGGTGAGGAGGCCTCACCAGGAATTTTGATTAAAATCCACTCAGAGCCCAACTTCTCTAAAGGGCAATCTTGTGGCCAACGAGACCATAAGCTTAAGCAATCCATGGGTGACTCTGCGCCTGGGCTTAATGTTCAGCGCCTCATCCAGTAAAAAACGCCCGCCTTGGCCATTCTTTGCGGTAGCCTTACGGTACAAACGCCTGGTTATTTGGATATCACCTATCATAGTTGAAATCGTTCTAGTGCGTTTGCCAATGCATATCCATCCCTTTGGCGCCATGCGCAGCAGTTCATCGTCCAACTGCTGGATGATTGTCTGAAAAAGCCAACAAGCATATTCCAGACAAGCTTGCTCAAGG
>JAAYNP010000112.1 GCA_012520795.1 Bacillota bacterium
AAAACCACCAGTGTTCCTATTACACTTATTTCTATAACGCTAATGAACGCCACCCCCCGTTTAGATGATGGGCATATTACCGCCCAACAAAAAGCGGGGCTTATTTTTTGCCAAAATAAGCCTCACTGTATTTTCGCAGCAGACTGCCTAATCTGTCGCCAAAAGCCAGATACATGGCTGCATTGCCGGCTGCGTGGGTAAAATCGTGAAACAGGCCCGCCAGATAATAGGCAATAATCCTCTTGGTATACAGCAGCCCATTTAGAGACACAATCATGCCGTAAACTATCCCAAGCAGACCGGCGGCTGCTGCGGACACAATCAAATTGCGGCTCCATTTCGTCTTCCCGTAAAAATGGCTCACGACCGCCACAACCGACCAGCCAAACATTTGAAAAAAGGTCCAAATCCCATGGCCAAGCTGAAGATTGGAAATCCAGGTGCTGATGATTGCCACCATCACTCCCTGGCGCAGCCCCATGGCCATCGATGTTACCATGATAATCACTGTTGCCGGCTGCAGTCCCGGAATTGGCTCCATGACTATCCGGCCGGCAATGCTGGCTGCCGAAAGCAGCGCAATAACGGCCTGTTCCCTTATTTGACGCCTTACTGCCATGGACGTAAATCCCAGTGATAGACATCGCCGTCTTTGATCCGGTACTGCGCCGCTCCAACCAGTGCCATTTCTCCGTTAATATCATACATCCAAGCGGTTTGATCGGTATTCGAGGCCTTTTTACCCTGAATTGACGTGATAAAGTCGTTGTCGTGTTCCACCAGGAATTTGCGTTCCATCAATTCCAACAGTGTGTACTGATTATCCTTCGGTACTTTGAAATAATAGGCGAGTGGGTTTTGGCCGTTGTTTTCACTTAAGATTACCTTGACATCAACAGTGTCGCCGGCCTCGGCCAAACCGTCATCCCCTGCCGGTTCCCGCAGCCAGATTGAGGCTGCCACACCAAGGACTACAACCAGTGTCAGTGCAAACAGAATATATACCTGTAACCGCCTGCTCATTGACAATCAACTCCTGCCCTAAATCTAGATCGTCATCGCGCCAAAACCACCGTCTACTCTGACCAATGCTCCAGTGACATAACTGGATGCCTTCTCCGATGCCAGCCATAAGCAAACGCCCTGCAGTTCACTGGGCTCGCCAAACCGGTTCACAGGTGTATGGCGCATTATGTCTGCAACCCTCTGCTCGTCCAGGATCTTGCGGTTTTGCTCAGCCGGGAAGAAACCTGGAATTATTGCATTCACCCGGATGTTGTATGGGGCCAGTTCCCGGGCCAAATACTGAGTGATGCTGTTGATCCCCGCTTTCGATGCTGAATATGTGAACACTCTGGAGAGCGGCGGGCCCGATGATACCGACGAAATATTGATGATACTGCCGCCGGTGCCTTGTTCGATCATCTTCTTGGCGAAAATCTGGATTGTGAACACACAGCCTTTTAGATTAACCGTCATGATGTTGTCCCATTCCGCAGGCTCCAATTCAAAGAAGGGTGTGCTGGAGTTCACTCCTGGTGCATACAGCAGAATATCAATTGAATCAGCCCAAGCCTCAATTTCATCGGCTGCTGTCTGTACTGATTCCAAATCGGTTACATCGGCAATAAACGACTTGATCTCGCCGCCTAAAGCCCGTACCTGTTCTTCCACTTCCTGCGCGTACTCCGGTATCATCACTACTGAAGCGATTTTGGCGCCATGAAGTACGAAACCTTCAATAATCGACCGGGCCAGAGTGCTGTTGCCTCCCATGATCACTGCTGTTTTTCCTTTCAAACTGAACATATCCGACATGTTTCTTCTCCTTTCCAAAATACTATCAGCTCTTTAACGTATACAAGTCAACGCTTCAGATTGCCGTTCTCGTCGAACTCCCAATCATAAGGTTGGGAGAGGACCTGCAGATTTGGATTGTTTTCAGCTTCAGGCAGCATCGGTTCTGATACCTCAATTTCTGCAAGCTCCAAGGTGTTCTTGATCCGGACCAGACGGACCTTGGTAAAGTCCAGGATGTTGCTGGTTTTGATTGCAGCCTGTATCGCCTCCCGGTCATTGTCCAGAGTGGTTGGAATCTTGGTTGGCGCCACCACTGTGGACGTTAAACCGTTGGCATAAATCTTCTCGTAATCGACCTTGGCCACACAATACCTGGTGGTGAAGTCTGCTGTGCCGATCCCGTTGGCATTGCCTTCCGTTTCATCAGTCAAGTCCAGGACAACAATCTTGGTTACATCGGGGCCGCCGTAAGCATAGGGTGTTGGATAGCGCCCCACAACATTGGGATCAAAGCCGTCGCCGCTGATATTTTTACCGATCTCGTCGATGACCAATACGTCAATCTGATCAAACCACAGCTTCGGCATATTTGCCTTGGCAATCTTGAGCAGTTCTTTCTCCACATGTTCAATCTTCTGTGCCGGAACCGCCGCGATCTTCATGACTTGATCAAAAGCATTCTCCACTGTAGCGACTCCAAACAAAACAGGCAGCTTATCCATGATAACCCTGGCCATCGCAGGCACAAAATTGGCCATATGCTTAAAGCCCAGCTGATGACAGGCTTCGGCACCCTTTTGCTTGCCCAGGCCTATGCTGAGCATTTTCATCAATCCGCTCTCGATCGGGCCCCTGAATGCAGTATGCGGCTTGACACGGTTGATCACTACAATCCCATCAGCCTGGCATGCAAGCCTGTCCACATACACAGGCAGCCCGTTATCCAAAGTGGCAATCTGGTTGACTTCCATAGAAGAACGAATAGGGGCGCCTATCGACTCCTCTGTGACACCCAGATGGCGTAAAACTTCGCTCTGGCCTTCTGCCGTGGCACCGCCGTGACTTCCCATACTCGGTACGATAAATGGTTCAGCCTTCAATGTCTTCAACTCTTCCACCACAGTCCTGGTAATCTCGGCTACCTTGTTCACACCGCGGCTGCCTACCGCAATGGCAATTGACATACCCGGTTTGATCAGCCCGGTGATGCTCCGATGCCTCAGCTGAACCCTTAACTCTCCCTCTACATCAGTAAGCCGGGGAGCCTCAAACTTCTGGCTTACCTTAAAGATTTTTGGGATGGGGACATTTCTGACTAGTTCTGATACTACGCCCATAAGATCACCTTCCTTGCTAGATCGTTCTCTGTCTATTATATACTTTATTGGAGCAATTTTACAGTTCGAGGATTAATACCAAAATCCTTCCCCGGTTGATTGCTGCCGGGTTAAGTATGAGTAAACAGATACTGTTCAAGATTATTGTAAGAGAGTTTCTGTGCCAGCTCTTTACGCTGCGATCAGGCCGTGGACTGAAGCCCTCAGGGCTCTGAGTGGATTTTAATCAAAATTCCTGGTGAGGCCTCCTCACCTACTAAACTTTGACACCTACCTTTTCGTTATTTCTGCCTGTCAATGTTCTTTGAAAATGTCACCTAAAAGGCATTAGTTTTATTCTGTGAAAATGTCACCTTGTTGTTTTTTACCATTTGTGGGGCAGAGCCCCGCAAATGGTTCTTGTAAAAACGAGCCATAA
>JAAYNP010000113.1 GCA_012520795.1 Bacillota bacterium
CCGCCCAAAACCCGGTCCAATTCTGCAATACCTGTGGTGAAGCGTTCTTCCGCATTTGCCGCTACATCAGTAATGGGAACAGGCGCCCCGGCACCGGGTGTTCCTGCCCAGTTTGCCTTGGCACGGTCCGGCCTGACCCGTTCTTCAACCAAAGTGTTCCATTGGCCGCAACCCGAGCATTTTCCCATCCATTTCGGATAATCGGCACCGCAGTTTTGACAGACGAACCGGACGTTAGACTTGGCCATTGCACCGCTCCTATGTGATAATTTCCAAAATTATTATATCACTTCATTATCACGCTTACAATAAATTAAAGCTAGGGCACAGGCCCTAGCCCAGAAAAATCGTTTATTTAGGAAAAAACCAATTCCCCGTCTTTGGTATCGATGCGGACTGTATCACCGCCGTCGTACCTACCCTGCAGGATTAACTCAGCCAACGGATTCTCGATCATCTTCTGAATCGCCCTGCGTAAAGGCCGTGCGCCAAAATCTGGGTCATAGCCGCTGTCCGCAACCAGCTCCTTTGCGGCATCGCTAATCTCAAGTGTAATCCGCTTTTCTTCCAACTGCTGTTTCAGTTCTTTAAGCATAATATCGATGATCTCCGAGATGTGCCGGCGGTTTAAGGCATGGAAGACAATTATCTCATCGATGCGGTTTAGGAATTCCGGCCGGAAAGTGCGCTTCAATTCTTCCATCACTTTTTCTTTCATTGCCTGATAGCTGTCCTCTTCACTTTCGGTAATCCTGAAACCGATCGAACTCTCCCGCTGGATCTGCTGGGCGCCGACATTGGACGTCATGATTACCACTGTGTTGCGGAAATCCACTGTCCTGCCCTTGGAATCGGTCAGCCGTCCGTCCTCCAATACTTGGAGCAGGACGTTGAACACCTCGGGATGAGCTTTTTCAATCTCGTCAAAAAGCACTACGGAATAGGGTTTGCGCCGCACCTTTTCCGTCAGCTGGCCCGCTTCTTCATAACCAATATATCCTGGAGGAGCCCCCACCAACCGCGATACACTGTGGCGCTCCATGTACTCTGACATGTCAATGCGCACCATAGCATCCTCATCGCCGAACAAGGCTTCAGCCAACGCTTTGGCGAGCTCACTCTTCCCCACACCTGTCGGCCCCAGGAAGACGAACGAGCCAACCGGCCGCTTCGGATCTTTCAACCCGGCAAAAGCTCGGCGGATTGCCTTTGATAAAGCTTCAATCGCCTCATTCTGCGCCACAACCCGCTGGTGCAGGATTTCCTCCAAATTCAGCAGGCGTTCCGATTCTTCCTGGGCAACCTGCTTTACGGGAATTCCGGTCCAGCTCGCCACCACATCGGCGATGTCGTGTTCGTCAACAGTCGCCTCTTGGCGGCCTTGATTGCTCTTCCACTGCGAACGAATCTCTTCCAGCTGATCCCTGAGTTTCTGCTCCTGATCCCGTAAAGAGGCGGCTTTTTCAAATTCCTCATTTTTGATGGCGGCTTCTTTTTCGATCTTCAGTTCTTCCACCTGTGCCTCCAACTCCTTCAGGTCCTGCGGTACCACCAACCCTCTCAGCCTGACTTTGGACGCAGCCTCATCCAACAAATCAATGGCTTTGTCAGGCAGGAAGCGATCGGAAATGTATCTGTTCGACAGGACTACCG
Organism: Bacillota bacterium; assembly: GCA_012520795.1. GTDB lineage: Bacteria > Bacillota > Limnochordia > Darwinibacteriales > DTU012 > DTU012. The sequence goes on from JAAYNP010000113.1 coordinate 1,654, forward strand.
CTGCCTCAATGGCCTTGTCACTGATCTGGACGCGGTGGTGGGCCTCATAGCGATCCCTCAGCCCCTGCAGAATGGCGACAGTTTCCTCCACCGTTGGTTCATCGATGTATACCGGCTGGAACCTGCGCTCCAAAGCCGCATCCTTTTCCACGTGTTTGCGGTATTCGTCCAAGGTTGTGGCACCGATAGCCTGAATCTCTCCCCGGGCCAAAGCCGGCTTGAGTATGTTGGAAGCATCAATGGCCCCTTCTGCCGCTCCGGCACCAATGATGGTATGCATCTCATCAATAAAGAGAATCACGTCCTTGGCCTGGCGGATTTCATCCATAACCTTTTTCAGCCGTTCCTCAAATTCACCGCGGAATTTGGAACCGGCCACCAACGAACCCATGTCCAAGGCCACCACCCGTTTGTTAAACAGATTCTCCGGCACATCACTGTTGACAATTTTCAGGGCCAAGCCTTCGGCAATAGCTGTCTTCCCCACCCCCGGCTCACCAATCAAGACTGGGTTGTTCTTGGTGCGGCGGCTGAGGATCTGAATCACCCGTTCGATTTCCTTGTCCCGGCCGATAACCGGGTCCAGCTTGCCCTGCCGCGCCATATCAGTCAAGTCCCTGCCGAACTGATCCAGGGTCGGGGTTTTGGTCCGCCTTGGGCCGCCGGACGCTCCGGAGTGGGCCTGGCCTCCGAGCAGTTCAATAACCTGTTTGCGCATGCTTTCCAGATCAATGTCAAGATTCCGCAGAATCTGGGCGGCTACTCCTTCCCCTTCCCGGACCAGCCCCAGCAAAATATGCTCTGTGCCGATATAGGTATGGCCCAGCTGCCGCGCTTCGTCAATAGCCAGCTCAAAAACCCGCTTGGTCCTGGGGGTAAACCCGATCGCCCCTTGGAAAGCAGACTCTCCCTTGCCGATTACATTTTCAATCTCCTGCCTTACCCTATCGAGGCTGACTCCCATGGATGTCAGCGCTTTGGCACCGACACCTTCCCCTTCGGCAATCAAGCCGAGGAGTATATGCTCGGTCCCAACCACATTATGGCCTAACCGCCGGGCTTCTTCCTGGGCAAGAACGATAACTTTCTGCGCCCGATCTGTAAACCTGCCGAACATAAACACCATCCTCTCTAAATTAACGGTTGAGCCGATCCCGAATCATACTGCCACGGAGGCGGTCCCGCTCCTGTGCCGGCAGACTCTGGCCCATCATTTTCTGCAAATGAGCTGAGCGGATTTCCACCATCAGCTTTTTCACCAAACCCCGGTCCAGATCTTGAATCATCCCGAGATCAATACCCAAAAGCACGGTGGAAAGCAAATCCATGGCTTCTTGTGTCGAGATGATCCTGGCCTGGGATAGTAATCCGTATGCCCGGTAAATCTGGTCTTCGCTTTCAGTCCTGTTGTGTTCTTGAAGATACTCCCGGGCTTGCCGCTCGCTGGCAATCACCTGTTTGGTTACCCTTCCCAAATGCTCCAGCATCTCTGATTCCGAATGGCCCAACGAAACTTGATTGGAGATCTGATAGATACTGCCGTACGATTCACTGCCTTCACCGTACAATCCCCGCACTGCCAGGCCAAACTGGGATACTGACTTCAATACATTCCCCAGCTGCTTAATCCTGGCCAAGGCCGGCAGGTGCAGCATCAAAGACCCGCGCATACCTGTCCCCACATTAGTGGGGCAAGCAGTCAAGTAGCCGATTTCCGGATCAAAAGCATAGTCCACATTTGCTTCAATCAAGTCATCAACACGGTCAGCCAATTCCCATGCTTCCTTAAGCTGCAGCCCCGGCAGCAGCACTTGAATCCTGAAGTGATCTTCCTCGTTGACCATAATGCTGATATCTTCGTTTTCGGAAAGGATCAACCCCTTGCTGCTGGTTTTTTTGGTATGTTCAGGGCTGATCAGATGCTTTTCCATCAAAATCTGCCGTTCCAACTGGTCAACTTCCGCCAGTTCATAAAACCGGAAACTGGCAAGCTGGTTCAAGCTTTCAGCGAGCTTCTTGGCAGTATGCATCACTTGTCTGGCTTGATCACGGTTGGCGGTGGCAGGAAAGGGGGTTTTCTCCAGATTGCGCGCCAGCCTGATCCTTGTCCCAAGGCAGATATCCCCTTGCGGCCCATCTTTTTTGGTCCATGACTTGCTCACTCTACTTCCCCTCCCCGTGAGACTGGCGCTCCAAGGCCCGGATCTGGTCGCGGATCCTGGCTGCCTCCTCATAGTTTTCCAAGGTGATTACCTGCTGCAGTTTCTCCCTTAACAGCCTAATCTGCCGTTCAAGGCCCAAGGTTGCGTAGCCTTGGACAGGAAATTTGCCTTCATGATGGTTGGAGCCGTGCAGCCTGCGCAATAACGGTTCAATTTCATCCCTGAACGTTTCATAACAATCACTGCACCCAAACTGATTCAACTTCTGGAAATCGTCCAAAGTGAGGCTGCAGGTAGGGCACTGTTTGGGGCGGGCAGGTTTTCCGCCAAAGGGTGAAGAGTCAAACAGACTGGCAAATAGATTGGGCAAATCAATGTTCAGCCCGAAATTTAACCCAAACTCACCAAATTCCTTGGCACAATTCTGGCAGAGGTGGGATTCGGTCTTCTGCCCGTTGACAATTTTGGTCACATGGACACTGGCAGTTTCCTTTTGGCACTTTTCACACAACATCGTTCACACCTCATTCATGCGTCCGCACTGCATGGTCAAAATCACCAAACCCCGCAGCAGGCTGGCGCGTAATGTAGCCTTACCCTGGGCAATCTGAGCGGTTTCCCGCTGCAGGACAGCCCTGACAACTCTCATCTGTTGTTCGGTCAATACACCCAGATCATGAAAGTTGGCCAAAAACTGCTCTGCCTCGCTCTCACTGATCTGGGGCCCGATTTCCAAGACCAGCTGTTCCGCCATGTCCAGACGATCAGCTTTCGTGACACGGGCAATCCGGATATACCCACCTCCGCCGCGGCGGCTCTCAATCAAGTAACCTCGTTCCAGAGTGAAGCGTGTGGCCAGAACATAGTTTATCTGCGACGGTACGCAGCTGAAGAGCTCTGCCAGTTCAGCGCGGCTCAAGGCTATCGCTTGATTTCCGCTGCGATGGAGCTGCTGCTTGATGTAGTTTTCAATCAAATCTGCAATAGTCACTCTGCTCCTCCCTCCCTGACCATATCTGACCTTTGCTTTTATTATAGCACTTTTTAACCGGTTTGTGGCAAGTATGATTCTCTTTGGTCAGGCAACGTCAATTCCTGTTTTTCTTGGTTTTAGCCCAATTTGCTTTCAGTATCACAGATTTTAGCAATAATCCCATCAATGGGGCATATCAATTAAGCAGCAGGAGGTGGCTGCGATGATCAATATCATCTGGTTCGCTATGCTGGCATGCGGCATAGTATCTGCGGCAATCCAAGGCGATATCCGGCTGGTCACTGAGGCCACCATCAGCGGTGCAGAGGAAGCTGTCAAAATGGCCTTCAACCTGATTGGAATCATAGCGCTTTGGTCCGGGCTGGTGAAAATCGCTGAAGACGCAGGGCTGATACAGATGCTGGCCAAATTGATTCAACCCCTGACGAGAGCCCTGTTTCCGGAAATACCTCCGGACCACCCAGCCATGGGTGCTGTCGTCCTGAGCATGAGTGCCAATCTTCTGGGGCTTGGCAATGCCTGTACACCTCTTGGGATTAAAGCCATGGAAGAGCTGCAAAAGCTTAATGCCCATAAAGATACTGCAAGTAATAGTATGTGCACGTTCGTAGCAATAACAGCATCAAGTCTGACTCTGATCCCCACCACAGTGATTGCCTTGAGAGCAGCAGCCAAATCGTCCAATCCTACAGCCATTGTGGGAACGACCATTGCCGCAACAGCCGCTTCAACGGCGGTTGCCATAATTGCCGACATGCTTTTCAGAAAAGCGGCCTCAAGGAGGTTCAAGCTGTGATTGCGTTGATCAATCTAATCTCTGCTTGGGCAGTCCCTGCCATGCTGCTGGTCATCCCCTTAATCGGTTTATCCCGGAAAGTGCCTGTCTATGAAAGCTTTGTCCAAGGTGCCAAGGAAGGGTTTGCCACCGCCGTGAGGATTATCCCATATCTGGTAGCCATGTTCGTGGCCATCAGGGTTTTTCAGAACACGGGCATGATGCAGATCCTGATTGGCCTGCTCTCACCTTGGGCTTCCCGCATTGGGATCCCGGTTGAGGTGATCCCGCTGGCGCTGATCAGACCCCTGTCAGGCTCCGGTGCATTGGGAACGCTTGCGGCAATCCTCAAAGCTCACGAGCCCGATTCATTGATCGGCCTTATTGCCTCCACCATGCAGGGTAGCACCGAAACAACATTCTATGTCCTGACCGTCTATTTTGGCGCTGTAGGCATCCGCAATATCCGCCACTGCTTATCTGCATCGCTTTTTTCGGACCTTGCCGGGTTTTTGGCAGCCACATATGTCGCCTATCTGGTTTTCGGCAGCATGTAAACAGGTGGTGAATAATTGCCAGTATTTGGCATAAAAATGGACTTGCCTGCATATACTGATCATAGGTTTGGAGTATGCAAAACTAACCTGGAGGTATAACCATGACTCGCCAGGAGAAAATCAAAATGATCAAAAACGCCATGATCACCCTCGCTCAAGACAAAAAACTGAAACCCGAAGCCAAGAAACGCGGTTTACTTTCCCTATGCAGAGCATACCGTCGGCAGCTGCGGGAGCTGAACTGACTAAAACTTTTCAAACAGCCAAACAGGGGTGCGGACAAAATCCTGGACTTAATAGACAGGAGGATGTCCGTGTATTAATATGAGGATCGGATGAGAGCGGTGAAGCTTTATATCAAATACAATTATAGTGTGGCAGACACCAGCAGAGAACTGGGTTACCCCAGCCGTAATGGGCTTGTTCGCTGGTATAATGAGTATGTAGAAAATGGCGACTTACATACTAGTTTTGAGAAGAAACTCAGATATACGAGAGAGCAGATGTAGAAGTCTGTCAATTACTACCTTGAACATGGGCGGAGCATTAGGCGAACTGTAAGAATTCTGGGCTACCCTTCAAGAACTCTTTTAGCACAATGGATTGCTGAATTAGCCCCAGGAGATAGAAAAGCTCGCATTACTCATGGTGCTATGGTACAATTCTCTCAAGAACAGAAAAGGATGCGGTTATTTCCCTATGTACGAGAGATACCTCTGCTGCGGAAGTTGCACAAGAACATGGCATCAGGAAGGAAAAAACGCAGGTATAATTCCTATATGGGCGAAATAAGCCCCGCTGTACCAAACCTTCTTGAAC
>JAAYNP010000114.1 GCA_012520795.1 Bacillota bacterium
GGAAAATAATGAATAACCCAGAGATGCTTACGAAGGGTTATTGGCAGTAGAAATGGAGGTTTATTATGAAATACTACAAATTGTTTTACGACTGTGAGAACAGTGATGACGCAGTCCTTTTAGAAATTGATAAAAAGCTGCTTGTATTTGATATATACGATGTTGAGAAACGCAAAATCGAGTTGGATGAATGGACTGATGATATGCAAGCGAGCTTTGATATCGCCAATGGTCATCGCATCACTGACTATCTCGTAAACAACCTGGATTGGTTCATTGTCACAGACAAACTAAAAAGAGTTATTGAAAGCATGGGAAATGATGGTATTCAATTCTTGCCTATTAGGGCAGTCAGCAAAGACGGTTCTCAGGTAACAGATGCGTATGTGGTGAACATTTTCAACCACGTCGATGCCATCGATTTGGAGAATTCAGTGTATGACGTTTTTCCGGTTGATGAGAACACAAACTGGATTTCAGTGGTCAAATATGCCCTAAAGAGAAATACCGTCAAATATATGGACCTTTTCAGGTTAAAGGATCATTTTTTTCCGATTTTTATTTCAGAGAGACTGAAAAAGGCTATGGAGGAGAATGAGATTACTGGATGCGCTTACATGGAAGTCAAAGTGGTTGACAACGACAGTATAAGTGATGATAAACTAGTCAAAAGCAAAGGAGACCAGTCTGGTAAAAACACTTCCGATAACGACCTTGATAAGTTCCTGCAGGCAGAGAAGGCTTCTCTTGAGAAGCTACTGGGGCAGTTGCATGCACTGGTGTCGTGGGCCATAATCGGGTTTGAGATGGGAGGCCCGGTGAACATATACCGGTTCCCAAACACACCATACGGCACAGCTTTCGTTACCATGGAATTGATCGAGCCGGATGGGAGCGGGCCGGTACCGAACCGGACAGGAACATATGAGTTGATTGCATTTACCAAACACCCAATCGAGACAACTGATGGTCCAAGTTCGCCATTCAACAGGATAGAAAGCCGGATCCGCAAGATCTTCACCAGAATTGCAAACCACTCATACGACACCAGATTAGATCCTGGAGATACCTGTGAAATTCCTCCGGACGACAGCGATGAAGGTTTTTGCTTGGTGCTCGATGAGTTCAAAAGCGAGGGTAATGAGTTCGTTATCAATGGGAGAAAACATGGGCTGTTGCTGGTAATCGAAGTCTTCCGGTCGGAGATGGAATACGCGATGGAAAAAGGAAGCAATCGTTTACTGGATTTGCTTAAGGAGAAGGGTCACTATCCGTATAGTGATCTAGACCGAGAGCCAGTTGTTTGAATGCCATATATACTGAAAAAACGTTGAAAGAGGTCATTTAGGGCATTACGCTGTAAACTTTACTATTGATACAAACATGTGCGTGGAGCGGCTTTTCCAAGGCTTAATTGTTTAACTGTGTACTGATGGCCGTCACAAGCCTAAATGGAGTCTAGCTCGAAAAGCCGCATACAGTGTTTGTGGAAAGCTGCAGTTCGCCGCGAACTGACAGCTGCTCAATCCTTAACCAGTCGAGTGTCGGGGTTTTTAATCGTGCAATCGCCTCTCTCTAAGTTGCTAGTGGCTTAGAGAGAGGAGGCTTTTAATCAACAGTAAAAACAGCACCACCAGCTACGGCAGATTGAGCAATGTGTCTGAGCAGCTGCTGTCCGGAGCTCACCAGGTTGTCGCCAGTTTCAACTACAAGACCGGTGGACAGCTGGAATCGATCCTGTTTGCCAATGGGGCAAAGACTTCTATGTCCTATGACAGCAGAAGCCGATTCTCTCAGCTTCAAACCAAGAACTCTTCAGGAACCGTAATCTTCCATCAAGGGTACACATATGATGTACTGATCAACATCACTGGCATCAGTGATCCCTATGCCGGGATAACGCAGAGCTTCACCTATGACCAGTTGAGCAGGCTGAGAACCGCCACGTACAATGATCAGGCCAATCCCAGTCAAAACTACAGCTACATCTATGGGTACAACGGATCGGACAACAGGACAATCTTCAGAAATACGGCTGACGGGACAATAGTAAGGTATACCTATCATTCAAACAACGGGCAGCTGTTGACCGGGATCACTCAAGGGACACAGACGGAGACACTAGGCTACAATCAGGCGGGGGCGATGGTATCCCGGCTGAAAGCCGGAGTGACCACAAGCTACTCCTACGATGGCGCGGGAAGGTTAAAGGAGGTTAAAATTGGCGGCAATACGATAGCAAAATATGAATACGACGCCTACGGCCGCCTGATAAGGACCACCGAAGGAAGCAAGGTCACCATCAGGCTGCCGTTGGGCACTGAGACAGCTTATGAGAAGGTGACACAGCAGGGATCTCCGACCGTGGAGAGAAGATATATTCTAGCCTTAGGCCGCTATATTGCCAGAGAGGAGGTGATAGGCGGTGTAACGTACAGAACGTACTACCACGGGGATCATCTTGGCTCAACACGCCTGCTCACCGGTGATGATTCAGGCACCTTTATCTACGACCCATTCGGTAGCGTAGTTCAGGCGACTGGGGATGCGCCGGATCACAACCACCGCTTCACCGGGAAGCCCGTGGACTCAACCGGGCTGTATTACTATGGAGCTAGGTTCTATGACCCGGTCATTGGCAGGTTCATCTCAATGGATCCTGCCAGGGATGGGTTGAATTGGTATGTGTATTGTGAGAATAACCCGGTGAGGTATGTGGATCCTACCGGGATGTGGGGAAAGGATATCCATTATGGAGCCAAAGACGAAGAAGGCAACGTATGGGGGACATTCTTCTGGGCGATAGATCTAGGGTTTTCTGATATGGAGGCCCACATTATAGCGGACGCTAACTATGGAGTTGACTTTGGTCTTTTTTCCAACCCCATTCTGCCAGTTGCTGGTCAGAAATATCACTTTAACACAAATCCTGATGGCATAGATTCACGGA
>JAAYNP010000010.1 GCA_012520795.1 Bacillota bacterium
ACCGGAATTGAGATTGTCCATCAAGGCAATGAAGGCCAAGTCATTTGCATTGATGAGATCGTTGTCACCGATCTATCCGTTCCGGATATTGTATTCTAGCAGCACACAAGCTTAAGAGAAGAGGCTGTCGGGGCAAACCGCTCCGGCAGCTTCTTCTTTTTTGAATAAATTGCTGCTTATTGCCGCATTTGGAAGGAGTAAGCTGCCCCGGTGTAGAAGTGATAGAGTTAATTAGAGGTCGAGCTATGAAGTAGCTTAATTCACGCTTTACTGAAAATGAATTGTCCTTGTGTATGTTCGAGTGCAGGGAAGGATAAAGGACATTTATTGGAGAATAGTTAATTTCAGGAAAAAGTTTAAGATGTCACCAACCAAACTTCTGAAAGGAGGCAGGTAGTTTTACAATCAATAATCTGCCAATAATAAAAAAAGGAGGATTCTTGATGTACAAAAGAAGACTATTGCTTGTACTCGTGTTGGTTATGGCTGTAGGTTTAAGTGGATGTTCATCACTTCTGTCATTGTTCAAGAGGCCTACTGCTATAGAGGTAAAACCTAAAGCTGAAGTTGAAGTTGCCGTGGATGCAGAAGTTGAACTGGAAGCTGTATTAAAAGATAAGAAAGGCAAAGAGGTTACCGTCAAAGCAGCAGACATTAAGTGGACCATTGAGGATGTTGAAGAGGCTGAGGGTTCAACTGATGAAACCGAAGAGCCAGACCCAGTCGCCGAATTAAGTGCTGCAACCGGCAAAAAAGTAAAGGTTACGGGTCTACGAGTTGGTGAAGCTACAGTTACTGTTGCTTATGACAAACTAGAAGCTACTGTTACTGTTACAGTAACTGAAGAGGGACCGGAGGAACCGGAAGAACCGGAAGAACCGGGAGAACCATTAGCATTTCCTTTGTTCGAAGATTTTAGCGCCGAAAGCGTCGATCATTTTTTCAGTGCCGACTATAAAGCACTCCCTGGAACCACCATGCCACTGTATGTAGCGACTTCCGGACAAACAAAGATGGAACTACAAGATGGAAAGCTAAAACTTGGTGATGCTCGTTTTGCTATCGGCATGTCGAGAGACAAAGAGGATGAAACCACAGCCGATGATCAGGAAGCAGGTGGCGTCCTTGATTTAACGAAGAAATACAAAATTACGATCGAATATACAGCAACGGAGGGTACCGATACCAAAGAATTCCAGGTGTTTGTGGACAATAATACATCTAGTGCTGGTGAGTCAATGCATGGGAATCCCTCGAGAATATGGAAATCGGCCCTAAAGGATCTGCCAGAGAGCCCAATTGTTTTTGAAGCTGAACTCGGTACAGCAACCTCTTTCCTGCAATTCCGGCAAGAAAGCGCAAGTGCTATTTGGATTGATAGCATCAAAATTGAGTATGTAGATGGCGAGTAATAATTATAGTTAGAATCGTGACACCCATTGATTTTATATCAATGGGTGTTTTCTTTTGCGCAGTCTAATACGTGATACCAACAATATCTCCAACCATGAGTTTAAGTGCTGCATATCAACCCTCCCGGTATCCCTTGTCACAAGAAGGTATTCACGCATTTTTAAAGAATTATCTTTTATGTAACGGTTTTAACTTCTTCAACAAAAAATTTCTTAATAAGGAGACAAGGAGGTGACTCAATTAGACTTCCAATACAAGGCCAGCAATTCTGGAGTAAGGATAGCTAGGGCAGGCCTTGTACTGTTGTAGTTTATTTTCGGTAAGAATTTTTTGGGAGGTTGGCAGATGTATAAGAAGATTTCCCTGTTGTTATCAGTTTTGGTGCTGGCATTAAGTCTTGCTGGATGTTCCGATGACACATCAATCATCGTTAATGAGGATTTTGGAGGTCTGACAAGCGTAGATCAATTCTGGACTGCCGAATACAAATCTCTGCCTGGTGATCCTAGCAAGCCACTGTATGCTAACTTAGAAGGTGACTATGAACTAGTAGATGGCAAACTAAAAATGATCGGATCAAGATTTACAATCGGTACAGATCGGACTACAGAAACAACTAAAGAAGATACAGAAGCCGGTGGAGCTTTGAATTTGACCAAGCCTTATAGGATCACCATCAAATTCCTTGAGGTTGGCGGCGACACCAACAAGAAATTCTCTGTCATGATTGATAACAATACAACCACAGGGGCAGCTTCCATGCATGGCAACCCTGGCTGTCGGCCATTTAACGCAAGGCTGAGTGAGCTGCCTGAAGGCAATACTATTGTGATTGATGTTGTTGATCCAGCAGTTGGCACCGAAAACTCTTTCCTCCAGTTGAGAGTTGAGGCTGGAGAGGGCTGGATTATTTTAGACAGTATTACAGTCGAGTATTTGCCCTAAGACACACAATGATCTAGCATGCTGATGTTGAATCAAGCACCCATTGCTTCGGTGATGGGTGCGTTTCTGTCTGGGCATTATCATAGCCCGTTCCTGAAAAAGGGATTTGGGAGTAAATGGAGAATTCTGATCTTTGAGACCATGTTATCCAATTTCTACCAATAATCATTGTTTATAGCAAACAGGAGGTACATTTGGTAAGCCAACCGCAAGGTTAATATTTTACAGGAGGGATTCTTGTGTCAAGAAAAAATGTAGTGTTTATTGTCATTCTTGTCCTTGCACTGACGTTGTCCGGTTGTCTTTCGTTTCTCAAACCAACACTCAACAAGATCGTAATCTCTGCTGATGTAGAAACGATCGAGCAGGGCAGGTCGGTGAATCTCGAGGTCAAGGGATTTGACAAAAAAAACAAGGAAATGGAAGTGCCAGAACCGCAATGGGCAGCCGATCCTGAGGATCTTGGCGAACTCGCAGCAGACGGAGCCAGTGCTGTTTTCACTGCCAATGAGGATGCTGAAGGCACAGTTACTATCACTGTTACTTCAGGAAAGCTGTCTGATTCGATTGAGATCACCATCACCAAAGGCGAAACACCGGTAGGACCAGAAATTGATTTTGCCGATCTGGATCAAAAAATTGCACAGGCTGAGTCATTACTGACAGACACAGAGAAAGGCATTTATAAAGGGCAAGCCCCTGTCCATGCCCATCATGACTTAGAAACTGCTGTTGATGATGCCGAAGCTGTTAAAGATGACGAAGATGTAACCCAGGATAATGTAGATGCTGCTGTTACTGCACTCCAGCAAGCGATTGAAGCTTTCAATGCTCAAATAGTGACTGAAGATGATCCGCTCAAAGTCTATACATTCCCTATTGATAGTTCAGATTCGCAGGCCTTTTCAGCGGAGAAGGGCGAGTTCGCATTCAACAGCGATCCCAAGTATATTAAGACAGGAACTACAAGCATCAAATACACAATTACTGGAACCCCGTCTGATTTTAGAATTCGTATGGATCGCAAAGAAAGCGTTTGGGAGACCGATTGGACAGATTACGATCACTTCGCTGTATGGATCTATGTAGAAGATGTTGAACGGCTGAATAAAGATACAGCATTCCAATGGGGCTACGGGCATGAAAAAGAAGGTGTCAGAATCACAGTACCACGTTCAGACTTTGACAACGGATGGAACGAATTGAGGTTTAACCTCCGAGATGATCTAGGCTTTACTGATGAGGATCTTGCAAATATGAC
>JAAYNP010000011.1 GCA_012520795.1 Bacillota bacterium
CGTACGCACCGTTCTGTGAGAGGAAAGCCGCTAGGCTGATCACCTAGCGGCTACTTACTCGATTTTGCAGAAAAATATTTGCCACGGCCTGTCAAGTAAAAGCGAAAATGTCCGCACCCCCAACTAATGCCTTTTAGGTGACATTTTCAAAGAACATTGACAGGCAGAAATGGGTAGATATACCGGTTATCAGGAAGGATAATCGACAAAAATGCCTAATTGTAAATTCATGTCAAGAGAAAAACACTACTGGAAAAGCTTTAATAGGCAGGATTGCCTTCTTCGTTGGTTAACTGTTGGAACAGGGTTTTCCACAGGTTTGCCTCATTTTTTATGGTAAATTCGTATTCTGTATGGTAAAATATTGATTGTATAGACATAGCTTGAACAGCCACCTCGATCTGGCCGTTGGATCCAAAGCACCGAAGAAATGGAGGTAGTTGCGTGTCCAAAGAGATCATTGATTCTGTGATGAAAGCAGAAGAACAGGCTGAAGCGATTAAGAAGCGGTCGGAGGATGAAGCGCGGGAGATAATATCCGAGGCATACAGCGAGGCACGGGATTTGGAACAAAGACTGATTGCCGAGGCTGATGCCAAAGCGCAGCTGATCGTTGACACAGCTAGGAAAAACGCCCAGCAAGCCGTAGAACAGCTTAACAAGCAGGTTGACCAGGAAACCGAACAGACAAAGGCGCAGGCATCGCAGCAGTTGGAGCAGGCGGTTCAACTGATCATGGGAAAGGTTGTGGATCGCGATGGCAGTAGTTGAGATGCACAAGCTGACGCTTGTCGGCCTCAATGCGGAAAAGGGCAGGCTCCTTGAGCGATTAATGGCCATGGGCGTGGTTCAAGTCAATGATCTTGATCTCGCTTCATCCGATGTTTTGACCAAATGGTCTCATCTTGTTACTAAAGAGGACAGCGCGAGTGTGGTTGAAGAGTTGGACATTGAGATTGAACAGGCCAAACAGGCTTTGGATCGGTTGGCTAGATATAATGGGGATAAGAAACCCATGTTTTTTCCAAAAAGGACTGTCAGTGAGGATGAATTCAGCGGGATGGCCCAGGAACGGCCGCAATACCGGCATATGGTAACGGAGATCCTTCGCCTGGGACGTGAGCAGCAGGAGCTGCAGAATCAGAAGAACAAGATCTTGAAACTGATATCCACCCTGGAACCTTGGCAACAGCTTGATGTTCGCCTGGATTTTAAGGGTACCAGGTATGCCAAGGTTACTCTTGGTGTCCTGCCGCTGATAGCCAACATGCCCCGTATTAATGAAGAGATGGCTGAACACGTTCCTGCAAGCCATCTGGTGCAGGTTTCGTCTGACAGGTATCAGCATTATGTTATGTTGATCTGCCACAATCAGTATCTGGCCGAGGCCGAAGCACTGCTGCGAAAACATGGTTTCGCACCAGTTTCCTTTGGTGAGTTAACCGGCACTGCAGCTGGAAACATCCTACGGGCCAATCAAGAGGTTGCCGCACTTGACAAAGCGTATCAAGAAAAAGAGGCCCAGATAGCAGCATATTCTGCAAACAAAACGAAGCTGGAGCTGTATTATGATTATCTGGGTGGGCAAAGGGAAAAGTCGCTGATTTTGACCAACCTTGCCGCATCTGAGAGCGTCTTTCTCATTGATGGATGGGTACCTAAAGTATTAAGCGATGACGTCGAACGGAAGCTTACCCAGGAGTTTACCTGCATTGTCGAAACTCGGGAGCCTACTGATGGCGAAGAGTTCCCGGTACTTCTGGAAAACAACAGCCTCGGCGCCAGTGTCGAGGGCATCACCGCCATGTACGGGCTGCCCAACTGCCGTGAATTCGACCCCAATGTAGTCATGGCTCCGTTTTTCATCGGCTTTTTTGGCCTTATGCTGGGGGACGGGGGCTACGGCCTAATTATGGCCCTCGGTGCCTTGTTCGCCATGAAAAGACTGTCTTTGGACGATAATCAGAAGAAGTATGCGAAACTGATCCTGTACTGCGGGATATCGACCATGTTCTGGGGATTGATGTTCGGCAGTTGGTTCGGGCTCGCATATTTTGCTGAAAGGCCTCTTTGGCTCAACCCAGTAAAAGACACTAACACGCTGCTGACCTGGTCGCTTCTGTTTGGTGTGGTTCATATGTTCGTGGGCATTGCCATGCGTGGTGTCAACCACATCAGGCGGGGTAAATATATCGATGTGTTGTGGGATGTGGTGGCCTGGTATGTCTTGTTCACCGGGTTCATCCTGATCCTGCTTCCCTGGGTCCCGGCCCTTAATCTCGCGGATCCCAGTGTATACACAGATGTGGGTAAGAAAATGCTGCTCATAGGTGCCGTGGTTTTAATCCTCACTCAAGGAAGGGCCAGCAAAGGGATCATTGGCAAACTGCTCTCTGGTATTGGGAGCCTGTATGATCTGATTGGGTTTCTGAGTGATGTCCTGTCCTACTCCCGACTGCTGGCGCTGGGATTGGCAACATCTGTAATAGGGAGCATTGTCAATGAGATTGCAGCACTCGGCGGCCTGAACAGTATCATTAAGATACTGGTGTTCTGCGTAATCTTCATCATCGGCCACAGCATCAACTTCGGAATCAACGCACTGGGCTCATTTGTCCACTCCATCCGATTGCAGTACATTGAGTTTTTCGGCAAGTTTTATCAAGGTGGAGGCAAACCCTTCCAACCTTTGAAATACAAAACCAGGTATGTAAATCTAAAGGATTAGGAGGTTGTATTTATGGAATTCTTCTCGGAACAATTGGTCGGTACAGTTTTGGCAGTGATTGGAGCAGCGTTTGCGTTCATCATTCCCGGTATCGGGTCATCGAAGGCAGTGGGAGCTGCAGGGCAATCGGCTGCCGGGGTACTAAGTGAGGATCCCACCAAGTTTGTCTCGGTCATGGTCTTGGAGGCTTTGCCCAGTACACAGGCGATTTATGGGTTTGTCATCGCGTTTCTGATTGTAGGTAAAATCGTCGTCGGCGAAGCCTTGGATTTCGGGTCAGGCCTAATCCTGTTCCTGGCCGGCCTGCCAATGGGGATTGTGGGCTATGTTTCCGCGCTCTGGCAGGGTCGAGTGTCCATTTCTGGGATCAACATGGTGGCCAAACAGGGAGGCGGCATGATTCAGGGAGTCATTCTCGCCTTGATGGTTGAGATGTTCGCCATTCTCGCCTTGATCGTTTCGTTCCAAATCATCGGTAAAGCGTAATATGGAATAAGGATGTGTCCTGAACATGGCTGGATTGGAGCAGCTGACTAACAAAATAGTGGAAGATGCGCAACTGCAGGCTGACAGAACGATCAAGCAGGCCCAGGAGGAAGCCCAGTCGATCATTGATCAAGCCCGCCAGCGGGCAGAAGCTCAGTGCGACAAAATAATCGCTGATGCTGAAAGCAGAGCCCGGGAGCTGAGCGAACGGCTGCTTTCCGTGGCTGAGCTCAATGCCCGCAAGGAAAGGCTTAAAGTCAAGCAGGAACTGATTGGGCAAGCATTCGCTCAAGCACTGGATCGCCTGTGTTCTCTGCCTGATGACCAGTATTTTGCCATTCTCTCAGAGTTGATTGCCGCGGCAGCTACCGCCGGAACAGAAGAGATTGTCCTGGCCAGCCGCGATCAGCAAAGGCTTCCCGCTGGTTTTCTTGCTCAGGTGAACGCGAAGGTAAAAGCCCAAAACCTGCCGGGGGCGATGGTTTTGGCGCAAAACCCGGCTCCAATCAAAGGCGGGTTTATTCTCAGAGCCGGGAAGATTTCAGTTAATCATTCATTTGAAGCAGTGCTCAGGCAGAACTACGATCATCTGGCTATGGAAGTTGCAGGTTTGTTATTCTCGTAAAACGTAAATGAGGGAAAAGGAATGAAAGAATCAACCGACACCAGGTACGTGTATACGATTTCTCGCATCCGCGTCATCGAACAGAAGATGCTCAGCCCTGCCATGCTGGAACGAATGATTGAAGCCGGCACACCGGAAGAAGCCCTAAAGGTGCTTCACGATGCCGGCTACGGTTACGCAGGCGAAGGCTACAGTGTCGGTGACTATGAACGGCTGTTGAGCGAGGAACAGGAAAAGGTATACCGGCTCTTGATGGAGACTGTCCCTGACACCCGTGAGTTTGATTTTTTGATCATCAAGAACGACTATCATAACCTAAAGGTGTGCCTTAAGGCTGAGTTTTCCGATCAGGCGGTTGAAGACGCGTACTTGCTCAGCCCAAGCCTGGTCCCCGGCAAACAGCTTATGGATCTGCTTAGGGAGCGGAACTTTTCGGGGCTTCCAGCCCCTATGGCGGAGTCGGCAGCTGAAAGCATTGAAGCCTTTACTAAGATGCAGGATCCACAGGTGATCGACCTGATCCTTGACAAAGCGCATTACGGCCATATGCTGATGCTCAGTGACGGGCTCGGCAGTGAGTTTGTCTCCAAACTGGTCAATGCCTTGGTGGATCTTACCAACTTAAAAATGCTGCTGCGGGCGAAGCTGATCAAAAAGCCGCGGGGGTTCCTGGAATCCCTGTTGATCGAGGGCGGCAGTTTTGACAAAGAGTTTTACCACAAGCTATTTGAACTCGGGTATGACCAGATTGCCAGCGCCTGTGTCGATACAGAATACTATCGGCTGCTGACTGAAAGCATCAATGCTTTGAAGCTGTCAGGCAGCTTGGCTGGGTTTGAAAAGCTCTGTGACAACTATCTGGTGGATGTGCTGAAGACAGTGAAATATGCGATCTTCGGCATCGAGCCGTTGGTTGCCTATTATTTGGCCAAGGAACTGGAAATCAAAAATGTCAGGATTATCATGGTGGGCAAGATCAATGGTTTGGCACAATATGCCATCAGGGAAAGGCTGAGGGAAACCTATGTATAAAATTGGTGTCATTGGTGACCAAGACAGCATCCTGGGGTTTAAAGCGATTGGTATGTCCGTTTTCCCGGCTGAAGGTTCAGAGCAAGCGGGAGCAATCTTGGAGCAGTTAGCCCGGGAGGATTATGCTGTGGTCTATATTACAGAACAGATTGCCAAGGATCTGGCGGATGTTATTGATCGGTACAAAGACAGGCTGATGCCGGCGATCATCTTGATTCCCAGCAATCAAGGCTCATTGGGCATCGGTATGCGCAATGTGCAAAAATCCGTGGAACGGGCTATAGGCGCAGACATCTTGTTTAGAGATGCTTAAGTGGCATAAGCTGCAATATGAGGGCGAAAGAAGGTAAGGCATTATGAGTCATGGAAGGATAGTTAAAGTTGCAGGCCCTTTGGTTGTTGCTGAAGGCATGCAGGATGTGAGCATGTTTGACGTGGTCCGGGTCAGCGATCGGCGTTTGATCGGCGAAGTACTGGAGATGCGCGATGACCGGGCGTCAATCCAAGTCTACGAAGAGACGGCAGGCTTGGGGCCGGGCGAACCTGTTTACGGAACAGGGGCGCCATTGAGCGTGGAACTAGGGCCTGGCCTGATCGGCACAATTTTTGACGGAATCCAACGCCCCTTGGAAGTCATTCGGGAAATGGTTGGAAGCAATATTACCAGAGGAATCGATGTCCCCGCAGTGGATCGGGCTAAACGCTGGCGCTTTGAACCCTCGGTTGAGGAAGGCGCTCAGGTAACGGCTGGAGATATCATCGGCAAGGTGCAGGAAACGGAAGTTGTGGAACACCGGATCATGGTGCCCCATGGATTGGAAGGCACGATAACCGAGATCAACCCGGGAGAGTTTACTGTTGAAGAAGCTGTAGCCAAGCTGCAAACCGCGGGCGGCGATCTTGTAGAGCTGACGATGATGCAGAAATGGCCGGTGAGGATTGGCCGCCCATATAAAGAAAAACTGCCGCCGGTTGAGCCCATGGTCACCGGGCAAAGGGTGATCGACACTCTGTTTCCCATTGCCAAAGGCGGAGTGGCTGCCGTACCGGGGCCGTTCGGCAGCGGCAAGACAGTGGTCCAGCACCAATTGGCTAAATGGGCTGATGCTGACATCGTAGTCTACATTGGCTGTGGTGAGCGGGGTAATGAGATGACCGATGTATTGATGGAGTTTCCGGAACTGAAGGATCCCCGCACCGGTGAATCGTTAATGAAGCGTACAGTTTTGATCGCGAATACCTCAGACATGCCTGTGGCTGCCCGGGAAGCTTCCATCTATACCGGTATCACCATTGCTGAGTATTTCCGGGATATGGGCTACAGTGTGGCCTTGATGGCCGATTCCACTTCCCGCTGGGCTGAAGCTCTGCGGGAGATGTCCGGAAGGCTTGAGGAGATGCCCGGTGAAGAAGGGTATCCGGCATATTTGAGTTCCCGCCTGGCTCAGTTCTATGAAAGGGCGGGCCGAGTAATCAGCATCGGTTCAGAAGGCAGGGAGGGGACGCTTTCGGCAATTGGGGCAGTATCACCTCCAGGCGGCGACTTGTCTGAACCGGTGACCCAGGCTACGTTAAGGATTGTAAAGGTATTCTGGGGTCTTGATGCGAGCCTTGCTTACCGGCGTCATTTCCCGGCAATCAACTGGCTGCGGAGCTATTCGCTCTATGTCGATCAGTTGGAAGAATGGACCAATGCCAATATTTCCAGGGATTGGACCAAATTGAGGGCTGACACCTTGAGGATTCTGCAGGAAGAAGCGGAGCTTGAGGAAATCGTAAGATTGGTGGGAATTGACTCGCTGTCGGCATTGGAACGGGTTACCCTGGAAGCGGCCAAATCCATCCGTGAAGACTACCTCCATCAAAACGCTTTCCATGAGGTGGATACTTATACATCATTGAACAAGCAGTACCTGATGCTGAAATTGATCCTGGCCTTTTATTACAAGGCGTGCGATGCTGTCAAAGCAGGGGTCTCCCTCGACAGCCTCTTTGCACTTCCGGTACGGGAAAGGATCGGCAGAGCTAAATATGTCCCGGAGGATCAAGTGAATGCCGCCCTGAGCGGAATTGAGGCCGAGTTGAATGCCCAGATTGATGCACTGGTGGCAAAGGAGGTAGGTTCGGATGCTGAAGGAATATAAAACCATTACGGAAGTGGCAGGGCCCTTAATGCTTGTCAAGCAGGTGGAGCATGTCAAATACGAAGAGTTGGGCGAGATTGAACTGCCGAATGGCGATGTCCGCTTGTGTAAGGTGCTTGAGATAGATGAAGACAATGCCCTCGTGCAGTTGTTTGAGAGTTCGGCAGGAATTAACGTTGCAGAAAGCAAGGTCCGTTTTTTGGGTAAAGGTATTGAGCTTCCCGTATCCCTGGATATGCTGGGGAGGGTGTTTTCAGGCCTGGGAAGGCCCGCCGACGGCGGCCCCGAGATTATCCCGGAGGCCAGGATGGACATTAACGGGATTCCCATGAACCCGGCGGCCAGGGATTATCCGTCGGAGTTTATTCAAACCGGAGTTTCAGCTATCGATGGTTTGAACACCCTGGTTAGAGGGCAGAAACTGCCAATTTTCTCCGGATCAGGATTGCCCCACGCTCAGCTGGCAGCCCAAATTGCCAGGCAGGCCAAGGTACTGGACGATGCAAGCAGGTTTGCAGTAGTCTTTGCTGCTATTGGGATTACTTTTGAAGAAGCCGACTGCTTCATCTCCGATTTTATCCGCACCGGTGCCATTGACCGCACTGTTGTGTTCATCAATTTGGCAAATGATCCGGCGATTGAGCGGATTTCCACTCCCCGGATGGCTATGACTGCCGCGGAATACCTTGCTTTCGAAAAAGACATGCACGTGCTGGTTATTTTAACCGATATCACGAATTATGCAGAGGCACTGCGGGAAGTGTCAGCCGCCCGGAAAGAAGTGCCAGGGCGCAGAGGTTATCCCGGCTACCTTTACACTGACCTAGCCACAATTTATGAGCGGGCCGGCCGTAAAAAGGACAGCAATGGCAGTATCACGCTGATCCCGATTCTTACCATGCCGGAGGATGACAAAACCCACCCAATCCCAGACTTGACAGGGTATATTACGGAAGGGCAGATCATCTTAAGCCGAGAGCTGAACCGCAAGGGGATCGAACCTCCTATCGACGTTTTACCGTCTCTCTCCCGGCTTAAGGATAAAGGAATTGGAGCTGGTAAGACCCGGGAGGACCATTCGGATATCATGAACCAGCTGTTTGCTGCCTATGCCACCGGCAAGGAGGCCAAGGAATTGGCTGTTATCCTCGGCGAGGCGGCACTGACCGAAACCGACAAGCTTTATGCTGAGTTTGCCGATCAATTTGAAGCCAAATACGTTTCTCAAGGTTTCAACGAAAACCGGACAATCGAGCAGACGCTGGAGTTGGGATGGGAACTGCTGTCGATTCTGCCGCGGAGTGAGCTGAAACGGATTCGTGATGAATACATTGACAAGTACCTTACCAGGTATCTCCCGGAAAGAGGAGAGAGCTAGATGGACAATATCCTGAATGTCAACCCCACCAGGATGGAGATGACAAAGCTAAAGAAAAGGCTTGCCGTGGCCCGGAGGGGGCACAAACTGCTGAAGGATAAACGTGATGAATTGATGAAGATTTTTCTGGATGTGGTGAGGAGGAATAAAGAGCTGCGGGAGCAGGTGGAAGAGCTTCTCACAAAGGCCCATCAAAGCTTTCTCGTTGCCAGGGCGGTCATGTCTGTCCCTGTTGTGGAGGAAGCGCTGATGTTTCCCAAGCAAACAGTGGAACTTAGTGTGGAAACAGCCAATCTAATGAGTGTCACTGTACCACGGTTCAGCTATGCAACAGCAGTCGCGCAAACTGATGATGCGGATTCTGCCTTAGGCTGGGATATCTTTCCCTACGGCTTTGCCACTACTTCAGGCGATTTGGACGCTTCGATGCAGATTCTGGCGTCGGCCCTGCCTTTAATGCTGGAGCTTGCGGAAAGCGAAAAGACCGCCCAGCTTTTGGCTGAGGAAATTGAAAAGACCCGCAGACGGGTCAATGCCTTGGAGCATGTTTTGATTCCACAGCTGACAGAAACGATCCACTATATAACCATGAAGCTGGAGGAGAACGAACGGGGCAATATCACCAGGTTAATGAAGGTCAAGGATATGATGCTGGAGCAAACTTACCGCTATCGAGAAAGAATGTGATCAGCCGGCTGAGATTGACAGATCGATCTCCAGTTCAACGGGGCAGTGATCGCTGCCGAATACTTGATCGTGGATTTTGGCACCGATCAGCTGGTCTTGCAGGTCGTCTGACACCAGGAAATAATCAATCCTCCACCCGATATTTCGCTCCCGGGCATTGAAGAAATTCGACCACCAGGTGTACGCATCGGTTCTGTCTGGGTAGAAATGGCGGAATGTATCAATAAAACCGGACTCCAACAGCACAGTAAACTTGGCTCGTTCCTCATCTGTAAAGCCTGCGGATCTGCGGTTGGTTTCGGGGTTTTTCAAATCGATTTCCTTGTGGGCAACATTGAGGTCCCCACACATGATTACAGGTTTCTCCTGCTCCAGTTTCAGCAGGTAGCTGCGGAAATCGTCTTCCCACTTCATCCGGTACTCAAGGCGGGCCAGGCCTCGCTGCGAGTTCGGGGTGTATACGGTCACCAAGTAAAACTGTTCGTACTCGAGGGTGATGGTGCGGCCTTCTTGATCATGTTCTTCATGGCCAATGCCATTGATTATGGACATGGGGGTATGCTTTGTAAAGATCGCTGTGCCCGAGTAGCCCTTTTTTTGTAGCGGATAATTCCAATACTGTTCATACCCGGGGAGATCAAGTTCGATTTGGCCTGGCTGCAGCCGGGTTTCCTGAAGGCAAACGAAATCGCTGTTAATATCATTGAAGAAGTCCATGAAACCGTGGCGCAAGCATGCCCTCAACCCGTTTACATTCCATGAGATCATTTTGATCTGTTTCAATTATAATCAACTCCCCAGCCGTTAGCTGATGCGGATTTGTACTTCATTATTCGTCATAAACACAAGTTTCACCTGCCAAAACGCCTGCGTGCTGCAGGCGCATACAATAATCTTAAGAGGCGATTTGAATGCTGGTCTGGCTCCTTGTTGGGATTACATTTATCTTTATGGGCATAGCGGTACATGTGTTTAAGTGGTATTTTTTGATTGCAGGATATAACACCTTGCCCAAAGAAGAAAAAGCCAAAGTGGATATCGAAAGTGTTGCCAGGTTGGTAGGGTTCTGGGGTTATGTCAACGGCGGGCTGTGCTTGGTGCTGTCGCTGCTTGCCGCCTTCGGCGTCAGCGCCGAAAAGGGGCTGATCCCCGGGCTCATCGTCTTTGGTGTTTCAACGATTTATATCATCGTTAGGTCTCAAAGATATGGCAGTGGCCTGTCTATGGCCAAAGGCAGGAGGGCTTCCCGAAGCCATCAGCGTGGCTCCGTTGCTGTAGTGATTGTATCACTTGTTGTAGTCATAGTGATGGCTGTCTATTTCATGCAGCCAACCAAAGTGACAATCGATGATCAAGGTGTTGCGATCCACGGGCTGTATGGCGGGACATACGCATGGGACCAGATCGAATCCGCAGAGTTGGTGGAGGAGCTGCCGCGCCTTACCAGGCGTACTAGCGGGGCAACAATTGGCCCCCATCTGCGTGGGTATTTCCGCACTGCTGAAGGGGAAAGCGTTATGCTCTTCGTCAACCGCCAGCTGCCTCCGTTCATTCATTTGATTGCCGAGAGCCGATCCGTCTATTTAAATCTTAAGACAGCCGATGACACAAGGCAGGCCGCGGAAGGTATTAAGGCGAGGCTTGGAAGGTGATCTAGCCCCGCAGTTGATCAAGCAGTGCCTTGTGGATCAGCCCGTTGGTGGCAATGATCTCACCGCGGGACAGGTCGAATTCCGGCTTGGTGATCCCTGATACGGCAGCACCTGCTTCTCTGGCGATTAACGCCCCGGCTGCCATATCCCAAGGATTGAGGTGGAACTCCCAAAACCCATCCAGGCGGCCGCAGGCAACATAGCATAGATCTAAAGCAGCAGAGCCTAGGCGCAGGACCCCTTGGGTTTGCATTACCAGTTTGGCATAGTTGGCGAGATTGTTGGGTTCAAGCTGCAGATCATAGGGAAAGCCGGTGCACAGCAGGCTTGCCTTAAGATCAGAGGTTTTGGAAACTTTGATGGGATGGTCATTGAGCCACGCTCCGGATCCGGCTGCAGCACTAAACATCTCATCGGCACTTGGAGCATATACTACAGCAGCCACTGGGGCTGATTTCTCAAGCAGAGCGATTGATACTGAAAAATAGGGCAGGCGGTGGGCGAAATTTGTGGTCCCGTCCAAAGGATCAATTACCCACAAATAGTCGCTGCCTGGATTGCCAAGCTTGCCCCCTTCTTCTGTTAAAATTGCATGCTCTGGGTATGCCCGGGTAATTGCCCTTGTTAACAGCTCTTCAGAAGCTTTGTCCGCATCGGTGATCAGGTCAATTTGACCTTTGTACTCAATGGAAAAACCAGATTTAAGCTGTTCTCGTAGAATCTTGCCAGCGGCATACGCCAGATCTTTGGCATATTCCAAGACTAGTTTGTACACCTGTCTTCACCTCGTTTTACTGTCAAAGCTTAAAGGGTATGCGCCAAGACCTTTTATTAGCAGGACTTCTGGCTCTGTAATCAATTGTAGCATAAAAAACGCAGGCAATGCTTTTTGAAGCCAAATTTGACAATTGCTAACACTGTCTTAACAAGACAATAGGCAGGTGTCCTGAATGAGAGGGAGTGAGATTGTGGCCAGTATCACAGTGCGGGGGCTAACCAAGCGATATGGGAATTTGACTGCTGTAAATAACATTTCCTTTACTGTGGAAGCAGGCGAAATTTTCGGCATGTTAGGGCCAAATGGTGCCGGAAAAACCACAACCGTGGAAATTCTGGTGGGGTTAAGGGTTGCCGATGCCGGAGAGATAAAAGTGTTGGGCTTTAACCCCACCACGGAGGGAAGGCAGCTTAAGAGCAGCATAGGGGTACAGCTGCAGATGCCGGCTCTGTTCCCCCGCTTGACGGTGGAAGAAGCACTGAAGCTTAATGCCAGTTTTTATCCAGATCCCTTCCCGGTGGAACAGGTTCTGGAATGGGTAGGCCTCAGGGAACTGCGCAGGGTATTGACCTACAAGCTTTCCGGAGGGCAGCGGCAGCGGTTGGTTGTGGGGATGGCGATGATCAGCAACAGCCAGATTTTGTTTCTTGATGAACCCACCACCGGACTTGATCCTCAAGCCAGGCACAATTTGTGGGAGATAATTCAAGAGCTGCAGCAGATGGGGAAGACCATCTTCCTTACAACCCACTACATGGAGGAAGCACAGCATCTGTGTGACAGGGTTGCCATCATCGATCACGGCAGCATAATTGTTTTGGGCACACCTCAACAGCTGATCGGCGATCATTTTCAGGAAAAAGCCATCGAATTATCTGCAGTGGAAAGCGATGACGAGACAATTCTACAGCAGTTGCCCGGAGTAACCAGAGTCCAAAAGGTCGACAGCCAGATTACTTTATATTCAACCGAGGTGGAAGCTACACTTCGGGAACTGATCCAGCTTGAAAAAGAGCAGCAGTTGACGGTGGCCGGTTTGGCGATCCGTCAGGCAAGCCTGGAGGATGTGTTTTTGAAGCTGACGGGAAGGAGCATCAGGCCATGAAGATCTTTATCAATCTGGTTGTTGCTACCCTAAAGGATCTAGCCCGGGATCGGATGGCCATCTTTTGGTTCATTTTGTTTCCGATTCTATTTATCTTCTTGTTCGGCATGATTTTCTCTGGAGGGGCAGGTAACGTAAATTTCGACTTAGGGATAGTGGTCGAAGAACAGGGTATCTTTGCCGAGACATTTATAGCAAGCTTGAAGCAGTCTGAGGTTTTCACTATATACCAGGGTTCTCTGGATGCTGAACTGGAAGCTTTGGCCGGGCGAAGGCGCAACGCGGTGCTGGCCTTACCACAGGTTCAGCTTGGGCCGCAGTTCTCAAGCGGGGATCAGCCAAGTGAAGTTATTGTCCCTGTCTATTATGATGCTTCCAGTCAGGCAAACAAAGTGCCCCTTTTTATGCTGGGCGAAATATTCAATCATGTGGAACGGGGGATCCAAAACCGGCCGCGCATCTTCGCTATTGATGCCCGGCCTGTCCAGTCGGAAGCTTTGAGCGATATTGACTACCTTCTTCCGGGTATTCTGGCCATGGCTTTGATGCAGCTGGGGTTGTTTGGCTCATTACGCCTGGTTTACCTTAGGGAAAGAAAAGTCCTTAAGTCCCTCGGGGCAACACCGCTGCCCCGGGTCCAGATTGTATTCAGTGAGATTGTGATTAGGCTGCTGATGGCTGCCATCCAGACTTCGCTGATCATTTTGATTGGCCACTTTGTCTTTGATGTTCAAATCGTAGGCAGCTGGTGGCAGGTTTTGGCAACGGTGCTCTTTGGCGCCTTTGTCTTTGTCAGCATTGGCTATATGCTGGTCACTTTCGCCAAGACCGAGGAAAGCGGTAATGGCATCATTCAAGTTGTGCAGTTTCCCATGATGTTTCTGTCAGGGATCTTCTTCCAACTGGAATTCCTGCCGCCATTTCTAGCCCCGGTAGTGAAGGCGATCCCGTTGACGTATTTGGGCGATCTCCTCCGCTCGGTGCTGATCGGTATGCCGTACGCATTTGGCCTTGCCACGGATTTACTGGTGCTTGGCGGGTGGCTGATCATATCACTTATTCTGACAATTCGGTTTTGGCGCTGGGAGTAAGTGGGTAATTGCAGAACCTTACCAGAATTGTTACAATGAGCTTAAAAGCTGAAAGGAGAGCCGGGTATGATTGAAGTCATTGATGTCTCAAAACGCTATGGAAAGCATTTGGCTGTGGACCGAGTAAGCTTCACGGTGGATAAAGGGGAGGTCTTGGGTTTACTCGGTCCAAATGGAGCAGGCAAGAGTACGGTCATGAACATCATTGCCGGATACATTCCCATGACGGAGGGAAAAGTCACTGTCGATGGGCTTGATGTTGTGGAACAAGGGCATGAGGTCAGGCGCAGAATCGGGTACCTGCCGGAAGTGCCGCCGTTGTATCCGGATATGACCGTCGATGAATACTGTACTTTTGTCAGCAGAATCAAACATGTCCCCGCCAAGAAACGCAAGGGGCACATCAACGAAATCATGGAACGGGTCCAGATTGCTGATGTCCGCAGGCGCTTGGTCCGCAATCTGTCAAAAGGGTACCGCCAACGTGTAGGGTTGGCTGCTGCCATGATAGGTAATCCTGAGGTTTTGATTCTCGATGAACCGACAGTTGGTTTGGATCCCAAGCAGATCATTGAAATCCGTAATTTAATCACGGAGTTGGGGAAAACCCATACCGTCATTCTCAGCTCCCATATTTTGCCGGAAGTCAATGCAATTTGTGAGCGAATCGTGATCATCAACCATGGACGGATTGTCGCCAGCGATACACCGGAGAATCTTTCGGCAAGGCTCGGCGGAGGCAAGGATCTTGTAATCCGCGTACCTGGACAAGCCCAAGCCGCTTTGGGCATCCTCGAGGGTGTTGGCGGTATCAACGAGGTTGATGTGATGGGCGAACGAGAAGAGGGTACCATTGACTTGCTGGTCAGGTCGGAACGGGACACACGCTCGGATATTTTCTTTGCCTTCAGCAAGGCTGAACTGCCGCTGTTGGCCATGAAGCCGTTTGATTTGACACTTGAGGAGATTTTCCTGCAAGTTACTCAAGATCCACAGGAGGGAAGCAACAATGTTAGCAGTGTATCTTAAGGACCTTTCTGGGTATTTCCGTACATTTTCCGGTTATGTTTTCATGAGTGTTTTTTTGCTGATTACCAGCATCTTTTATATAACCGGGAATGTTTTAACTAACAGTGCTGATTACAACAATACATTGGGCAGCATCCTTTTCATCTTTATTTTGGTCGTGCCGATTCTCACGATGCGCCTGATGACTGATGAAGTGTCCCTGAAGACGGATCGCCTGTTGTATACCTCTCCCGTTTCCTTTACCGATATCGTGCTGGGCAAGTATTTCGCTGCTGTTACGGTCTTTGCCATTACGCTTTTGCTGACGAGTCTGTACCCAGTATCCATGAGCTTCTTTGGCAACTTGGCTGTCTGGGAAATTGTCGGCGGCATGATTGGCTTTTTCCTATTAGGCTGTGTCTCCATCGCCATTGGCGTATTGATATCTTCAATCACAGACAACCTGATTAGTGCGGCTATTGGAACCTTTGGTGCTTTGTTGGCAATCATGTTTATTGATTCTTTTAGATCAATTTATCCTGTGGAAACCAACCCCAATGCAGTGTTCGCAGCGCTTTTGGCCTTGGGGGTTGCCTTTTGGGTTTACCGGATGACCCGCAGCCCTGCCCTTGGACTTGCCGTGGCTGTGATCGGCCTGGGTGTTGTGGGGCTGGTCTTCTGGCTTAAGCCGGAGCTGTATCAAGGTTTTGTTTACCACATTTTTGGTTGGTTTTCAATGTTTTATCATTTTCTCAGTTTCCAGATGGGAGTGCTGGCGTTAAGCTCCATCGTATATTATCTCAGTTTCACGGGATTGGTGTTGTTCTTGACTGTGCAGATTTTGGAAAAACGGCGTTGGAGCTAGGTTCGCCATAGGGATTTAGAGGAGGGGATTGTGATGAACAAAAGCCGGTTGCGGTTTAGGATAAAACCAGTGCTGGGGGATGCCAAAGTAAGATACGGCGGCAGTGCGGCATTGACTATTGCTATGGTGGTTGCCATTCTTGTTGTGCTGAACTTGGTTGTGAGCTCTTTTGACTTGAGGGTTGACCTTACTGCCAACAAGATGTTTTCCCTGTCACCCCAGTCGGTGCAGATTTTAAAGCAGCTGGACAAGGATGTGACCATTTATGCCTTATACCGTACGGGACAGGATAACAAGGCTGTCGCGGAAGTGATCAACCAATACACCAAGGGTTCGGGCCGAGTTAAGTTTGAATATGTTGATCCACTGATAAATCCGCAGTTTGTAGAAAAATATAGAGGTGATACCGAACCGGAGTTAGGCAGCCTGGTCATAGCAAGCGGCGAGAAATTCTGGGTGATCCAGCCCAAGGATTTTTACGTCTACACTTTCTATTACAATATAGAGATACCCCAATCAATCGCCATTGAACAGCAGATCACCAGTGCAATCTTGTTCGTTACAACCGATCAGGCGCCGGTGCTGTATCGTCTGGTAGGCCATAATGAATTGGATTTCCCACAGTACTTCGCCGACTTGGTGAAGAAGGAAAACTACCGAGTAGAAGAGTTGGATCTGCTGACAGTGGACGCTGTCCCCGAGGATGCGGCGGTGATTGTTATGCTCTCGCCGGCAAAGGATCTGACCGAAGATGAAGATCAAAAACTGCGGGACTATCTGAAAAACGGCGGGCGGGTTGTGCTGCTCATAGGTTATGCCCGGACCGAGCGCCCTTACCTGGAGGGGCTGCTTGCCAGCTATGGGCTTCAAGTTGAAAAACAGATAGTGGTTGAAGGAAGTGCAGCTTCAATATTGACCGGCAACCCTCTCTACTTGATGCCGAAGTACCAGACTCATGTGCTTACAGATCCGATGGTGCGTGCCAACAACTATGTGATCCTGCCGGGATCGCTGCCCATCACCGTGCTTCAGGCGCGCCGGGCAACCCTTAAAATTGAACCGCTGCTGGTTTCCAGCGAATATTCATGGTCCAAGAGTTTCGAGGCCGAGACTATAGACTTGGAGGAGAATGACCCGCGCGGGCCGTTTAATGTTGCCGTGGCAGTTGTTGACGGAGAAGATTACGGCCCCAATCCGGCGAAAATGGTTGTAATCTCCACGTCAAAATTGTTGGATGAAAACTTCGACCAATTCAGCCGCGGAGCAAACAGTGACTTTATCATCAACAGTATCAACTGGCTCAATGAAGCGCAGGAAAAGATCACGTTCCGTCCCAAACCGTTTAAGAACACTGTCTTGTCCATGAACTACATGCAGCAGTTGATCTTGGCAGGTGCTTTCGGCGTAGTACTTCCGGTGTTGGTATTCCTAACAGGGTTCATTGTCTGGAAGAGGAGGCGCAACCTATGACGAAGCGAGTTCAGTTGATCGGATTGGCTTTGTGCCTGGCCTTATTGCTGGGAGTCTATTGGTATATTAATCGGCCTGAGCAGCAGCGGGATAACAGCACGGTGATCCAGGACGTGCGCTTTTGGGATCTTTCGGAGAGTGACATAGCGATCCTGGCTATAGATGGCCCAAACCAGCTCGCGATCAGCTATGCCGATGGCCGGTGGGAAGTGGCGGGATTAGATCCTGAGCACACCGATGAGTCGCAGGTGGCAACTGTTGTCCGCCGCTTCGCAACTCTGGAAGCAAGCCATCAAATTGACCATAAATCCAGCGATTTGAGCATGTATGGATTGGATCAGCCCAGCACTGTTGTCCGGGCGCAGCTTGCTGACGGGAGTGAAAAAGTAGTGTATTTGGGCGACCGCCATCCAACGGAGTATCTGTTCTACGCCCAAATAGAGGGTGATCAAAAGGTTTATGCTGTCAATGGCATGTACGGGACGGCATTCCAGTCCAAGATAGAGGACTTCTGCACCAGGGAACTGGTGGATATCGATCTGAGTGATCTCAAATACCTGTTGATTCGCAGCCCGGGGCAAGCCCCGGTTGAGATTGCCAGAAGTGAAGAGACTTCTGTGCATCTCCAGGGGATTGACCGCCTGAGAATGCTGAGCCCGTTCAAAACCCCGAAGCGCGTTGCCCATCTGGACAATCTTGCCAGTTTCACTCTGGACAGCGGCCCGATTTTGACATTACGGGCCCGGGAGTTTATTGATCTCAACCCCACAGACTTGAGCCAGTATGGCCTGGATCAACCCCAGGGAGAGCTCGCGGTGGCCGACAGCGATGATTCTGTTCATCTGCTCTTTGGAGCCGACCGCAATGACACTGAAGTGTATGCCATGGTGGATGGGGGCAGTGCAGTCTTTTCAATCTACAAGAACCTGATCAGGATCCGCAATGCCAACCCCTATGAATGGTTGAACAAGTTCTTGTATATGGCAAGCATTGAGGATGTGCGTCAATTGGGGCTAACCTGGGAGGATCAGCATTACCGGCTGGATATAGAAAAAAAAGAAGTGGCTGTTGCGGATCCCGGGTCTGAAGATTCGGCTGATGCAGAACCGAAGACAGAACTCAAGCAGATGTTTTATATCAACGGGATGGAAGCTGAAGAAAGGCCGTTTCGCAGGCTCTACGGTACAATTGTGGGATTGACTGTAGATGCGGTGATTGACAGGGAAGTCTCTGCAGCAGAGCCGGAAGTCATCATTGTCTATCATCACAATGATCCGGAAGTGCCGCCGTTTACCATTGAGCTTTTACCTTATACCCGGGATTTGTATGCGGTGCGCATTGAAGGTGTGGTGGAATTTGTAATAGCCAAGGAGAAAGTGGATAAAGCCAAAGAAGAATTGGCGGCCAGGGCAGCGGAACTTCAGCCATAAAAGTAACCTGATGTGAAAAAAGCCTGGGGGCTTCTGCATAACCCCCAGGCTTTTTCTTAACTCCACAAGAACCAAACAAGGATATATCCCGTTAAGACTGCCGACAAGGTGAAGGGGACCGAGATTTTCATAAACCGCCCTGCGCTGACTTCATACCCTTCTTTCCTGAGAATCCCGATTCCAGTGATGTTTGCTGAAGCCCCAATCGGTGTCAGGTTTCCACCCAGGGTGGCACCTACAAGCAGGCCGAAGTACAAGATGTATGGTGAAACACCCATAATGCCAGCAATTTCGCCGCAGACCGGCAGCATGGTTGCCACGTAAGGGATATTGTCAATAAAGGCGGAAAAGAGCACTGAAGCCC
The DNA here is from genome assembly GCA_012520795.1 of Bacillota bacterium. GTDB lineage: Bacteria > Bacillota > Limnochordia > Darwinibacteriales > DTU012 > DTU012. Next base: position 18,844 of record JAAYNP010000011.1, read on the forward strand.
AGACAATAAGTGTATAAATCAGGAACAGGTTGTCCCCGCTCAGCTTGACAAAGAGATGGCTGATATCAGTAACAACCCCAACATTGGTAATGCCGCCAATGACCACAAAGAGGCCGCAGAGGAGTAGGATTGTAAAATAATCAATTTCTGCAAGAGCTGTTGTGACCATATCTGCAGAACGAGTCCGGAGGATGTTTTCGATTAATCCAATCACGAATAGGCTTATGCAAATAATGCCGTTGATCGTCCTTGGAGTGTTGGGGATAAATGAGGCAATGATCAACAGAACAACCATTGCCACCAACAGGATGCTGGGGAAGTAGTTGGTAACCTTGGTCCTGTCCAAGGCATGGATCCTCTGGTTTTCTTTCCTGAAAACCCACAGCAGCACCAAAGTCGAAGCTAAGGCGCCAAACTGAACCACCCAGAATAACCCAGCTTTGCCGTGGAAGACGAAAAAGTCCATGAAGTTCATATCAGCATGCCCACCAAGTAATATGGAGGTAGTATCCCCAACCAGAGTAGCCGCGCCCTGGAGGTTCGATGCGATTGAAATGGCGATTATGCTTGGGACCGGTGAGACACCCAATTTGCCGGCAATGGTCAGAGCGACAGGCGCCACCATCAGTACTGTAGCCACATTATCAATGAACGCAGATATGAATCCGGCAAATAACGATAAGGCGATTATTGCCCATTTAACAGTTGCGGTTTTTTCAATCAACAAATCTGCCAGCAGATTTGGCATCTTTGACTCTGTAAAAAGCGCTACAATGCCCATGGTACCTGCGATCATCATGATGACGTTCCAATCAATTTTACTGAGGACTTCGCTCAAGGGAACGATACCGAGAATGACAAAAACCGCGGCTGAGCCAAGGGCTATGTAAGGGCGATGCCTTGGCAAAGCAAGCAGCGAAATGTAGGTAAGCGCAAATAAGACGACAGCTACAATCTTTAACGACATTGACATTCTCCTCTACCCTAATATATGTTTCAGTAACCATACAATATTTAGTCTATCATATGTTTGGGTGCGAGACAACGACAAAAGCAGACTAATTCATATAAGTTAAACTAATGTTAGACGAATGAAAAAAATCAGATGTGAGTTTGACCTCACTGATTCATTTGGGTATAATGCTTGTGGTCTCCATGGGCAAACTTAGAGTAATCTAAGGACGCAAAGCTATAGGGGCCATCTATTTGATGGTCAGCCAGTTGCCGGAAATAGATTATGGTGGCCGCATGTGAACCATGATTATTTCTGTTAAGAGGAGTGGACAAGTTAATGCTTACCAAAGAAACAAGAGCGGAAGTGATTCCGCTCAAGCCGCGTTCTGGAACAGGATGTGGTGTTGATGAGCATGCAGTCAAAGCACAGGACAGAGATGGTACAATCGCAGTAGAAAATGGGGTAATCAGTCATGCAAAACCTGTGGGAAATGGCAAATAGCCATTTCCCCTACAATATGTCGCAGGTAGAGTTTACCCTCCAGGATGATGAAGTGGTGGCCAATTACACAAGAAAACTATCAAGTTAAGTCAATATGAAGCACTGCAGGCCGCTGCTGCACAGGCAGGATTTGGCCTGCAGTTCATCGTAATATACAAATGGATAGAATAATGATTTCAGAAGGGGAGAGTAGAAATTGCAGCGACGGAAGTTTGGACAGACCGGCCTGGATGTATCGTTATTGGGTTTTGGGTGCATGCGCCTGCCGACGGTCGCCGATCCCAGCCCTGACAGTGATGTTGGCAATATTGATGAAACACAGTCGATTTCTATGATTTGCTATGCCATCGATCATGGCGTGGATTACATCGATACCGCATATAACTACCATGGAGGCAAAAGCGAGGTTTTGGTGGGAAAAGCATTGGCCGATGGTTACCGGGGCCGGGTTAAACTGGCAACCAAGCTGCCGGTGTGGAATGTTGATGTAGAATCGGATTGTGACAGAATTTTAGACGAGCAGCTGGCCAAGCTGCAGACTGATCATGTTGACATGTATCTTCTGCATGCTTTGAACAAGCATACATGGCGGGATAAAGTCTTGAAACTGAACATTTTGCCCTTCCTGGATCGGGCACTGCAGGACGGGCGCATTAAGTACGCAGGGTTTTCATTCCACGACGATCTGGCAACCTTTAAGGAGATCGTCAATGGCCATGATTGGGATTTTTGCCAGATCCAGCTGAACTACATGGATCAGGAGTATCAAGCCGGGGTGGACGGATTGCGCTATGCCGCCGGCAAAGGTTTGGCTGTTGTGATTATGGAGCCTCTGCGGGGAGGGAGGCTTGCCCGCAATGTCCCCGGGGAGATTCAGGCAATCTGGGATCAAGCATCGGTAAAGCGCAGCCCAGCCCAGTGGGCTTTTCGTTGGGTGGCCGATCTTCCGGAAGTTTCTGTTATTCTAAGCGGCATGGGCAATCTTGAGGAAGTCAAGGAAAACATTCACACTATGGCAGATGCTGAACCATTATCCCTATCCAAGACTGAACTGAATTTGATTGAGCAAGTCAAACAACTTTACAATCAGCGGATCAAGGTTAACTGCACGGATTGCCGTTATTGCCTGCCCTGCCCGCAGGAAGTCAGTATTCCCCGGGTTTTCAGCATCTACAATCACACCAGCGTGTATAATGTCATTGAAGAAGGGAAAAGGCAGTACAGCCACTTGATCAAGAACGGGAATGATGCGTCCCGGTGTGTCGAATGTGGAAACTGCGAGTCGGTCTGCCCCCAGAATCTGCCGATTATCCAGCTTTTACAGGGAGCACATGCCATCCTGGCATGACGCCCTTTGGCGATTGCGCCAAGAAACCAAACATCGATCAGTTCATATGATATACGGCTGAATCAGCAGGAGAGGAGAATTACATGGACGTTTCCGCAGGCGATATTCTGTTCGCTTTTGCATTAACACTAATCGCCGGGTTATCCACTGGAATCGGCAGTGCGCTGGCCTTCTACACAAAGCAGACTGACCACAAATTCTTGTCGGGAACGCTCGGCTTTTCAGCTGGTGTTATGATCTATGTGTCTTTCGTGGAGATTTTTGCCAAAGCCAATGCTTCCCTCACTGCAGTATACGGTGCAGGCAAGGGGTATTGGGCTACCATATTTGCTTTCTTCTTGGGTGTATTGCTAATAGCCTTGATCGACAAGTTTGTCCCTACAGGTGAAAACCCCCATGAGATTCGCGATGTCAGTGAAATGAGTGATCAGCAAGCCCCCAAAACCAATAGAGAAACGCAGTTGTTGAGGATGGGGCTGTTTTCGGCACTGGCAATTGCCATCCACAACTTTCCTGAAGGGCTGGCCACATTTATCAGTGCCATTCAGGAGCCGGCCTTGGGAGTCAGCATCGCCATAGCTGTCGCTATTCACAACATCCCTGAAGGAATTGCTGTTTCAGTCCCGATTTATTTCGCCACCGGTTCCAGAAAACAAGCCTTCATCTATTCGTTCCTCTCAGGCCTGTCTGAACCATTGGGGGCTATCGTCGGCTATTTTGCGCTTTTAAGGTTTGCCAACGAAGTGGTGTTTGGCGTTGTCTTTGCCATGGTGGCAGGAATCATGGTCTACATCTCCTTGGATGAGCTTTTGCCCACGGCAGAGAAGTATGGGTTCCACCATACAGCCATCTATGGTTTAATAGGCGGCATGGCTGTCATGGCTGTAAGCCTGGGCTTGTTTTAAAATTTCCTGTTGAGTGAAAGAGGGGATCTGCCATTCTGCTCAAGTCCAAAGCTTTCCAAATAACCGTCTGGGTGCTGCTCGTATCTTTGATTATCTGGATTGCTCAGCATATTGGCTATATTTTTCAGCCGTTTATTATCTTGGTCAAGACCATCTTCTTTCCCATCGTCGTGGCAGGTTTCCTGTATTATTTGACTATCTCCATTGTTGATTGGCTTACCCATTGGAGAGTCCCCCGCACCATTGCCATTTTGCTGATCTTCGTCGTCTTTGGGCTGATCCTGCTCTTCTTGATTTTGTACCTGGCACCGATCCTGCAAAGGCAGTTGACCGGGTTGATCAGCAACATTCCCCGGTTTCTTACCGAAATCAACCAAAGACTCCAAGAATTCCAAGAATCCACGTTCTTTGCGGAATTCGAGGAGTTTGAGTTTTTCCAGGACTTAAGCCGTATTGATTATGTGAAATTGGTGGACGGCGTCATTGGCACAGTTTCGCAGAATCTGTGGGCATTCCTCGGGTCTGTGGCAAACTTTGTCATGGTTTCCCTAACGATCCCCTTGATCCTATTTTACATGCTGAAAGAAGGGTCCCGGTTAACCCCCAAAATGGTGGGTCTCTTGCCTGAACAATATCAAGGGGAAGCAAAAAATGTTTTGGCAGAGATGAACGAAACCATTCGTTCGTACATCCAGGGAATGGTTATCGTAAGTCTCTGCATCGGTGTCATGGTCTACATCGGCTACTTGATTATTGGCTTGGACTATGCGCTGCTTCTGGCGGCCATTTGCATGATCACCAATTTTATCCCCTATTTTGGGCCAGTGATAGGAACAGTCCCAGGCGTGATCGTAGCGCTGATTGCCTCACCACTGAAGGCATTGGAAGTAATCATCATCATGGTGGCTGCCAATTATGTGGAAAACCATCTGATTGCACCGCTGGTGCTCGGCAAGAAACTACGCATCCACCCGGTGACAATCATCGTGGTGCTCTTGACAGCCGGGAGTTTTGGCGGATTGGTGGGAGTGATCCTTGGAGTTCCGGCTTATGCGATTCTGAAAGTAATTGTCACACATACCTTCAGTTTTGCCAAGAGGTTGATCCGGGAGCACCGCCAAGCTGGCTGATGGGAGCCTTCGAATACTCTGATTGGAGTTATCTTGCCTATGGATGTTCAGCAATGGGAACGGTTGAAACAAGAAATTGTCCGCTTTATGATGACGTACAAGTTTGCCGTTGAGGAATTGAGGACCAAGATCGAAATTCTTAGACAGGAATTTCATTATATCCACGATCATAACCCTATTGAACAAATAACCTGCCGTGTCAAAAGCCCCGAAAGCATTCTGCAAAAAGCCCGCCGCAAAGGAGTACCCCTGTCCTTGCCGGCGATCAGGGAAAACATTCGTGATATTGCCGGCGTGCGTATCATTTGTGCTTTTGTGTCAGACATATACAGAGTCAGTGAAATGCTTCAGAAACAGTCGGATCTCCATATTGCGGAATGCAAGGACTATATTCAGAATCCCAAGCCCAACGGTTACCGCAGCCTGCATTTAATTGTACAGCTTCCGGTGTTCATGTCTGATCATACTGAAAAAGTCTGGGCTGAAATCCAGATCCGAACCATTGCCATGGATTTCTGGGCCAGTCTCGAACACAAGCTGAATTACAAGTACAACTATCAAATTCCAGAACCACTCTTGAATGAACTGCGGGCAGCAGCTGAATCCATTGCCGCACTGGATGCCAAGATGGAAAAGATTAACCGGCAGGCGAATCATTTTAAGGCAACACTGCAAACTGATGATGCATTGCAGGAACTGTGGCTGAACAATCAGCGTTACCATCTGCCTAAAGAATTCCTCAGTATGCTGTTAAATCTGGACAATAGTCGAGAGTAGAGTGTCAAGTTATTTATTGTCTATATGCTGCCCAGCGGGCGGTTTACAAAGAGCCTCGATGACAGGCTCTTTTTTGTTTCCAGTTTTTGCAAAAGCCAGCTTCCAGACATCAAAATAAGTTGATTATTTTACAAGTTAGCACGATCTGCGTAGTAGTATCATACCTGTTATGATATAATTCTTATGTACTACACAAATTTAATCATAACTACTCCAAATCAATGGTATTTTAACAAAAACTGGTTCAAGAAGGTTGAGGTGTGGCATGTGGCCAGGCATAGAGCCTTTGTGATCTTGATAATAACAGTTGCGCTTATGTCGGCAGCGGCTGGTCTTGTGTGTGCGGCGGCACCTTACGACAGCTACCTGTTTAACTTCTGGGGTGACAAAGCGCCAGCACCTCAAGCGTATATTCCGGTGGGCTTGGTTGACGGCCAATCCGTGGGCACCGGCCCGTTCAGGCGGCCCCAGGATATGGCTATCGGGCCGGACATGCGGGTTTATATTGCCGATTCAGGAAACAGCCGGATTATCCGCTTATCGCCGGAACTCGAGTTTGAACTGGAGATCAAGTCATTTGTAAATGACGGCCAAAATGATTCATTTCGCAATCCCAGCGGGCTTACGGTCACTGACGAAGGAGAGCTGTATATTGCAGATACGGATAACGGCAGATTAGTGGTTATGGACAAGGACGGGAATCTGATCCGGATTATCGGTGAACCCGAGTCGTCTGACCGGGCTTTGATCAAGGATGATTACATCTACCGTCCCCTCAAGGTCGAAGTCGATCCTCTAGGCAGGATTTACGTTTTGGCAGCCAATGTCTATGAGGGGATTTTCCAGTTTGATAGTGATGGTTCGTTCCACGGGTTCATCGGTGCCCCGAGGGTGAAGGCCTCGCTCGCTGACATTTTTTGGATGAGAATAGCCACCGAAGAGCAGCGGGCCCAATTTCAACTGCTGCTGCCCATTGAATATGCCAACATGGGAATCAGTACAGATGGGATGCTGTATGCCGTACTTCGGGAAACAGCTGTGAACAAGAATCATGAAATCGTTAAAAAGCTAAACCCTGCGGGTTCGGATATCATGAGCCGGTTTGGGCAGCTGCCCATCATTGGCGACATTCAGGTTTCCGGCAGCGATTTTGTTGCCGATTCTGCATTTGTTGATGTCCTTGGCAGGGATTACGGCATGTTCAGCGTTCTCGATGCCACCCGGGGCAGGGTTTTCACATATGACGGCAACGGCAGCTTGTTGTATGTTTTTGGCGGCATCGGGGATCTGTTGGGGCGGTTCCGCAACCCGGTGGCTTTAGGAGAGATCGGCAATAAGCTTGTTGTGCTGGACAACCGCGGCTTGACTCTCTTCGAGCCCACTGTCTATGCTCAGGCAATTCATGAAGCCATTCAGAATTACGACGGCGGTTTCTATAAAGAAGCGGCAGAAATGTGGCAAAAGGTTCTGGATCAGAACCCAGGGTTTGAAATAGCTTATAACTGGATCGCTACCACTGCCGTATTGGAGCAGGATTATGGCACTGCACTCGCCTATTACCGCCTAGGGCAAGACCGGTCCGGGTATTCGCAGGTTTTCTCGAAGCTGCGCCAGCAGTTTGTCAGTGATTACATCACCTGGATCATGCTTGGTGTATTTGCCCTCTTCATATTCTTGTTTGTCGGGCCGAGGCTGAGAATCAGCGAGAGAATCAGCAGGCGGTTGGGCCTTGCAGATAACCCCAGAATCCTGGCGGAGCTGAGCGCTCATCTGGATGCCATGCCAAATGGGGCTGTGCCAAAGCGGAAAAAACGCGAATTTTTCGTCCGCAAATTGATTGACAGCGTGCTCTACTCTTTGCATGTAATCTTTCATCCTTTCGATGGGTTTTGGGATCTGAAACACGAGCGGAGAGGGACTTTTGCTGCGGCCAATGTTTTGCTGGCATTGACGATCTTCACCTATGTTGTCATCCGTCAATACACCGCGTTTCCATTTAACTACCTGAAAGTGTCTGAAATCAGCCTTGTCTCCGATACCATCGGTATTCTGGTGCCGTTCTTGCTCTGGGTTGGAGTGAATTGGGCCTTCACCACACTGATGGAAGGCAAAGGCACTGCGAAAGAGATTTATATCATGTCAGCCTACGCTCTCACTCCCATTATTATTTTGAATCTCCCGGCAACGTTGGCAAGCCACATGTTGATCGAGGCTGAAGGCAGTCTGCTGACATTGGTCCGTGCCATTTCGGTGATCTGGGCCTTAATGCTGCTGCTATTGGGCACCATGATTTTGCATGAATATACCATGGCCAAGACTCTGGTCACAGCGGTGTTGATTGTGTGCGGGATTGCTGCGGCATTGTTTGTTGGGCTTTTGTTTACCAGTGTGATTGATCATATCAGCCGTTTTGTTTTGACGATCTATTCCGAGCTTAGATATAGGTTGTAGCGGATGTATGGGAACTGGAGGGAATAACGTGCGATTAAAATCTTGTTTAGGGACGCAGTTGTATCTATGCCTGTTTTTGTTCCTGTCCTCCATTTTCTGCCTGGCTGCTGCTATGGAGCCGGTGGCGGAAGCAAACATGCCGGCGGGCTATGCTTTGGTTGCCGAAAACGAGCACCTGCAATTATACCTTAATGAAAATACTACGGAAATAGCTGTGGTTAACCGCGACAGCGGCAGGGTATGGTACAGTAACCCAAACCACGCCAAAGCACAAGAGCAGATTTTGATTGAGTACTACACACCCCGGGATGACCAACGTACCATGAACAACCGGGCTGATAGTGTCGCCCACGGTCAATTTGAGATTACACCACTTGAGGGCGGGGTGAAGATTGTTTACATTCTGGGCGAAGAGTGGACTGACGAGGATTACCTGCCGGTGTTTATCGCTGAAGAACGCTTTAATGAGGCGATTCTTTCCAAAATAGAGAATCAGAAGGACAGAGATTTTGTCCGCAATAACTACGTGCGTTTCTCCTTGGAGAAAATGCCCGAGGGATATGAACGTGTTGTCATCACCAATCTCAACAAGGATGCTTTGTTTGGTGAATACACCATCATGGCAGAGACGAACGTGTCGGGCCGGCAAAAGGCTGATTTTATCCGCCATGTATTGATCCAGATTTTGGCCTGTCGCAATGATGTTGGATCGTTAACCCAAATTAGGCCGGATATGGTTGCCCAGTTTATCGACAATCCCACCTATGTGCGGAAACCAAACATGCTTCCATGGGATCTGGAGGATATGGCGGAGATCATCAAAGCGGCAGGCTATACACCGTTTGACAAACAAGAAGACAACGCTGCCTACAATCTGGAATTGCCGGAGCGAAAGGTGGAGAACTTTACAATTCCCATTGAATACTGCCTGGATGAGGACAGTCTGGTGGTGCGAGTCCCCATGGATGAGGTGAAGTATCCGAAGGATGCCTATACCAGCGATGTTTGGGGATTGCGCGGCGTACACTGGACTGTTATTCAAGATGAGCAGTTGATGGATGCTTTTGGCGGCATCGGCGGCGGAGGCCAGGTCACTTTTCCGCTCCATGCCATCAATGTGCTGCCCTATTTCGGTGCTCCGGGCGAGGCTGAACCGGGTTACATTCTGATCCCCGACGGTTCAGGCGCCTTGATTAGTCTATCCGGAGATCGTGTGCGCCAGACCGAGGATTTAACGCTCCAGCACCGCTTATACGGTGAGAATTTGTCAAATCTCAGTACAGCCACTGACATTCAATCTGAGCTCGAGCTGCGCCGCCATTTTCAACCGCAGCAACTGCCGGTATTTGGCATGAAGCGCGGTGATGCCGGATTCTTGGGCATCATTGAAAAGGGAGATGCCGTCGCCAGCATCGTGGTCAAGACAGCCGGAAGGGTCAACCCCGTTGACACCGTTTACCCCCACTTCAACGTGATGCCAGTGGGTTCAGTCCAATTGGCAGTAAGCTCCAGGGGCGGTGGCGGCGCAAACATTAACACCTATCAGCAGCGGTTGGTAAACTCGGACCTCCAGATTCGCTATCTGTTCCTGGAAGGGGAAGATGCAGGCTATGCCGGGATGGCCCGTCTGTATCAGCAATACCTAATTGACCGGTACGGATTGGAACGGGTGAAACCGGAACCGGGTATTCCCTTTTATCTGGAATTGATCGGTGCCGTCCACCTTAAACAGCCGATCTTGGGCATTCCCCGGGACGTGGTCAAGCCGTTGACAACGTTTGCGCAAGCGGAGGCCATTATGGATGAGCTGATCGACAGCGGTGTCGGCAGCATCAAGCTGCGGTACACCGGATGGCTGTCAGGAGGGGTGGAGCACATCTATCCCAGCCGGGTCCGGGTGGAAAAGACTTTGGGAGGCCGCAGTGGGCTATTGGGCTTGGCATCATCGCTTCAGAGCAGGGGAGTGGAACTTTACCCTGATGTGACCCAAACATTGGCACCCAGGAACCTTTTGGGCGATGGTTTCAGTTCCCAAAATGACGCGGCCTACTCGCTAAACAAGCATTTTGTGCAAAGGCAGCTCAATACTGGTACCAACACCTGGGTTGTATCGCCTCGAGCTTTTGCGAAGCAGGTTGATGGTTTTCTCAAAGACTACGAGAGGTATCAGATTGGGGCTTTGTCTCTGCGGGACTTGGGTACGGTGTTGAACGCGGATTTTCAGGAAAAGGATCAGCTGCTCATTGATCGGGAACAAGCGAAATTGATCACCATTGAGCAGATTGAAAAACTGAACCGGAATCTTTCTCTGATGATGAACGGAGCAAACGTGTACGGCTTGGTGCATGCAGATCATGTCCTGAATATGCCCACCAGTTCCAGTGGGTTTGTGATTGCCGACCGGGAAGTGCCGTTCTACCAATTGGTTGCCCGGGGATATGTCAATTATGCCGGTTCAGCGTTGAACTATGCCATAGATTTCCGGGAGGCTCTGCTGAAAACATTGGAAACCGGTGCCAATCCGTATTTCATCTGGTCATATGAGGATTCGTCAATTCTAAAAGACACGCCATTTCAATACCTGCTGTCAATCAATTACCAGACTTGGCTCGAAACGGCAATTGAGTATTACCATGAAGTGAATCAAGTGCTTGCGCCATTACAGGGGCAAACCATAGTGGATCACAGGCAGTTGGCGGATCGGGTTTATGAAACTACATTTGAAGGCGGGATGCGGATTATCGTCAACTATAACAGTGAACCAGTCCAGATTGGTGATTTGCATATTGAGGCCAAAGGTTATCTTGTAACGGGGGGAGAGCAATGAAAAAGCATCAACCGAGGAGGCGGTTGTTTTCGCTGACCCTGCGGCAGCAGAACATCGCAGCAGGCTATCTGTTCTCACTGCCTTTCATCCTGGGGTTCGTGTTTGTGTTCTTATATCCCACGATTCTGTCGGCTGTATTCAGCCTTAACGAGCTGGTGATCACCAAAACAGGATACGCATTGAAATATGTCGGCTTTGAAAACTACCGCCATGTCTTTCAGGTTCACCCCACGTTCATCAGGGATTTGACTGAAACAACCATCAATATGCTTTCTCAGGTCTTTTGGGTTCTAGTTTTCAGTTTCTTTGCAGCCATTGTCCTCAACCAGAAATTCCGGGGCAGGTTGATAGCCAGGGCAATACTGTTTCTGCCGATTATCATGGCTTCAGGCATCATTCTCAAAATTGAAGCCCGTGATTATATGACGGGGATACTGGAATATGGAATGGAATCTGTGTCCACATTCCTGGTTACACCGGCGCTGAGTGTCTATCTTTCCAAATTTCAGCTGCCTGATGCTTTGATTGAAAATATACTTGCCGCCATTGAGTCCTTGCCCAACATCATTAGAAGCTCAGGAATCCAGATTCTGGTTTTGCTCGCAGGCCTCCAGGCGATTCCCAGCTCTTTGTATGAAGCGTCCGAAGTGGAAGGAGCCACCGCTTGGGAAAATTTCTGGTTGATTACATTACCCATGGTAAGCCCTTTGATTTTGACCAACATCATCTATACAATCGTAGACTACTTCACCTCACCATCCAATTTGATTGTGACCAATATCCGGGCGGCTGCTTTTGGAACCTTAGGATATGGTGTTGGTTCGGCCATGTCCTGGGTGTATTTCGGTGTAATAGGGACTATTCTGGCGATAACGTTTTTAATCTTTTCCCGTTTCGTGTTCTATCATGAGTAATTTGGCAAAGGAGGGGTGAGGAATGGCTGCAGCCCAACACAAAAGATATTGGAAAAGAAACTTGCCAGGTTATGGATGGTCCCTGGTCCGGGCGGTGATCTTGATCGGTGTGTGTTATATTGTTATCTTTCCGATTCTCACCAAGATCGCATCTTCTTTCATGTCCCGCAATGATTTGTGGGATACGACAGTAGTCTGGATTCCCCGCTATCCTACATTGCGCAATTACGAATTGGCATGGCAGTATATGAATTATCCCCGTGCCTTTTGGACTTCAGTCAAGTTATCGTTTATTGTCAGTGCTCTGCAGCTTGCCTCCAGTACACTGGTAGGCTACGGCATTGCCAGGTTCCACTTCAAAGGTGCCAAATTACTGTTCACACTGGCGATAGTCACTTTGATTGTGCCCCCGGAGTTGTTTATCATTCCTTTATTTTTAAATTTCCGCTACTTTGACTTGCTCGGCCTGCTGCCGGCTAAGCTGGATTTGATCAATACTGTTTGGCCGGCGGTGATCATGGCTGCTACGTGTACCGGGCCCCGCAACAGCTTGTTCATCTATATTATGAGGCAGTATTTCAAGGGAATGCCCCGGGATTTGGAGGAGGCCGCCTATGTGGACGGGGCCGGTTCTTTCCGGACTTTCTATAGAATTATGCTGCCGGCTGCCGTTCCGGCGATGGTGACCGTATTCCTGTTCGCATTTGTCTGGCAGTGGAACGATTATTATATGACTCAGATGTTTTACAGCAGTGCAACTACCCTGCCGATGATGCTTGACAAATTGCCCAACAGTGTCCTGGGCATGCGCTGGGAGTCATCTTTGCCTGAGACTTCACTGTTGAACAATACAGGTAGTTTGCTTTTGATCGCCCCGTTGGTGATTCTCTATATATTCCTGCAGAAATATTTCGTGGAAAGCGTACAGCGTACAGGCATCACTGGGCAATAGACAGTTGTGCGGTACGTCATTAGGTATCATTTTGTTGACCAAGAAGAATTGCTGACTATACTGATTAGGGGGTGGGAGTTTCAAAGGTTTTGTTATTCTGTTCATGAGCAGAAAACACTACTATAGGATTAGAGGAGGTCTACGATGAAAAGGCTGTTGGTAATTGGTCTGGTTTTGGTGTTGGTTCTGCCTGTGGGGACAGCCTTTGCTCAAGATTATGTCCCAAGCCCAGGTGTTTTGAGCCCAGATCAAGTTGATTTTGGTGGAGCAATCATCACCTTTGTCGGCGGAGTTGATGAGAGTCACTTTGGTGATGACACAGCCAAGGCAGGGCGCCTGCAGGAGGCAATGGAGCTGTTTAATATTGGTGGGTTTGTGTTTCTGTACCGGCCAAGTGTCGATATTTCCATGGCCAGAATCATGACCGGTGAAGCAACTCACGACATCATCCACAGAGACTGGCGCGATGAATACTTCAGCATGGCCGGTTTTGATATGTTGGTGCCGCTGAATGATATCCTGCCTGATGAATATTTCGATTATCTCTTCCCGACTGACCAAAAGGTGCACACCGAAATCCTTGCCATTCGGGGCAACATCTATTCCTTCGGCCATCAGTATGGGAGCAATTGGCGCCCGACCGCTATGGTGTACAACAAGAGCATGCTGGAACGGGAAGGCCAGCCGGATATCTATGATTTGTGGAAGAACTCAGTCTGGACATGGGAAGATGCCGAAAGGATCGCCATTGATGTTACCAGAGATACCGATGGTGACGGCGAGATTGATCAATGGGGTTTCGCATGGCGCCGGATTGACTACGCAATCTATATGAACAACGCCCAGTTTATCAAGATCGAACCTGATGGCCGATATCGCTATGGTTGGGCTGATGAAGAGGCGATCTGGGTATTCGACAAAATTGCCGAGTGGTACCGCGAAGGCTATATTGTACCCAGCAGCCTTGATGGTGACAACAGAATTCAACATGGCACAGTGGCCATGCAGTTTGGTTCCGACCACGCCGAAAACGGTGGTGTAGCCAACAACGGCGATATTATCGTTTATGCTCCGATTCCAACGGGGCCTCATGCCGATCATTATGTCTATCCAGAATGGGCAGTCAAGTTTGCATCAATCCCTGTTACTGCTGTGAATCCCGAAGGGTTGATCGCTGTGCATGACTTCCTGTTCAGGAAAGACGACCTGGACTTTGACAGCTGGTTGGCTTCCACTATCGTCTCTCGTTATCCAAACCGCGAGTCTGCGGACCACCTGATGTACGCACTGCAGAACTGGCAAGGCGATGTAGAGTGGGTGAACGGACTGGATAGCCCGGAAGTATCGGTCGGCTGGAGCCAAGACCTTGCTCCGTTGTTCCGGGGTGATGTTGTTCCCCGTACTCACCTTGAAGCCAAGGCTCCTGTGGCTCAAGCGCAGATCGACGCACTGTTTAACAAATAACTACAGATCCAGGACTGCAGCAATTGATGCCGCAACTTGGTCTCAAAGTGCAATGGCTTTATCGGCTGCGGCACAGCCCGGTGATGAAGCCATTGCTTTTTGTTTCCCCGGCGAATCAGCCCTGCCGGAGAGTGATTCTGAGCGAACTCCACCGGAGAGTGTTGGTCAAAAAGATAAGGGAACAATACATGAACAGAAGTGCTGTTATTCCGCCTAGGGCTGCAATCTGGTCATCAATATTGAAGATGCGGATGGTATCGTAAGTCAAGTAACTGAATAGTGCCGCGATGATACCGCAGCCGATTATTTTGGCGACATCCCCAAAGTTGAGATATGGCCCGATCTGCCGGTGCAAAGCCCAGTATTGGAGTATTGTTTCCAAGACCACAGCCAGGCTGGATGCGATCGCGACACCATAGATACCCAAGTTAAGCGTTACAGCCAGCGGATAAATCAATGCCAGGCTGACACATCTTGGAATAATGTTGTTGACCATGGCTTTGGCAGAATGGCCGAGCCCAATTAAGGACGATTGCAGCGGAGAGTGGAAGTACTGGAACAGAAATAAAGGTGCTGTAAGCTTTAAAAGCCCAGCTGCCTCCGGTGCCCGGTAGAACAAGGTGAGAATGTTCTCGGCGAAAACAAACAGGATCAAACTGCTGGGCACTCCAATCAGCAGGGAAACCCTGATGGCCTGGGATACACGGCGGTTAACCAACCGGGGGCGGTTGCGGGCTCCGGCCTCGCTAATGGCAGGGACAAGGGCTATTGCCAGAGAGTGATTGACAAACCCGGGAGAGAACAAAAGGGGAAAGACATAACCAGTAAGCATTCCATACTGTTGGGCAATCTCTGACGCATTAAGGCCTGTTAACAGCAGGCTGCGGCTGATCACTGTTGGTTGGATCACGCGCAAAACTGATCTGAAGAACTGATTGCCTGTCTGCGGAAGCCCGGTACGAAGCAATTCCAGCAAATCGGTTTTTGCCTGGGGCAGGCTCCGCAAGGTAGTAAAACTTGGGATTTTGGATGCAGAGGCGCGGCGATATGAAAAAACCAAGTACAACAAGCTTGCCAGTTCACCGACAACTCCGGCAAACACGGCACCGGCTGCGGCATATTCCAAGCCATGCAGGGCCAGAGCTTGTACTAAAGCATAAAGTAGGACAATGCGGATGATCTGTTCAACAACCTGGGAGACAGCCAGGGGGTTCATATTCTGGCGCCCTTGAAAATATCCTCTCAGGACTCCTGAGATGGCTAAAATCGGGATCATTGGAACCAACGCCATCAACGAGTAATAGGCCCGCTGATCCGCCAGGAATCTCATGGAAAAAGCCCTACCGAAGTACAGCATAACCGCGGTCAAAACCAAGGCCATGGATAGGGTGGCAGTGAGAGCGATCAGCAGAATCCGCCGCATTTTCCGTGTGTCAGATGCGGCGTCCGCCTCTGCCACAACTTTTGAGATGGCAACAGGCATACCCAGAGTGGTCACTGTCATCAACAGGCTGATGTATGGAGTGACCATCATCTGCAGGCCAATTGCTTCAGCGCCTAGAATTCTTGACTGGAGAATGGTGGTGGCAAAACCAAGGATCTTGGTGATCAGCCCAGCGGTAGTCAGGACAAATGCTCCTTGAAGCAACGTTTGTTTCCGCACATACTCACTTCCTCATTACATTTAGTAAATGTATATGCGTGCTTTTGGTGATATACGATATGTCTGTACTCTTTCTCCGAATCCAATCGCAAGGGTTATGAAAATCTTGATGCAAATGAGGCGCGATACTATGACGAGGGTTAGAAAAATCGGCATGATCATAATGGTAGTTGCCTTGTTTCTACTCTGGACGAGGCAAAACCCTCCATATCCAGATCTGGGCCAGCCTGATGATCTTAAGCTGATGCCTGTAGATCAGGCTTATCACGTACCGGATTTTGCAGAATTCCGTACCGCAATGATCAAGGCAATGGAGCAGAAGGACCTTGATTTTGTCCTCAACTGTATTGATGATACACTACGTTACACTTTTGGGCTGAATCAGGGAGTGAAAGGCTTTCTTCGTTATTGGGAGCTTGACACAATGCCTGAAGACTCGCCTTTTTGGGAAGAAATGCTGCAGGTGCTGCGGTTAGGCGGCGAGTTTGCGGATCCTGATCAGAAGATTTTTAGAGCACCATATGTTTTTTCAAGCTTCCCCGAAACCCTCGATGCGTTCCAACATGTTGCGGTTGTGGGCCAGAATGTCAAAGTGTATGCAGACCCAGAGTTTTCCGCACAGGTTATAGGTATCCTGAGCTACAGCATAGTCAGACATGTTCCCTATAACGACAAATATGAGTTCTTCAGCGATGGTGCCTATTGGCGCAAAGTTGCCACCAGTTCAGGGAAGACCGGTTTTGTACCGGACAAGTATTTGCGCAGCCCCGTTGATTACCGGGCGAGCTTTGCAAAATCCAACGGAAAGTGGCAGCTGATCTTTTTTGTAGCGGGCGATTAAGGAAGCCCTTGACTGGCGCAGATTAAGAATGTATCCTAGAACTGTAGCCACCCCCCCGGGGAGGGGGGTAAAGGTAGTGAGCTTATGCGAAAGAAATATAAAGTTGCGGGAATGACCTGTGCCGCCTGTGCTGCTGCTGTTGAGCGCAGTGTTAAGAAGGTTTCAGGTGTAAATACAGTAAATGTGAATTTGCTCACCAAGCAGATGATAGTGGTGTTTGACGAATCTCAGACTAATTCGCAGGCAATCATCAAAGCTGTAACCGATGCGGGGTATGAAGCCCGGGAGTCACGGCCCGACACGGCAGCAGGTCAAAGGGCCCGGTCAGAAATGAGCCGGGCTGTGTCGGATGAGGTTCAGGAGATGCGGATGCGGGTTTGGGTTTCGTTTCTATTCTTAGTTCCGTTGATGTACGCCGCTATGGGAGAAATGATCGGCCTGCCGCTGCCCTCTTGGCTCACCGGGGCGGAGAATGCCGTAAGTTACGCCTTTGCACAGTTTATCCTGACTTTGCCCATCGTCTATGTCAACCGTAAATACTATCAGTCCGGGTTTAAGGCACTGCGGCGGCGCTCGCCTAACATGGATTCTCTGATTGCCATTGGCTCATCGGCAGCTGTCGTTTACGGGGCCATTACCATTTTCCGAATCGGAGCTGCTTTGGGCAGAGGGCAGACCGGGTTGGTGGAACAGTACCGGAATGATATCTACTTTGAAACCGGCGCCATGATTCTGGCCTTGATTACTTTGGGCAAATTCCTGGAAGCCCGATCCAAGAACCGAACTTCCGAGGCCATTTCCAAATTGCTGGACTTGGCGCCAAAAACAGCGGCTGTAATCCGGGAAGGGCAGGAACAAGAAATTACTGTGGAAGAGATTGCAGTCGGTGACATTGTTGTGATCCGTCCCGGCCAGCGTATCCCGGTGGACGGGACGATTGTCGAAGGCAGTTCCGCTGTGGACCAGTCGGCTCTGACCGGTGAGAGCATTCCCGTTGAAAAAAAGGCAGGGGATCGGGTGGTGTCAGCGACTATCAACAAAGTCGGATTTTTCAAGCTCAAGGCTGAAAAAGTCGGTGAAGACACCACCTTGGCGCAGATTATCCGGCTGGTGGAAGAAGCTGGCGCTTCCAAGGCGCCCATAGCCAAGCTTGCGGATAAGATCAGTGGGATATTTGTCCCAATTGTAATTCTGATTGCCCTTACAGCAGTCGTTATTTGGCTGGCCTTGGGGGCTGACTTTGGATTTGCCCTTTCAATTGGAATCGCAGTGCTGGTCATCTCCTGCCCATGTGCCTTGGGCCTTGCCACACCGGTGGCGATCATGGTTGGCACTGGCCAGGGCGCCCTTAACGGGATTTTGATCAAGTCAGCCGAGGCACTGGAAGTAGCCCATAGTGTCGACACTGTTGTGCTAGACAAAACCGGTACGATCACTGAAGGTACCCCAATAGTCACTGATTTGATCATAACGGGAAGGTTATCCGAGCGTGACTTTCTGGCAGCAGCTGCATCAATTGAAAGCTCTTCCGAGCATCCCTTGGCGGATGCAATTCAGGCCAAAGCCAAGGAGATGGAGATTGATCTTAAGCCCAGCCAGGAGTTTGAAGCTATTCCCGGCAGAGGTATTGTTGCCGTGATTGAAGGAGAAAAACTCATTGCCGGCAATCTTGCGCTAATGGAGCAGTATCAGATTGACACTGCAGCTTGGCAAAAAATGGCTGAGGAACTTGCATCAGAGGGGAAAACACCTCTCTATTTTGCAGATACCCGGGAACTGCTGGGTATCATTGCCGTGGCTGATGTGATAAAGCCTTCCAGCAAAGCCGCAGTTGATGAGTTCAAGGCCATGGGGATCGATGTGGTGATGCTAACAGGCGACAACGAAAAGACTGCTGCAGCCATTCAAAAACAGCTGGGTTTGGATCAGGCTGTTGCGGAGGTGTTGCCCCAGGAAAAGGAAGAAATCATCCGCAAACTGCGGGAAGCCGGCAGAAGAGTGGCCATGGTTGGCGACGGGATCAATGATGCGCCGGCGTTAGCCAGGGCGGATGTGGGTGTTGCCATTGGCGCCGGTACTGACGTGGCTATTGAATCTGCAGACATTGTGTTGATCAAAAACGATCTCCAGGATGCCGTAACCGCAATCCAGTTAAGCAAGGCCACGGTCCGCAATATCAAACAGAACCTGTTCTGGAGCTTTTTCTACAATACACTCGGTATTCCGCTGGCTGCAGGTGTGTTTTACCCGTTCTTGGGTTGGAAGCTAAGCCCGATGATTGGAGCGGCGGCAATGAGCATAAGTTCGGTCTTTGTTGTTTCCAATGCATTAAGGTTGAAGTTCTTCAGGCCTGAAGGGCCTATGGCAGATTATCAGGGGGAGTAGGCTGCAATGCGATCCGATAGAGAGAAAGTCGTGCAAATGCTGAAAACAGCCAGGGGGCAAGTGGACGGGTTGATCAAAATGGTGGACGAAGACCGCTATTGCGTTGACATTTCCCACCAGATTCTGGCAGTGCAGGCGATTTTGCGCAGAGTCAACAAGGAAATCCTCCATGGGCATTTGAACCACTGTGTAAAAGAAGCTTTTACCACTGAGATCGCCCAGGAGAAGATCGATGAGGTAATGGCCATTGTCGATCAGCTGTTAAAAGGCTAGGGTGTTGCATTTACGTACCGGATTGATTATAATATGTCTGTGTAATAAACCAAGTTGAGATTGGCAGATGTGATGAATAGGGGTAGTACCCGCCTCAGTCTTGTGCAGAGAGTCGGTGGGTGGTGCAAACCGATATGATTGGGTTGGGGAATGGGCCTAGGAGCAGTCTACCGAATCTTGCCTAAGGCAAGCAGTAGGCCGGACCGGCAGCCTCCGTTACCGGGCAGAGAGAGGGCTTGTCTCTAGATAAGTCAATGAGGGTGGTACCGCGAGCTATGATCTCGTCCCTTGGGGGGCGGGATCGTATTTTGTATTTATTAAAGCAAACGAGGGGGAAGCATTAATGCAGCGGGTCTTTTCAGGTATTCAACCAACAGGGAACATCCACATCGGAAACTACCTTGGAGCAATCAGAAACTGGGTCGATCTGCAGGATAAGTATGAGAGTCTGTTCTGTATCGTGGATTATCACGCCATAACGGTGGAGTATGAGCCTGAAATGCTTCATCAGCGGGTACTGGAACTGGCAGCCACTTTGATTGCAGCCGGACTCGATCCGGACAAGACCACGTTGTTCGTTCAGTCCTCAGTGCCGGAACACGCGGAGCTGACCTGGCTCTTCACTTGTATTACCTCGGTAGGTGCTTTGGAGCGGATGACTCAGTTCAAGGAAAAAGCTGAACGGCAAAAAGGCGGTGTTTTTGCCGGGTTGATGAACTACCCGGTGCTGATGGCGTCAGATATTCTGATCTACAAGGCTGAGCTTGTGCCGGTTGGCGATGACCAAATCCAACATCTGGAATTGACCCGCGAAATTGCGCGGCGGTTCAATTCCATGTTTAGAGAGGTCTTTCCAGAACCGCAGCCGCTGCTCACCAAAGCAGCACGGATCATGGCCTTGAACGATCCCACAAGCAAAATGTCGAAAAGCTTAGAAGGCAGCTATATTGCCTTGGACGATGATGACAATGCCATTCGGAAGAAGATTCGGCGTGCCATGACGGATCCCGGCCCTCAGGGCGGCGAGATGGGGCCGGGTGTGAAGAACTTGTTCGCTTTGTTGGAAGCTTTTGCAGAACTGGAACTGGTTCAGAAGTTTCGTGATGACTATGCCAACCAGTCCCTCCGCTATGCCGATTTGAAACAAGCCTTGGCTGAAGCTGCTGTGACACATTTGGCTCCAATTAGAGAGCGAATCTTCGAACTGTTGGCCAAACCGGACCAGCTTAAGGAGATCCTCCATGCCGGTGCCAAACATGCCCGCCAATTGGCCCAGGAAACCATGGCAGAAGCGCGAGATGCAATGGGGTTCAAGATGCCGGTGGCTTAGGTAACAAAACCAGGCTTAGATAGAGGAAATCTCCCATCGTTGGTAGAATCAAATAAATACCAGATAGTCCCAAATATCAAAAAATGGGGAGTGTTAGTATGGCCACGATCAATCTAAGTACCCTTTTTAAAGAGCTTACCGGAGACGAGACCGTGGAAGAATTGCGGGAAAAAATTGCGTGGGAACGCCGGGTTTTTCAAACCATCCTTGACTACCTGCCCAGTTCGATATACGTTAAGGATCACGAAGCGAGAAAAATCGTATGCAACAAGGCAAACTACACACAAGCCGGGTTTGACAAGGCTGATGATGTGCTTGGCAAGAACGATTTTGACATATTTCCCAAGCATTTGGCGGAGAATTTTTGGGAAGACGACTGCACGGTATTGAAAAAGGGGCAGGCCGTCATCAACCGGGTGGAACAGGTGATCGGCACCGATGGCAAAGAGTATTGGCAAGTAACAGAGAAGCACCCATTTTATGATGATGAAGGCAGCATAATTGGTTTAATCGGTTTTGGGCATGATATTACCGCCCAGAAGAACCTGGAGCAGGAAAAAATCCTTGCGTCGCAGAAAATCGAAGAACAGCAAGACATGGTGGAGCAGATGATCGTGGAGCTGTCGGCAATACCTGCGAAGATTGAAAACCTGGTGGACGGGATCGCCAATGTTGCTAAGCAGACCAAAATGGTTGCGATTAATGCGGCGATTGAAGCGGCCAGGGTTGGTGAGTATGGACGGGGATTTGAAATTGTAGCCCGGGAAGTAGGGCAGCTTTCCGATCAATCTCAAAAAGCCACTATTCAAGTGAGGGAAGCTATTGAGGAAGTCAACTCGCTGATCCAAAGGATTCTCCAGTTGTGGGAGGAAGTAAAGCAAGAGCAATAATCGCAATGCAGGCAAAGGGTAGGAAGGAGAGCCTAGGGCGATTCGGCTTAGGCTCTTAATTAATGCCTTGATTTGCTTTTTACTTTGAATTTCAGTCGGGAATCGGGTATAGTGTTAGTGAAATGGAGTGATCGTTTTTGCAGCTGACCAGAAGTTTGACAATCAACCTGCTGTCTGTTATTTGCTTCTCAGCACTGCTGGTTCTGGCTGCCATCAAATGTGGGCCGGTGATTACCGAACTTGTCAGCGATCCGGAACGTATGCGGTCGGTAATCCTGTCCCATGGCCATCTTGGCGTTCTGATTTTTATCGGTATCCAGATTGCCCAAATAGTGATCACAGCCATACCCGGCGAAGTTGTTCAGGTTGCCGGCGGATACATTTTCGGCACATGGCTGGCAACATCATATCTGCTGATAGGGGCCGTTGTGGGTTCGGTGGTTGTTTTTGGCCTTGCCCGCATTATGGGTTACACTTTGGTCAGAAGACTGATTTCTGAAGACAAACTGAATCGCCTGGCGGGATTGATGGCCAGCAAAAGAGCGTGCGGTATCATATTTATCCTGTTTCTGATTCCGGGATTGCCCAAGGATGTGCTGACTTATGTTGGCGGGCTGACTCCTGTGAGGCCGCTGCACTTCATTGTTATTGCCAACCTTGCCAGGATCCCGGGGTTGTTTGTTTCAGCCTATATTGGGGCCAATCTGCAGGAGCAGGACTATGCGACAGCCATCATCCTATCGGGGGCAGCAGTGTTGATTTTCATCTTCGGGCTGCTGTACCGGGATCAAATCGTGGCTTGGCTTCAGCAGCTCCGGTTCTTTAGACGTAAAGGCGATTGACTGTTGTAGATGAGGTGAGGTAATGGAAGCAAAGAGGTTGGCAGCAGAGAAAGCTGTTGAATTAATTGCCGACGGAATGGTTGTTGGATTAGGCACCGGCTCAACCGTCGCTTATGCCATCCAAAGACTTGGTGAATTCGTGAAGCAAGGCCTGGATGTTCGGGCGATTGCCACTTCAACCCGCTCGGAGCAGCTTGCCAGGGAACTGGGAATTCATCTGGTCACTTTTGCCGATGTTCAGCAAATTGATCTGACAATCGATGGTGCAGATGAGGTTGACCCGGAGTGGAACCTGATTAAAGGCGGTGGTGGTGCCCTACTGCGGGAAAAAATCGTTGCGGCTGCCTCCCGGAGGCTGATCATCATTGTAGACGAAAGCAAAGTTGTCGAAAAGCTGGGCAAGTTCCCGCTGCCGGTTGAGGTAGTGCCTTTTGGCTATCAAGTCACGATGCAGAGGCTTTATGACTTGGGATTCAGTCCCCAGCTTCGCACTGACGGCGGCCAACCTTGCATCACTGATAATGGCAACTTTATCATTGACTGTAGAATTGACGTGATCGATCATCCCGGCAGAATCCATGACAGCCTCAACAAGATGGTGGGGATTGTGGAGAACGGCCTGTTTATCGGTTACGCCAGCCAAGTCATTGTAGGGTACCATGACGGGTCGGTTAAGGAGTTGAAAAGGCGGGTTGATTGAAAGGCCCAGAAGATTAAGCCCTGGAAGCAGGTTGGTGCTCCCAGGGCTTTGTTTTTAACCGCGGTTGACAGCGTCATACAAAATGGGGACGACAAACAGAGTCAGAACTGTTGCGTAAGCCAAACCGCAAATGGCCGTGATGGCCATTGGCTGGATCAAATCGGTCCCCGTGCCGATGCCAAGGCTCATGGTAGACAAGCCAAAGATGGTGGTCAAGGCCGTCATGAGAATCGGCCGCAGCCTGATTCGGCAGGATTCCACAATTGCATCCTGTTTGGCCATGCCCTCACTGCGCAGTTGGTTGATGTAGACAATCAATACGATTCCGTTGTTGACCACTACGCCTGTGAGGATGATCAAGCCGATGAATGCCACAATGCTCAGGGGATTGCCGGTGAACAGCAGTCCCAGAAAACCGCCGGTGAATGCCAGCGGGATAGTGGCCATCACAATCAGAGGCGACAGCAGTGATTGGAATTCAGCAACCATCACCAGGTAGATTAAGACTACACCTACCACCAACACCAGAGTGAGTTCGTCGAATGATTCGAGGATTAACATTTGTTCTCCGCCGTATTCCACCTTATAGCCTTCCGGGAGTTGATAGCCCGCCAGGCGGCGGTCGATTTCCCTGCTGATGTTGCCTACAGTATAGCCTTCCTCAGCATTGGCGGATACAGTAACAAAGCGCTGTTGATTCTGGCGCATGATTGTGGTGAAGCCTTTTGCCTGCTCTATGGTGGCGATATCACCAAGGCGTACAGGTTCACCCGCGAATGAATCAATCTCCAGGTCAAGCAGCTCGGATTCTGCCCGAAGTTGCGTCTGTGGATCGGTGACAAAGACACTGTATTCTGCATTACCAACTGTTAGGGTGGTCACGGCACTGTCAGAACTCAGCTCTTGATTTACCGCCAGCAGGACCTGCCCCACAGTAATCCCCTTAGCAATTCCTTTTTGCTTGTCCACGATGATCCTCAGCTCCGGCGCCGTATCTTCCAAGCCGTCCGAAACCTCGACAGTACCGGGCACGTCAGCAACAATGGCAGCAACATCTTTGGCGATCTGCTGCAGTGTATCCATATCCGGCCCCATGATATTCAAAGTCACCGGGCTGCCTATTATGGAGGTAAAGTCCATCCCAGAAGCACTGATTGTGATTTTGGCATTCAAATTCTCAGTCTGCTCCCGTATTCTCTGGGCAATCTGGGTACTGGTCAAACTCCGGTCTTCTTTGAGCAGCAGATAACCAGAATAGGTCTTTGTGCCGCCACTAGCGCCGCCAAACCCAGGCCCCAGCATCGTGCCACTTGAGCTGATACCAATTGTGTCAATATCACTGATATCCTTTAGAATGGCGGTCAGTTCATCGATGACTGCTGCAGCGTCACTGGCTGACAAATCTGGTGACATTTCGATCTGCATCATGATCTGGTTGCTGTCGCTGACAGGGAGAAATTCCGTACCCATCCGCCACACACCAATGGCGCTGGCGATAAACAAAAGCACAGTGATGGCTATAATCAGAGGTTTCTTCCGGAGGGCTCCTTTCACTATACGGGTATAAAAACCGGTCATTGCTTGAGTGAACCGGCCGGGTTTCGGTACATCCCGCGCCAACATCCGTGATGAGATCATCGGTACGAATGTCAGAGCCACAAGCAAACTGGCGCTGAGCGAGTAAGTAATGGTAAGCGCCATATCAGTAAAAATCTTTCTGGTCATGCCATAGGTAAACACAATCGGCAAAAACACAGCGACTGTTGTCAAAGTGGAAGCTGTGATGGCTCCCGCAATCTGCTTCGTTCCCTCTACTGCGGCTGTTTTTGCCGACTTGCCTTCACTTCGCATCCGGTAGATGTTTTCAATAACTACAATGGAATTGTCGACCAGCATCCCGACTCCCAAGGCCAAGCCGCCCATGGAAATAATGTTCAGGCTGATGTTGCTGAAATACATTAATACAAAACTGGTAATAATACTCACCGGAATGGAGACGGCTACCACAAAAGTAGGTTTAATGTTCCGCAAAAAGATGATCAGGATCGCAAGAGCCAACAAGGTACCATAAATCATGTTGTCGAGCATTGAATTCAATGCCAGATCAGTATATACGCCTTGGTCCATCAAGGCGGTAATGTGGAGCCCGGCATGTTTTTCCTGGAGCTTTTGGGACTGTTGGCGGATTTTCTTCGCAATATCCGCGGTTGAATAGTCGGTTTGTTTTTGGAAGATCAGCATTATTGCTTCTTCGTCGTTGACCCGGGTATAAGTGTTCCCGGTGTTGTAAACCAGCTCAATGTCGCTGATATCGGCAAGAGTAATTGGATTTTGGCCGGGTAATGGCAGTGCGAGCAAGGGCAGCTGCTTGAGGTCATCAACAGTGTGAAGCCCATCGCCGACCCGGACCAAATACGAATTGTCTTGTGTGGTGAGGTAACCTGCCGGCATGTTTAGGTTTTGCCCTTGAATAATACCGCTGACCATTTCCTTGGTCAGTTCCAAATCTTTAAGCTGTTCCAGATCGAACCCTGATTCCTGCAGCAGCGCCGTAAAATCGGTACCCTGCATGAACAAGCTGGGCAAAAACAGCATGGAATTGACCAACTGCTCCAGCTTTTGTTTTTGGAAGTCAATCTTTTCCTGATTGAGCGATACATGGATCTCCCTGTTTACCAGTCCGGTTGCAGTCACTGAAGCAACACCGACAATCCGCTCATATTCGGGAATGACTGTGTCATTGACAAACTGGCTTGTATCGGCTAATGACTGGCCCTCAAGGGAGACCGATACCACCGATACCGGTAAGAGGTTGGGATTAATCCTCATAATCATTGGCGAGCTGACATCGCCGGGCATGAATGCAGTGATCATGTCCAGGTTTTCGCGGATCTCAATCATTGCCGAATCCATATTGGTGATTTCACTGAACTCGAGTATGACCATGGAGACATTATTCGCGGACATTGAATAGACATTTTGAATGTTGCCCAGAGTGAACATGGACTGTTCAATGGGCCGGGTAACGCCAAGTTCGATCAATTCAGGGCTGGCGCCGGGGTATGCTGTAATGATCACCGCATAAGGCAGATTGATGTTTGGTAAGAGATCGGTTGTCGTATTATAGACCGACATTGCACCCAATATTAAGACAATGATAAGGCCTACAATGATAGTATAGGGACGGTTGACACTGAATTCAGCAAACAATATTACCACTCCAATCGTTCTGCTAGGCTCTACTGATTCCGCTTACTCAATGAATCAATATTGGTACTGATAATCTCATTGAACATTTCCAATCCTTTAATGATATCCATTAAGGCCTGCTCGGACACAGTATTGAAGATCTCGCAGAGCAGATCGTTGAAACTACGTTCCAACTCCGAACCACGCAGTTGGAACTGTTCGGTAAGCACGGTGGTGACTACGCGGCGGTCCTGATCACTGCGTTTGCGCTTAACAATACCTATTCGTTCCAAACGGTCAATAATGCCACTAACTGTGCTTTTTGAAAGCCCCATTTTCTGACTGAGGTCTGTGACACTCATTTCTTTGTTTTCGTGGAGAAGGATGATCAGGGCAATTTGCGGTATCGTCAATTGGTAATGATCTAAGGCTTTGCGGAGCAGTTTTTCGGAATTCCGCTTTCCTTCCTGCAGCAGATCCAAGATCCTTCTGGGCAGCTGGCCGTGCACTCAACCACCTCCTTCGGTAAATCATTCGTATACGAACGATTTTCTTCTAGTATAGTGCAGATTTGCCAGTACTGTCAAGATTAAGTCTATATAAATGTAGTTATTCTGTGATAATGTCATGTTGGATTAATTCTGGTAAAATGTCACCTATGAGAGAGGAGATATTCAACATGACTCCACAGGAAATGAAGAAACTGAGAGTCATCGATCAAACTATCGC
>JAAYNP010000012.1 GCA_012520795.1 Bacillota bacterium
ACCGGAATTGAGATTGTCCATCAAGGCAATGAAGGCCAAGTCATTTGCATTGATGAGATCGTTGTCACCGATCTATCCGTTCCGGATATTGTATTCTAGCAGCACACAAGCTTAAGAGAAGAGGCTGCCGGGGCAAACCGCCCGGCAGCTTTTTCTTTTTTGAAAAGACTGGAGATTATTGCCGCATTTGGAAGGAGTAAGCTGCCCCGGTGTAGAAGTGGTAGAGTTAATCAGATGTTGATCTAAGAAGTAGCTCAATTCATGCTTTACTGAAAACAAATCGTCCATGTTTATGTCCGAATGCAGTGAAGGATAACAGCCAATTATTGGAGAATAGTTAATTTCAAGAAAGAGTTTGTGTAAGATGTCACCAGCCAAACATCTGAAAGGAGGCAGGTAGTTTTACCATCAATAATCTGCCAATAAAAAAAAAGGAGGATTCTTGATGTACAAGAAGAGACTGTTGCTTGTTATGGTATTGGTTGTAGCCGTAGGTTTAAGTGGATGTTCATCACTTCTATCATTATTCAGGAAGCCTACTACCCTAGAGGTAGAACCTGGCGCTGAAGTTGAAGTGGCCGTGGATGCAGAAGTTGAACTGGAAGCTGTATTAAAGGATAAGAAAGGCAAAGAGATTACCGTCAAAGCAGCAGACATTAAGTGGACCATTGAGGATGTTGAAGAGGCTGAAGGTTCAACTGATGAAACCGAAGAGCCAGACCCAGTCGCCGAATTAAGTGCCGCAACCGGCAAAAAAGTAAAGGTTAAGGGTCTAAGAGTTGGTGAAGCTACAGTTACTGTTGCTTATGACAAACTGGAAGCTACAGTTACTGTTACAGTAACTGAAGAGGAACCGGAGGAACCGGAGGAACCGGAGGAACCCGAAGAGCCTGAGCCAGTCTTACCGTTGGTAGAGGATATAGAAGTAGACAAGGATACGTTCTTTAGCGCAGAATACAAGTCACTGCCAAGCAATGAAGATCTGCCGCTGTATTTTATTAAGGGCGGCGGGAGTGATATGGTATTCCTAGACGGCACACTCAAACTTCTCGGTGGCCGATTCACAATTGGGATGCCAAACGACCATATCGACACAGGAGTAAAAGATGTATCAAGAATCTCTTTCGATGAACTAGAGGGCGAACTCGATCTGTCAAAACCATTCAAGATAACAATAGAGTTTACCGAGGCTGGAAGAAGTGATGGTGGCGATTTAACAGCAAAGGTTTTCATTGTATATATAGACAACAATACGACAAGTAAAGATTGTACACCTCACGACTATGATTCTCGAATTATTTCTTATACGATGCAGGAACTAGTAGGCTTAATTGACGACGTATCCGGAATTGGAGTGATTGAAAAGAGTTTTGGCGGAATAGGAACAAATAAATCCTTCCTACAGTTTAGAACAGAAAGCAATAGCTACATTGTAATAGAGTCTTTCGCCATTGAGTATGTAGAAGATGAACAATAGTCTTATTTAGAACCGAAGGCACCCATTGATTTCTTTCAATGGGTGCTTTTTATTATGCAAGTATGACCTCTTATGGCTGCCGAGCCTTCTCTTTATATGACTTCATACCAGCTTCTCTAGATCCTTTTCCATCCGTTCTGATTATTAAGAAGGTATTTTTTAACTTATGAAGAATCATCTTTAACAAAAATATTTATCGGAATCCAGGTGAACGTTAACTATTCCGGGAGGGGGGATATTACTCAAGAGCAGGCCTTGTATTCGGCAAAGTCTTTGATTAACTGTTCAGGGAGGTAGTTGTTTGATGTACAAACAAAGTCTGTGGTTAGTCTTGATGTTGGTGCTGGCATTGTGTTTTGTTGGTTGTGATGGGCAGGTACAAGAAGATGGTGCCGCTGACGCTGCTGACGTTGAGGCTGCTGTGGAAGAAGTGGAAGAAGATGCCGCCCCACAAGAACAATATGTCCTGTTTGAAGACTTTTCCGGCTTAACAAGCATAGATGAATTCTGGACTGCAGAGTACAAGTTGCTGCCGGGAGACCAGACAAAACCATTGTATGTCCCCATAGAAGGTGAATTTACACTAGAGAATGGTAAGCTGAAAATGATCGGTTCAAGGTTTACTATCGGGACAGATCGCACTACAGAGACAACGAAAGAAGACACTGAAGCCGGTGGTTATTTGGATTTGACCAAACCATATCGGGTCACTGTCAGTTTCCTTGAGGTTGGCGGCGACACCAACAAGAAATTCTCTGTCATGATTGACAACAACACAACCACAGGGGCAGCTTCCATGCATGGCAACCCTGGCTGCCGCCCGTACAATGAAAGGTTGAGCTTGCTGCCTGCTGAAAAGACTATCGTCATTGATGTGGATCCCGCAGTTGGTACAGAGAATTCTTTCCTCCAGCTAAGAGTTGAGGCAGGCACAGGCTGGATTCTCTTAGACAGTATTACAGTCGAGTATTTGCCCTAAGGCACAAAATAATCTGGCATGCTGATGTTGAATCAAACACCCATTGCTTCGGTGATGGGTGCTTTTGCTGTCTAGTGCATTTTCACGGCCTATTTCAAGAGGAAGGGATTTGGAAGTAAATAGAGAATTATGGTTTTTGAAACCATGTTATCTTATTGTTACCCAATAATTACTGTCTACAACAAACAGGGAGCACATTTGGTAAACCAACCGCAAGGTTAATACTTTACAGGAGGGATTCTTGTGTCAAGAAAAAATGTAGTGTTCACTGTCATTCTTGTCTTTGCACTGACGTTGTCCGGTTGTTTTTCATTTTTAAAACCAACACTCGATAAGATCGTAGTCTCTGCCGATGCTGAAACGATCGAGCAGGGCAAGTCGGTGAATCTCGAGGTCAAGGGATTTGACAAGAAAAACAAGGAAATGGAAGTGCCAGAACCACAATGGACAGCCGATCCTGAGGATCTTGGCGAACTCGCAGCAGACGGAGCCGAGGCTGTTTTCACTGCCAATGATGATGCCGAAGGCACAGTTACTATCACTGTTACTTCAGGAATGCTGTCTGATTCGATTGAGATAACCATCACCAAAGGGGAAACACCGGCAGAACCAGATGCCGATCTAGATCAAAAAATTGCACAGGCTGAATCATTACTGACAGACACAGAGAAAGGAATTTATAAAGGGCAAGCCCCTGTCCACGCCCATGCTGAATTAGAGGATGCGGTTGATGAAGCAAAAGCTGCTAGAGATAAAGAAGATGTTACTCAAGCTGAAGTTGATGCTGCTGTAACAGCATTACAACAAGCAATAGATGACTTCAATGGGCAAATAGTTACTGAAGATGATCCAAAAAAGGTCCATACATTTGTTATTGACGACAACATTGATCACTTTGAAACCCAGGCTAACAGAGGAACTATTGAGGCCAACACTAATCCTTTATACATTAAATCAGGTGCGGAAAGCATTTTCTGTAACGCTATCGGCCACCCATTTTTTGTACGTGTGCTTCCAAGCCACCCCAACTGGATTGAGGATTGGAGAGAATACGATCAATTGGCTGCATGGTTTTATGTTGAGAGCGCAGATTCACTACACAACACTACAGCTATTCAAATCGGATATCCAATGAATACCGCTTTGTGCACATTTGCTCGTTCTGAATTTCATGACGGGTGGAACCAAATTGTCGTCGACCTGAGGGATGACTTGGGACTTACCGACGAGCAATTGGCCGATATGACCGAGTTGTTCGAGTTCTTTGTTAGGTATTCAGGGGATTTTGTGCCCGTCTACTTCGACGAGATTCGTCTGCTCAAACTGGAAGAGGCCGAACCAGTCGACAAGGCGTTTTTGGAAGTGGCAATTCAGAACGCAACAGATTTGAAGGGTTCAACTCCGGTAGGCACAGATCCCGGACAGGCACCACAGGCCGCTCATGATGCACTTCAACAAGCTATTGAAGCTGCCCAAGCAGTGCTCAATGACGACGGTGCCACCCAGGCCCAGGTTGATAATGCTGTAGCAGCTCTGGAGCAAGCTATGGCTGACTTTGAAG
Organism: Bacillota bacterium; assembly: GCA_012520795.1. Lineage (GTDB taxonomy): Bacteria > Bacillota > Limnochordia > Darwinibacteriales > DTU012 > DTU012. The sequence continues at coordinate 4,018 of JAAYNP010000012.1, forward strand.
ATGCTATCATTGGCGAACCACAAGACAGCGATAAGACCGCTCTAATTGATGCGATCGATGATGCTGAAACTCTACTTAACAATACAGAAAGAGGAATTTACTACGGGCAAGTTCCTGTTCATGCACATGCAGCATTAGAGGCTGCCGTAGATGAGGCAAAAGCTGTAAGAGATGATGTCAGCGCTGCTCAAGCTGAAGTTGATGATGCTGTGGCAGCATTGCAGCAAGCAATAGATGAATTTGAAAACGAGATAGTGACTGACGAGGATCCGCTCAAAGTCTATACATTCCCTATTGATAGTTCAGATTCACAGGCCTTTTCGGCTGAGAAGGGCCAACTCACATTCAACAGCGATCCCAAGTATATTAAGACAGGAACTACCAGCATCAAATACACAATTACTGGAACCCCGTCTGATTTCAGAATTCGTCTAGATCGCAAACAAGGCGTTTGGGAGACCGATTGGACAGATTACGATTACTTCGCTGTATGGATCTATGTAGAAGATGTTGAACGGCTGAATAAAGATGTAGCAGTCCAATGGGGCTATGGGTCAGCATCAGGCGATGTCAGAATCACAGTACCACGTTCAGCCTTTGTCAACGGATGGAACGAATTGAGGTTTAACCTCCGAGATGATCTAGGCTTTACTGATGAGGATCTTGCAAATATGACCACGTTATTCCAGTTGAGACTGAGAAATATATCAGGCGAGGATACACTCTACATTGACGAAATCCGTCTGTTGAAACTGGAAGAGGCTGAACCAGTCGATAAAACATATCTAGAAGCGGCCATTCAAAATGCTGTCGAATTGAAGGGATCAATTCTGGTAGGCACAGAACCAGGCCAAGCACCACAGGAAGCACATGATGCCCTGCAGGATGCTATTGATGCTGCCCAAGATGTGTTTGGCGACGAAAATGCAACTCAAGCTGAAGTGGATGCTGCAGTTGATGCATTAGAAGCGGCTGTGGTTGCGTTTAATGAGGCTATTATTGAGGATCCCGGGGATCCGCCTGTCGATCCGAAGATAATTCTCTATGAAGATTTTTCAGGTCTAAAAAACGTCGGCGATTTTTGGACTGAGGACTATAAAGTGCTGCCTGGAACCACGGACCAACCAATGTACAAATCTCTTGGTGGTTCGTTCTCCCTTGAAGACGGTTTACTTGTGCTTAATGGTGGTAGGTTCTCGATTGGAATGCCTCCTAATCGAGAAAATACGACATCAGGAGATACTGAAGCCGGCGGTACTTTGGATTTAACCAGGCCATATAAGATCACTATTGAATTCACTGAAGTAGATGGAACCCTAAGCAAGAAGTTCCAGATTTATATTGATAACAATACCACCTCTGCCGGTCAGTCGATCCATGCATCCAAGGGAGAGACCGCTTCCAGACCATATTCTGTGGCGTTAAACTCACTCCCGGCAAATGGAGTGATTGAACAGGAAATAAGTGATCTTGGAACTGACAGTTCGTTTGTGCAGCTGCGGGTAGAAAGCAACGGAATCATAAAACTAAAGAGCATTAAAATCGAATATACAGACTAGTATTGAGTATCTTTAAGTTAAGATTTGGCTGCTGATGGCAAATTCCATCAGCAGCCTTGTTTTATGGAGACATGAACCGGAGCATCTTAAGCACACTGGATTGGCTTACATACTCCTCTCTAGTTTCTATTCCAGAAGGATGATCTTAAGTGGGCTTATCCTATAAAAAGTGAAACCGTCTACAGATAACAATACCTTGCCGGTGTTGTTGTGCAAATGATATAATAAACCCAACCTAATACCACCCATTATGGAGGATGCGATTTGTGTTGAAGAAATACATAGTATTTACTGCTATCTTGATTGCTACACTAGCATTATCCGGATGTTTTCGCTCTAATAAACCAACAATGGACATAATAGTAGTTTCCGCTGATACAGTCAGTCTTAAACAAGGAGAAACTGTGAATCTTGAAGTCAAAGGCTTTGATAAGTCAAACAAAGAAATGAAAGTGTCAAAGCCAACATGGAGCGCAGCACCTGAGAATCTAGGGACACTTGAAGTAAATGGGGCCAAAGCTGTTTTCACAGCGAATGAAGATGCTGAAGGTAAGGTTGCCATTTCTGTAACATCAGGAAAACTATCAGATTCAATTGAGATCACAATCTTTAAAGACGAAACACCGCCAGAACCTGATGAACCAAATCTTGATGAACTAGATCAAGAAATCGCACAAGCTGAATCATTATTGCTGAATACAGAGGTGGGTATTTACAAGGATCAAGCCCCTCGCCATGCTCACCATGCACTGGAAACTGCTGTCAAGGAAGCAGAAGCTCTTAAAGATGACGACGAACTGACTCAAGAAGATATTGATACTGCTGTCGCCACTCTCCAGCAGGCAATTGCAGCCTTTAACGCCAATATCGTAACCGAAGATGATCCAATCAAAGCCCATACATTTGTTGTGGACGGAAACATAAGCCATTTTGTAACTCAGTCAGACAAGGGAACAATTGAACCGAACACCGATCCGCGATACATCAAGACAGGTACTGAAAGCATTTACTGCAACGCTATCGGCGAGCCATTCTATGTACGTGTGACAGACTCCCATCCCAACTGGATTAGAGACTGGAGAGAATATGACCACATTGCTGCATGGTTCTGGGTTGAGAGCGCAGCGTCGTTGCATGAAGATAATGCCATCCAGTTCGGCTATCCGATGAATGATATCAGAGTTATCTATCATCGCTCAGAATTCCAAGATGGATGGAATGAAGTTGTCTTAAGTTTGAGGGATCAATTGGCGCTCACGGATGATGAATTATCCGATATGAAAGGTTTGTTTGAGTTCCTTGTCAGATATGATCAAGCACCTTCCAGTGAAAACCCAGCCCCTCCTGTGTATTTTGATGCAATACGTGTTCTAAAGCTGGTTGAAACAGATCCAGTCGACAGATCAGATCTGCAAAACGCAGTTCAGACCGCGACAGCCTTGAAGGAATCAACACCTATCGGTACAGCCTCAGGCCAAGCGCCGCAGGCAGCGCATGATGCACTATATGAAGCCATTGATGCTGCCCAGGCTGTACTTGCAAATGAAACCGCAGGACAAGCTGACATTGACAGTGCAGTGCAAGCCCTACAGCAAGCAATAGCCGTATTTCAAGCCGCCATCATTGTCGAAACAGATCCTGAAATCCCTCCTGAAGAAGACGTGCTGTTTCTAGAAACCTTCGACAATGTACCTGATGGGGCAAACATAAGAGATGCAAGCGTTCGAAGCTACCTCGACAACCCCGATTCCATTGTAAACATATCAGGGACTATGAGCGTAAACGACGGTGTTTTGGAAGTGAGCAGCCAAAGATTTGCTCTTCTAATACCCGGTTTGGCTGATGCTGTCAAACCTGTCCTGAGAGTCACCATCAAGAATGACAACGGCTCGGGCGGTGCAGTACCCAACCTGAAACTGGCAGTGGGCAGTGCGTATTCCACTGGAGGTACAGAATTCACAGCCCACGGTGAGTATCCAATAACCAACCATGAATTTCAGGTACTGGAATTTGAACTTAACAGGGATTATATCAGCACAGGAACCCTCAATTTCCGGGGGATTG
>JAAYNP010000115.1 GCA_012520795.1 Bacillota bacterium
ATCCAGCTTGCCTCAATAATATCAGTGGATACGCCCACAGTAGTCCATGAATCAGTGCCGTCTGTCGATTCGATTAAAACCCGCACTTTCGAGGCAGTGGCGGTCTTGGTGTCCAAAACTCGCACCTTGTAGTCGGTCAGATGCACTTTTTTCAGTTCCGGATAGAACACTTCCAAGGCTTTGCGCAACGCCCGGTCCAAAGCGTGGACAGGCCCGGCGCCGTCTGCCGCCGTAATCTCTTCCCGGCCATCCACCTCAAGCTTCACCATGGCACTGGAGCGGCAGTTCCCGTTAATGTTGCTGTCGCCAATAATCCGGAAATAGTGGAGATTGAAGAAGGGGCGGTATTTGCCTAAGTGTTTGCGGACTAACAGCCTGAAACTGCTTTCGGCTCCCTCAAATTGATAGCCTTCGTGCTCCAATTCCTTAAGCTTATTGACCAGCTGTTCTGTTACTACCGAATCCTTTGTCACAGTAGGATCCACAGTCTGGATCTTTGCCAAAATGGTGCTGCGGCCTGCTACCTCGGACATCAGCAAACGACGTTCATTGCCAACTGACTCAGGGTCAATATGTTCAAATGAACGTGATGCTTTGTTGACCCCGTCAATATGCATGCCGCCCTTGTGGGCGAAGGCGCTTTTGCCTACATAAGGATCTCTTTCATTAAACTGCACATTGGCAATTTCAGCGATGGTGCGGGCTGTAATGGTCAACTTCTGCATCTGCTCCGGGGGAATACAGGCATACCCGGTCTTGAGCTGCAGATTTGGTATGATTGTACACAAATTGGCATTGCCGCAGCGCTCACCAAAACCGTTAACCGTACCTTGAACATGAACTGCGCCCGCTTCTACAGCCATGATCGAGTTGGCAACTGCCAGCCCACCATCATTGTGGGCATGGATGCCGACAACTACATCATCGCTGGCAAACAGATCGACCACAAGTTTGGTAATCTCATAGACTTCGTTGGGAAAAGCGCCCCCGTTGGTATCGCACAGCACCAGGGCTGAAGCGCCGCCCTCAACAGCAGCCTCCAGAGTCTGCAGCGCATATTCCCGATTGGCTTTATGGCCGTCGAAGAAATGCTCAGCATCATAGATTACTTCTTTGCCCTGGTCCTTGAAGAACTGTAGCGTTTCCCGGATCATGTTCAGATTCTCTTCCAATGTGGTCTGGAGGATATCCGTGACATGAAAATCCCAGCTTTTGCCAAAGATGCTTACAGCTGGTGTGTTGGCTGTCAACAACGACTTTACATTCCTGTCATCCCAGACAGCAATGTTTTTCCGCCTGGTACTGCCGAAAGCAGTGAGTTTGGCATTTTTCAATTCCAGCTCGGCAACCTTGGCAAAAAACTCCAAATCCTTCGGGTTGGAACCTGGATTTCCCGCCTCAATGAAACTTACTCCCAGCTGATCCAAGGCTGCCACGATTTTCAATTTGTCTGCGACAGAAAAGGAGATGCCCTCCGCTTGAGCACCGTCCCTTAATGTTGAGTCAAAGATCTGAATCTGCTTTAAGCTATTGGTCATCGGCATCAATCCTCTTTGTGTATCGTAGTTCATCGAGCATCTTGTTGATGGCATTGAGATAGGCTTTAATACTTGCTTCAATAATGTCGGTACTCAATCCACGCCCTGTATATAACTGGCCGTTCTTGGCGATCTTGACGATAACCTCACCCTGGGCGTCCTTGCCTTCAGACACGGCGTTAATCGTAAAGGTATCCAGCTGAAATTCTATGCCTACGATCTGATCAATAGCCTTAAAGGCTGCATCGATAGGCCCGTCTCCTGTAGAAACTGCCTCTTTGGGAAACTCCGCAGTCTCCAAATGGACCGTAGCCGTAGCGGTGATCGTATTGCCGCTGTTGATCACGAAACGCCTGAGGCGGAATGTTTCTGGGATATCAAAGGTTTTTTGCTGGATCAAGGCTTCAATATCCAGATCAGAGACAATCTTTTTCTTGTCAGCCAGGATCTTAAATTGTTCAAAGGCCTGATCCAATTGCTCTCTGGTCAACTCATAACCAAGACTGAGTAAGCGGTCCTCAAAGGCGTGGCGCCCGGAATGCTTTCCTAAGACCATCCTGTTTTCAGCCAAACCGATGGACGCCGGGGTCATAATTTCATACGTGCTCTTGTTAGCCAAGACACCATGCTGATGAATTCCTGATTCATGGGCAAAAGCATTGGCGCCCACGATGGCTTTGTTCGGTTGGACCGCAACACCGGTAATAGAGCTTAAGAGGCGGCTGGACCGGTAAATCTGGGTGGTGTCGATGTTCGTATCTGCGTTATACAGATCGCGCCGGACCACCAAACCCATGACGATTTCCTCCAAAGCCGCATTGCCCGCCCGCTCCCCAATGCCATTAATGGTACACTCAACTTGATGGACACCGGCTTTGACTGCTGCCAGGGAATTGACAACCGCCAGGCCCAGGTCATTATGGCAGTGAACGGCTACATCGACTTGATCGATATTCGGCACTTTCTCAAAAATACCGGTAATTAGCTCCGTAAACTCCCATGGGGTGATGTATCCTACCGTATCCGGAATATTGATTACGGTGGCTCCCGCTTTGATCACCTCTTCGATGACCCGGTAGAGAAACTCTGGGTTGCTTCTGGTGGCATCTTCTGCGGAAAACTGGACATCAGAACAGTATTTTTTAGCATATTTGACCATCTCTACAGCCTGTTCCAACACCTGCTCAGGAGATTTACGCAGCTTGTGTTGCATATGAATATCGGAAGTGGCAATAAAAGTATGGATCCTTGGGCTTGCTGCTTCTTTGACAGCTGCCCAGGCAGCATCAATATCCTTAGTCAGAGCCCGGGCTAAACTGGCAATCGTACACTCCCGCACTTTTTTGGACACAATCTGGATCGCCAGCAAATCACCAGGTGAGGCGATAGCAAAACCGGCCTCGATAATATCAACCCGGAGCCGTTCCAATTGCTTAGCCATCTCCAGCTTTTCCTGGATGTTCATACTGCATCCGGGCGACTGTTCTCCGTCCCGGAGTGTGGTGTCAAAGATTTTGATCTTAGCAGCCATCATAACCCCTCACTAGCACTTATTTTTTCAACCAGCTCATCATCTTTCTGAGCTCTTTGCCTACCTGCTCGATCGGATGATTAGCTTCAATCTCCCGCATCTTGTTAAACTGGGGACGCCCCACTTGGTTTTCCAAAAGCCAGGTGCGGGCAAATGTCCCTTCCTGGACCTCCTTAAGCACTGTGCGCATTTCATTTTTCGTATCCTCTGTGATAATCCGCCTGCCAACCTGATAATCCCCGTACTCAGCAGTATCACTGATGGAATAGCGCATGTAGGACAAACCGCCTTGATTGATCAAATCCACGATTAACTTCAGCTCATGGAGGCATTCGAAATAAGCACTCTCCGGCTGGTATCCGGCTTCAACCAATACCTCAAAACCGGCTTTAATCAAGGCCGTAACGCCGCCGCACAAGACACATTGCTCACCAAAGAGATCCGTTTCTGTCTCTTCTTTAAATGTGGTTTCCAAAACTCCCGCCCGGGCACCGCCGATCCCGGCAGCATAGGCAAGGGCAAGCTCCCTACAGTTGCCGGTGGCATCTTGATGGACTGCAATCAGGCAGGGTACACCTCTGCCTTCCAGATACTGGCTGCGGACCGTATGGCCAGGCCCCTTGGGTGCCACCATAAAAACATTGACATACTCAGGCGGCACGATCTGGTTGTAGTGGATGTTGAAGCCGTGGGCAAAGGCCAGAGACTTGCCTGGAACAAGATATGGCTCGATGCTTGATCTATACAGCGCAGCCTGTTTTTCATCATTAACCAGCAGCATGATAATATCAGCATGCTTAGCTGCATCGGCAGTGACCATCACCTTAAGGCCGGCTTCTTCAGCCGCTTTCCATGACTTGCTGCCCTCATACAAACCGACAATGACGTCGACTCCCGATTCATGCAGATTAAGAGCATGGGCATGGCCCTGGGATCCATAGCCAATCACAGCAACGGTTTTGCCTTTTAACAAACCTAGGTCGCAATCTTTTTCGTAGTACAGCTTTGCCATTCTAAACATCCTCCTGTGTCAAGATATTTTGATCGCCACGGTGCAGTCCAATCAGCCCTGCCCGTACAACTTCCAGAATTCCGTGGGGTTCCAGCAGATCGATCAGAGCCTTGATCTTGGGCTGATCACCGGTAATTTCGACAGTCATTGATTTTGGAGCGATATCAACGATCTTGGCCCGGAAAACCTTAATGATGTCAGAAACGGTCGCCCGGGTGTGGTCTTCGGCTTTGACTTTAATCAGTACCAACTCGCGATAAACAGAAGTTTCCGCCGGCAGAACCGCCACTTTCAAGACATCCACAAGCTTGTCGAGCTGTTTGATAATCTGCTCCAAAATTGCGTCATCCACGTGGGCTACAATGGTCATACGGGATACGGTGGGATCTTGTGTTTCACCAACGGATATACTGTCGATATTGTAGCCCCTCCGGCTGAACAGGCCGGCCACCCGGCTCAACACTCCCGAATGATTGTCAACCAGAACCGATATGACATAACGTTTCATTGATTCACCCCCATGATCGGATCATCGATGGCACCGCCAGGAGGGATGATCGGAAATACCTTTTCGTCAGGATTGATTTCACAGTTAATCACTACCGGCTGCCTGGCGGCAAGGGCCTGGGTGAGAACTTCGTCTACATCCTCTTTCCGGGTTAGGTTAAAACCAACGGCTCCATATGCTTCGGCAAGTTTGACAAAATCAGTCTGACGGTCAACTATGGACTGGGAAAACCTCCGGTCGTAGAACAGATCCTGCCACTGCTTAACCATGCCTAAAGCGCGGTTGTTCAAGATGACAATAATAATCGGCAGTTCATATTCCACGGCAGTAGCCAGTTCATTGCAGTTCATGCGGAAACTGCCATCGCCGGCAATGTTGATCACTCTCTTGTCCGGATTCCCGATTTGGGTGCCTATGGCTGCGCCCAACCCAAAGCCCATCGTCCCCAGCCCGCCGGAAGAGATAAAAGTCCGGGGCTTGCTGAACTTGTAGTATTGGGCTGACCAGATCTGGTTTTGGCCCACTTCGGTTGTGATTAAAGCTTCACCATCAGTGAGGGCATAGATCCTTTCCACGATGTACTGGGGCTGTAGGCCACCACCGTTGTAGGTTAACGGATACGTCTCCCGCCACTCATTAACTTGCTGCAGCCATTCACTTGTATCCCTGAATTCCTCATCGGCCATGGCCTCGAGGAGTTTTTGCAGAGCGATCTTCACATCCCCGATAATATACCCATGGGTCTTAATGTTCTTATTGATTTCAGCAGGATCAATGTCAATGTGCAAAATACTGGCATTAGGGGCAAACCGCTTAGGATTGCTGACAACCCGGTCACTGAACCGGGCGCCAACGGCAATTAAAAGGTCGCACTTGCTGGCACTCAGATTGGATGTCTTGGTTCCATGCATGCCGATTAAACCGCAGAAGTAAGGGTCAGTGCCGGGATAGGCGCCAAGCCCCATCAGACTTGACACTACCGGTGCGTTGATGATCCTGACGAACTCCTGCAATTCTGCTCCGGCATCAGCCTGGACTGCCCCGCCGCCAACGTAGACCAGGGGACGTTCGCTTTTCTTGAGCATTCTGATGGCATTCTCAATGGCTTCGGGAGTAATGTTTTTGGTATGGCGTCCAATCGGTTTTGGTGTCTCCCGGACATACTCAGCTTTTTGGGCGGTAACGTCTTTGGGAATATCGATTAAAACCGGGCCTGGCCGGCCGTCTTGAGCAATAAAGAAAGCTTTCCGGACTGTAGCAGCCAATTCTTCCACGTTCTTGACCATGAAGTTGTGTTTGGTAATAGGCATGGTTATACCGAAGATGTCAACTTCTTGAAAGCTGTCCTTGCCCAATAACGACAGGGGCACGTTCCCCGTAATGGCGATCAAGGGAACGGAGTCCATGTAGGCGGTGGCGATGCCGGTTACGAGATTGCAGGCCCCAGGGCCTGATGTGGCCACGCAGACGCCCACTTTTCCCGTTGATCTGGCATAACCGTCAGCTGCATGGGCCGCTCCCTGTTCATGGGAGGGTAGGTAATGCGTGATTCGATCGGAATACTTGGCAAGTGCATCATAAATATTCAGCACCGCTCCGCCAGGATACCCAAAGATTGTGTCCACTTGTTGTTCCAATAAGCATTCAATTAGGATTTCTGCGCCTGTCAGCTGCATCTAATCACCTCTTTACCTCAATACTGCTCCATATTTTGCTGAACTGACCATTCTGGCATATCGGGCCAAATATCCATACTGAACCTTGGGGGACGGAGGCTGCCAGGCTTTCTTCCGTTTGGCCAATTCCTCCTCACTCACTTTTAACTCAATGGTACCTTCATGCATATCGATAGCGATCAAATCGCCGTCTCGTATCAAGGCTATGGGGCCGCCTTCAGCCGCTTCCGGCGAAATATGCCCAATCGAGGCGCCGCGGGTGGCACCGCTGAAGCGCCCATCAGTAATGAGCGCCACATTTTTATCCAGGCCCATCCCCGCAAGGGCGGCAGTAGGGGCCAGCATTTCCCGCATCCCCGGGCCTCCTTTAGGCCCTTCGTAGCGAATCACCACAACATCGCCTTTGGTGATTCTGTCGCCAAGGATGGCTTCACTAACTGCTTCTTCCGAGTCAAACACTCTGGCTGGCCCGGTGTGAACCAGCATTTCGGGGGCAACTGCCGAACGTTTGACTACACAGCCTTCTGGGGCAAGGTTGCCGGTTAAAACTGCAATGCCGCCGGTTTCGCTGTGGGGGTCTTCAATCGGCCGGATCACATTGTGGTCGAGGTTTTTGGCACCTTTAATGTTTTCACCGATTGTACGGCCGTTGACAGTGATCAAATCCAGATGGAGCAGGTCCTTTTTGCTCAATTCGTTCATAACAGCCTGCACGCCGCCGGCCCGATAGAGATCCTCGATATAATACGGGCCTGCCGGGCTTAACTTACAAAGGTTTGGTGTGCGGGCACTAATTTCATTGGCCAAGGCTAAATCGAGCTCGATCCCCACTTCATACGCAATTGCTGGTAGATGTAAGAGACTGTTGGTGGAACAGCCAAGGGCCATATCAACAGTGAGGGCATTGACAAATGCCGAGTGGGTAAAAATATCCCGAGGCCTGATGTTTTTAGCCAGCAAATCCATTACAGCTCTTCCTGCTTCTTTGGCCAGACGGATGCGTTCGGCATAAACAGCCGGAACTGTGCCATTTCCTGGCAGCCCCAAGCCTAGAACCTCGGTCAGGCAGTTCATACTGTTGGCGGTAAACATGCCGGAACAAGAGCCACAGCTGGGACAAGCAGTATCTTCACAGGCTTTCAGCTCCTCCAGGGTCATCGTGCCTGCTTGTACTGCACCTACTGCTTCAAAAAGTGTTGAAAGACTCATCCGGTCTCGATCACTG
>JAAYNP010000125.1 GCA_012520795.1 Bacillota bacterium
CCGGGTAGTCGCCATCAATCGGGATCCAGATTGGTATCCCGAAATAGTCTCCACAGTGAGCGATAGCGGAGAGTTGCGGTTCATCCATACCTGTCGGCAGGAACCGGAACGATCGGTGGATCAGGTCATCGATCGGCGTTTCCTGTCCCAGGGCGGAGACGAATGCTTCGAACGAGTACGTCGAGTGGTCCGGGAAGATCAAGACGTATTTTGCAGATTCGCCTGCTTCATACCGTTCAACCAGCCGGACCGCCGGTTCGTCGTTCGCCCGGTAGTTCAACCGAATCGTAACGGGTGCCGACCGTTTCAACCCGATCCCGCTCGTCTGGCGCTTGCGTGGACCGTGTGTGGTCGTCGAGATTTCCGTTCGCTCGAAGTCGAGTCGCCCGATCGCCGAGACCGGGGCGAGCACCTCGCCCGCCGTAACGTCATACAGTATCGCACCTTTTCCTATCATAGTGTATACCACTCCTGCACCCCGAAGTATGCCCCAGAGAGACCGACGGTCTTCCCCCGCCTCTCCCGGACGGTCGAGAAGTTCAGGCTGAACTCGTGTGCCTCCCCCTCACTGGTCGCTCGCTTCCCGAGATATGCCGGGTCGTTCATTGCGGTGATCGAGAGGTATCGCGTATCGTTGATCGGCCAGTTGGCAAGGCCGTCTAACAGGTTACGGATCTCGTCAGCTGTCGCGCGGCCAGTGAGATATGCTGGGTGACGGACGAGTACCTGCACAGACGGCCGGTCGAGGATCTCTTCCGGTCCGTAGTCGTGGTACGGAGCCTGACCTCCAGTCTCGACTACTGATATGGCAGTCGAACGGTCGGGTGCGTGACCGAGGAACAGGTCGTTGCCGAGAGCGCCGATGTCGAGTGATGCCAGGTACAGGCAGATGTCGTTCCCGACGCTCACGGTTTCACCTCACCGAGGATCTTCTTCATATACTCAGCATACTCACCGGAGAGGGCGTTCACTGCGTTCTCCAGGAACTTTGCCTCTCCGACACGATACCGGGCGTCAGTTCGTTCGTGGACTGGGATGGCGTATGGTTTGCCCGCCATATCTGAATTCTCCTTCCCCCACGTCTCACCGAACTTCTCGTAGCCGACGACCTGTGCGTAGACGTCGCCGTCGAGGAGCGGTCCTTCGTTGAACACCCGGGACCGGAGTTCCCCGGTATCCACCGGACATCGGCGAGTTGACTCGGACTCGATCCTGCCGCCGAACTTCCGCATGCCATCAGCTACGGCTGCCGTCATCTTCTCTGCGTAGATTTGCAGGTTCGCGATCAGGAGATCGGTTCCTTCAATGTGCGGAGTATGCCCCATAGTCAGCTCTTCGAGTAGATCGTCTCGATCCCGCTCCGCTCTTCCCCGGTTTCCGGATCGGTCTCCGATATGATGTCCGCTATCGGGATCCTCCGGACCTCTTCGTCGCCCCGGAACAGGACGTATTCGTTGTTCTCTATCAGTATCCTGTCAGCGTCAATATCCTCGACGCCATCAATCGTTGTAATTCGCATAATCTGTTTCGTAGTCATAGTGCCTCCACCGGGTCAAACGCCACGCGCAGGAACGGATGTCGTTCTGCGATCTGGCAGTTCAGCCCGTAGGTGTCTGCGTGCTGTGCGTACCCGATCCAGGATGCTATCGACGCTCGAGGATCGCGATCAAATGTGCCGGCCTCCATCCGTTTGATGTTGCGGTAGATCCGGTGGACGTTCCGCGATCTCACTCGTCGGTGATCCCGGTATACAATGTACCCGAGGTAATCGATCCCACAATCGATCGGAGTCAAGACCTGTTTTTTCTGGTGTAACCGGAGTTTTAATGTCCGATCGAGAAACTCACCGATCGCGTCACGCCA
>JAAYNP010000116.1 GCA_012520795.1 Bacillota bacterium
ACAAAGTCAACCAGATGAACATTTAATCACCTCTTTCCCGTAGACCTACTACAAGTTATTCCGCATCTAGTCCCCCTGTGTAGAGTGCTGCCGAAAAAGAGACTGGTGTGCTAAGACAAAAATCCCCATCCGGATGGAGATGGGGACCAACAATGGCTGGAAGGGCATTAGCTCACCTAAAGGAAAATAATGGGTTGTTGGTGAATTAACAGCTGAATATCAATATCCTCGCTTTTCCAGTTTCAATTTCAATTTGCGTCCCAAATGCTAATTGCCCACGCAAATTGGGGTTCAGGATGAGTGAATGGAACGTCGAATTACATTTCTTGATCATTCGTTCGATAGAAATGGAGAGATAAATGGCGATTAAGGTTGATGTTTCCGCTTTAGAACAGTCTGTTCTCATATTCAAGAAACTGCGTGAACGGCTAGTTGTGCCAGTGGAGAGTGTCGGCATATATTTGAAGTCCCCAGGAATGCTTTTCCTTAAGAAGCACCTTTTGTATTACTCGGGGGTGGAGTTCGATGAACCACTCTTAACCCAACTTTTTGAGGAAGTTACCAGGGATCCAGTTGCTGGGGACGATGAGAATATCTTTTCACGGAGCATGAGACACGGTTTTCAGTACGTTGATGTCATGGAAAAATCATTGAATGATATTGACCTAGGTGCGATCATTCAACAGGCGTTCACACTTGCCAATGCATATCTACCAAAGAAAATCCAAGAAGAAGTGACGGTCTACATCCTTTATGGAATACGAGGAACGGGTATTATGCTTGGAAACGAAATCGCCATTGATATTTGTGATGAATATGTGAGTATAGACGGTTTCCTGGACATCAATAACTTAATTGCGATCTTGGCACACGAGTTTCACCACATCGGAGTCCATGAAAACATATCCAATAGCCTACAACATGTGGGGAAGGAAAAAAACAAAAGTCTGATTAGGTTTATCGAGGAGTTACTATCGGAAGGGGTCGCATACTATTTCCTGCCTAGCCCCTACCATGGTGGTGGAACATTGGATAGGAAGTGGAACAATAACCTGGGCAATATCTCCGTGATTTTAAGCAAAGTCAGCCACTGTATTGGCCAGATTAGTAATGGGGCACCAGCAGACCCTACACTGACTCAACAACTGTTTGATGAAGGACTTGAAGGATATACTGCAGGGTATGTGATGATCAAAGCAATACATGACGTATTTGGTAGAACAGCCGTTTTTGACTGTATTGAAAACTGCTTACTATTTCCCCAGATATACAACATGGCAGTCGAAAAGGGAAACCTTGCTTTACCGATCATGAACTATAACATGCGTTAGTAGATCGCTTAGAAACACTAGGGATAAACCCTGATGCTTACCAATGTGGGCTTAATATGCCAAATCCTCCTCGGCATTTTTCCACCGGCTATAAAGCTCTGCAATTACCTGCTCTAGTGGCGGCTTCTTGATCTCGATATCTACAACACCTGGGATCGTGGCAATCTCCCCCAGAATTTCTTGAATGGATCGACTACTAATATCCACTTCATATTCGCATATTCCGTTAACGTGCGACAGTAACGTTCCACAACTTAGAGTTGGAACGCCCTTTCCTTGCATGGTTAAGATCACCCGGCAAAGACTGCCAACAACCTTCCGTAATTGCTCGAAACCACCATCAAAGGCTAAATGACCCCGGGAGATCAGAAGAATACGCTCGGCCATTTCTTCCAAATCGTCTATATCGTGGCTAGTTACCACAATCGTGGTCTTTTTCTCCTGATTGAGCCTCCTCAAAAAGCTAATCATCTGACGTTTTGCCAAAACATCCAAGCCTAATGTGGGCTCATCCAGAAGAATAAGCTCTGGCTCATGCAGCAACATCAAAGCTAGGTCCGCCCGCATCCGCTGCCCTAAGCTTAACTCCCTGGCAAATGTATTCAGGATATTGCCGATATCCAGCAGCTCAACTACCATCTCCCGAGTCCTGATATACTTCTTCTGGGGTATGTTCCAGACCACTCTTTTCCACTCGAAGCTTGATGAAATAGGGTGATCCCACCACAGCTCGGTGCGGTTGCCAAATAAGACCCCAACTCGCCTCATAAGTTCGATCCGATCCCTCTGCGGTGATAGACCAAGCACGGTTACTTCGCCAGTCTGCGGCTGCAGCATTCCACAAAGGAGCTTCATCGTTGTGCTTTTTCCAGCACCATTCGGTCCCGCATAGGCCACAAATTGTCCTACCTGGATATTGAAGGATATGCTATCCAGAGCTGTAATGACCTTCTTCTCCGGTTTGATTAAATTTTTAATTACATTGCGCCCTTTCCCACTTCTTTGCCATTGCTCATAGGTCTTTGTTACACTCTGCACCCTAACGGCGGTGGCCGACGGAGGAATAGCGATTGGTTCCAGCTTTGACATAATGGTCGAGTCCTTTCATAAAGACTTGTTTCGTTATAAAGAAAAGCAAACCAGCTACTAGGCAAGGATATAAGGGCGTTAACCCAAGAGGCGGTTTGCCAAGTAACGCCTGGCTGGGAAACCAGCCTAACAAACCCGCAGGGAACAGTGTTAGAAGCGGTATCTGAATGGCCAAACCCATCCCCGATAGCGGGTACTTGCTGAGTTCGCCAGTGCTGTCCAGTACATAGGAGCTGATTTCCTCGGCCTGAGCCGGGGCATAAAACGCTGCAGCGGAGAACAGGTAGGAAAGACTTAGCAAGATGATCATGGAGATCAGAACACTTCCAGCAAATGAAGCAATCCACCACCAAGTCAAGTGGATATCTAGATTGGCCACTGCGATTGCAACGAGGGTGCCTCCCGCTAGGAAATTACTACTGCCAGAAACCGGGATAAATCCTTCCACCAAAAGTTGAACAGGTATCGAAATTGGTTGAATCATCATATGCTCCCATTGCCCTCGCCCGATCCGCCGGCTGATATGACCAGTGTTGAAACTTGAGAAAAACAACTGGTATATGCCGGTAATGACCGTAACATACCCTAGCATAAACAAAACCTCGTACTTGCCCATCCCCCCGACGCCATCAAACCGCCATGCCAATAGAAAGATGCCTGTAACTGCTGCGATATTGGAGATTAAATCGGCACAGATCGCCATAAGGCAGAACTTGGTATCCCTGAAAAACCATGCCAAATCCATTTTGGCATAGAGACCGTACAACTCTAACCATCGCTTGAGAGTAAGCCTGTTAGCCGCCAAAGGACACCATCCCTTCCTGTGATTTTCGCCAAATGATGATGGCTACTGGCCACAGCAGTACATTCCAGAGCAGTTGAAATGTAATAATCGGCCCAGCTTCGGCCAAACCTGTATAAATAGCTAACGGCGCTCCTGCCAAGCTACCTAGGGGAAGGTATTGGAGCCAATGACCAAGACCCCATGGCAGCATGGCAAAGGGAATCACCTGTCCTGCAAAAAACACGGTTATGGCATTCCTAATTGTGTACACTAACCAACTTGCGTTATGAAGTCGGATAGTTAAGCAAGCAAACATAGAGTCAACAGCAAACCCCAAAGAAACACATAGAGCTAGACTCGGCAGGGCCCAAAACGATCGAATCTGGAGTGACACCCCGAACAATGGGGCCAATAAAACCATGGGGAAGCTAAAAAGTACAAGTGTTGGTAACCAGCGCCCTATTGTGTGTGCCACCAGATGTTGGAGAATACCAAGCGGACGTTGGTATAAGCTAATGAGTAAACCTTCATACAACCAGCTAGATGCTGGACTTCGTACGATTAATACGTCGGAGAACATCGCCCCTAAGTACGTATAAGTGAGCATCTGACTTAAGGACATACCTGCTTCCACCCCGTCAACCATTAAATTGCGCCAAAGAAGTAATAGGGGAATAAGATAGACCACTCGCAAGAGGTAGTTCCCTAGCAGATACACAATACCACCGTTGGTTAGATCTCCCGCACTCATCATCGCCGTCTTATATAGACCCTTAAACAACTCGGTGACCTCCTGTTCGCCACCCTTCACCGCGTAGGCATATTCACTGGTTTCGTGTTCATGCCCCTTAGAGTTTCCCGTTTCAAAAAACACTAGGATTATCCACAATTAGACGTCATTTTGGCTAAACCATTTTCATAAATAAGTAATTAATTCTTTCGCTATTGTTTATTTCCTCTCACTTCTTCCCTTCTGACAACCGTTTTGGTCTATTGGATGACATAAAGCGTCTTGGATGTAAGTAAGCGTCAAGGTAAATACACCTTGACAATTAGCGGTCAACCAGCAACCAACTAACAGTCTATGAAGCAATTCGTTGAACACATAAAAACCTCCGCCTTTACTGGCAGAGGTTAATAGCAAACTCATTACTTGGAAGTCCGGCAGCGATCCGGTATCGTTGGAGACCACGGCAAGAAATTGTCCAGATCCTCCGAAGATGCATTAGGCAGTTCGGTAAACAGGTATTCAAGACACTAAAATGGCTTAAGCCCATTTTCTTTGGCAGATTCAACAATACTGTAGGCTGTAGCGCTAACCTGGGCGCCCCGTGGTGTAATGCAGAACAAGAAGTTCTTTCTGCCAATGACAAACGGGTTCATGGAACGTTCTGCCCTGTTGTTGTCGATTTCCAAACGGCCATCCAAAAGAAAATTGTTAAGAAACTCCCAATGCTTGAGGCAGTAGAGGATTGATCTCTTCACCTTCCTGTGACCAAGGCAGCCTACCTTTTTCCAAACGGAAGTAGTGGAGCCAGAAGCCCCGTTCAGACCACTC
>JAAYNP010000134.1 GCA_012520795.1 Bacillota bacterium
GCAAGTAAAGTTACAAGGCTTGGGAAAACATTAACTCTCGGAATAACAACACCTCTAGCACTTGTTGGACGGCAAGCAATCATGATGGCTGGTGACGTTGTTGAGAGTGAAGCCTTATTTGAAGTGTCAATGGGAAACATGACGAAAACGGCTCACGCTTTTACAAGACAGTTTGCAAAAGACATGAAGATCAATGAGTACGAAATGCGTAAACAAATGGGTATCTTCAAGGTTATGGGCGAAAGTATGGGACTGACGGAACAATCAGCCTACGACCTCGCTAAAGGCTTTACGACACTTGCATATGATCTCGCGGCCTTTTATAATATCTCCTTTGAATCAGCTTTTGAGAAGTTGCAATCTGGCATGGTTGGAATGGTTATGCCACTTAGGGAACTCGGTATAAACATCAATGAAACCACAGTTGAAAATTACGCTCTAAGAAACGGACTCATTAAACAAGGTGAAACCCTCTCTGAAACTGGGAAAGTTGTCGCACGCTATGGTGCAATCATGGAACAATCTCGAAAAGCACAGGGACACCTTGCTAGAGAACTCGATAACCCTCTAAGTCAGTTTAGATCGTTAAAAGAACAGGTTAAAGCTGTTACAATCGAGTTCGGGCAAGCTTTATTACCTATGTTCTCACAGGCACTCTCGATCATTATCCCGTTTGTCGAGAGATTAAGAGATATGGCGAAAGCCTTCCAACGGTTACCCGAAGCGACCCAACAAGCTTATGTAAAATTAGGACTGTTTATTGGTTTGATTGGACCTGCTACTACCCTCCTAGGGGGACTCGTTAAGGTTGTAGCATCTCTTTCCGGCTTGTTGAAAGGTTTAGTCACATTTGGGAGCAGACTCATCTTTGCGTTTTCAGCGTGGGCAGGGGGAGCTGCAACCTTCGGGGAAGCTCTCTCATTTCTTGTCGGCGGTCCTATTGGGTGGGTTATCTTAGGTGTCGCAGCACTTATTGGCATAGGATATTTGCTAATTAAAAACTGGAAGGACGTATCACACTGGGGGCTACAGACCTGGGGCAAGATTAAGGTTTGGATCTATGAAGCTGCTGTTGCGTTAAATGAGTTTATGGAGTCGATTGCTCTCACCCCAGAAGCCAAAGAACACTACCGCAACCAAATCACAAGGCATATAGAACTAATTGAAACAGAAAGATCAATCATGGACGAACGGCAAGCACAGTACGAAGCTGACAAGGAAGCGAAATCAGCCGTTGAAGAAGTCAAAGAAGAAGTATCCACACTTTTTAATGATGATTTCTGGAACAACCTAAACATTAACCTCAATACCACACAAGCCAAGAAATCCATTGAGGACATAGAAAACGAACTTCAGAACGCCTTAAAAGTTAACCTTGAGTTAGAAATCGCAGACCCTACCTTCAATCGCCTAGACGCCGATTTAGACGCTTACAGAAATGCTATAAAGCAATTAATAGAAGGTGGATATGCAGACTCTGAGGCGTATGCTGGAATTGTTAGCGAATATAGATACGCTCATATATCGTCAATCTCCCAAACTCTACAAAAAGAGCTCGATTACAACGCTAAAATGGCATCACAAATGGGTGATGACTTCGACAAGACTTCTGCCGACTTAGATGCTCTCCGTAACGCAATCTCTGAAATGATAGAAGCAGGCTATATGCAAACGCAGGAGTTTGAGAATCTAACGAAACTCTATCAGCAGAAACTAAGAGAATCGAAAACACCTTCTGGAGCTTATGGATTCGGAATATTAACAGATACAATGCAAGAAAAACTCTTTGCAATCTCTACCGATGCACTTAAAGGAGAACAAGGAACAGCAATTGTAGACCTTGCAGAGCAGATCAATCAACTAACAAAGGATACGGCTATAGCTTGGGCATCTGCTA
>JAAYNP010000137.1 GCA_012520795.1 Bacillota bacterium
AACAACTTGGCCATGGTTCTACAAGTCACAGCCGCCAAGTACAAATACAAAGACGCTACATGACTTTTTAGCGCCGAGTTAAATGAAGAACCGGTGACGACATTATGTCGCTGCCGGTTTTCCTTGTTCGCAAAAATACAGAGCTTTCATCCACGAGGATGAGAACCCAAAGTGTCGTTCTTTTGAAAATATTTGTTTTTGGGGAGGATTTCCGCGTTGTATATACAATTTCAATAATATAATGTCACTTGGGCAGCAAGTGAAAAGAGCGGCCCTAGAAGTCTGGGAGACATGGACGAGTGGAGATAGCACAAAGTCGCCTCCACAGCTTATGGTGGAGGCGACTTTGTGCCAACACTCTCTTGTACTTAACTTCCAAAGAGTTTCAATCCACGCAATGGCTTGCGACGATCCCATTCTAGCACAAACAAATTAGGAATAGAACATTCTCTTTAGAACTTAAGTTAAGGGTATTGACGCTGGGTCTGTAGGAATGTACAATAAATGTAAATCATGGTCAAGAGGGGGGTGAAGTACATTATGGGACAGGCCGAATGTCAGTTTGTCGCTCGCTACAGAAAGAGTGATATGAAACCCCAGTGTCTCTGGGACCATTTGGAATCCGTTGCTGCAATGACCAGCCAGTTTGCTGGTAAGATTGGGCTGGAAGCCGTAGGTAGCTTACTTGGGTTGACTCACGATCTGGGGAAGGCAACAAGGGAATTTGAGGAGTATCTGAAGTACAAAAGCGGTCTCATTGATCGGCTAAGCATACAACTTCACGGAGCGAAATTAGACCACTCTACAGCCGGTGCCCAGGCCTTGTATGAAGCTTTCCTGCAACCCGATGGCACCACGAGCCTAGCTGCTGATCTCTTGGCCATAACTGTGGCATCACACCACGGAATCATGGACGCACTTACGCCTGATGGACGTGACACCCTATTCCAACGTCTCAGCAAAGGAGAGTCAGAAACCAGGAAGGAGCAGGCGCTATCGTCTCTACCGCCGCATATTAGAGAGAGGATTCGGAATCTCGTAGCTTTGGACATCAATCGAACACTTACAGACTGCCTGCAACGCTCCGTTGAAGGAGTTTACGGAGAAGATGAAGCTCACTTTAACATCGGCCTTATTGTCCGCTTCTTATTGAGTTGCTTGATCGATGCTGATAGGATTGACGCCGCAGATTCAGAGCAACCTGAAAACCGGCACAGGAGACAGCTCGGCCAGTATACTGATTGGGATGTCCTCATAGCAAGCCTAGAGGATTACATCAGCGGATTCCAGATGCTCACTGACATGGATACGTTACGTACCGATGTTTCCAACAAGTGTCTGGCTATGGCCATGGAGAAACGTGGGTTCTTCCGTCTCACGGTACCAACGGGTGGTGGTAAGACACTGGCAAGCTTGAGGTTTGCTTTGCATCATGCTAAAAAACACGAACTCCAGCGAATTGTGTATGTTATCCCGTACACCTCAATCATTGATCAAAACGCCAAAAGTATACGGGGGACTTTAGGTATTGACCCCAAGGATACTAGGATCGTTCTAGAACATCACTCCAATCTATTGCCGGACCAGATTGCCGATGGGGAGGATGCAAAAGAGGAAGCCCAAGATGAGTACAATGACTACAAACTCCTGGCCGAAAATTGGGATAGCCCGATCATTCTCACGACCATGGTACAGTTTTTGGAAACCTTGTACGGTGCAGGGACCAATAGCTGTCGACGCATGCACCAGCTGGCCAATTCCGTAATCATCTTTGATGAAATTCAAACCCTACCAGTAAATCTAGTCCATCTATTTAACCTTGCAGCAAAATTCCTCGTTAATGCCTGTAACGCATCTGTTATGCTATGCACAGCCACACAGCCAATCTTGCACGAAGTAAATCCCAAGACGCGAGCACTGCCGTTTGATAGTAAACGAGAAGTTAGAGTAACAAAAGAGCAACGGCGCCAAACACTCGACCGTGTCGATCTCTTTGACGTAACCAGGCCACAAGGTTGGAGTCAACACGAAATCGCTGAATTGGCAGTCGCCGAGTGTAATGGAGAAAAATCCGTCTTGATCATTGTCAATACGAAGCAAGAGGCACGGAATATCTTCCGGCAACTCCAAGCCATGGCAGAAACGCCTGTCTATCATCTAAGCACCAGCATGTGCCCGGCTCATCGCATCGAGACCTTGCGCATCATAACCGAGTTACTTGATCCAGACCAAGGGAAACCATTTCTTCTGGTTAGCACCCAACTCATTGAAGCTGGCGTTGATGTTGATTTTGATGTTGTCATCCGTTCGTTAGCAGGCATCGATTCGATTGCCCAGGCAGCTGGTCGGTGTAATCGACATGGAAGGAAACCATTTAAAGGACGCGTGTTGATTGTGAACTCCAGTGATGAGAACCTCAACAAATTGCCGAGTATCAGTGTAGCACAGGAGGCAGCAAGAAGGGTGCTGATTGACTTTGAACGGGATGCGAAGAACGCCTTCCAGAGACATCTCCTCAGTGATTCGGTACTAGAAACGTATTTTAGATATCACTTTCACGAGGAAGAGCGACGAATGTCCTACCCTGTTGATTCAAAGAGTCCAGTCGGACGTAGTGATACTCTTGTGGAACTCCTCGCTAGGAACCGCATATCGATCTATGCTTATGGGAGAAATCCCCATAATCCAAAGCTCAGTCGATTTCTGAACCAGTCGTTTCAGACGGCCGCGAGATCCTTTGAGGTCATAGCTAACTCAGGTCAAGGTGTTATCGTTCCCTTCGATGAAGGACGAGAACTCATAAGTGACCTGTGTGGCGTGTTTGAGCCCAGTAAGCAGTATGATGTTTTGCGCCGAGCCCAACGTTATTCGGTCAATTGCTTTTCCCACGAACTCGATACGTTGGCGAAGGCGGGAGGACTGCACGAGGTTCAAGAGAGTTCCGGGATCTTCTATGTTGACGGTTCACATTATCACCCTGAACTGGGCCTTACCTTGGAGAAGTCCAACAAAATGGAAACACAAATTTGCTAGGGGGGATAGGGTGCAAAGAGACAATATTGTGCAGTTCAAAGTATATGGGAGGTTTGCTTTGTTCACCGATCCATTGACGAAAATCGGGGGTGAAAAGTATTCCTATCAGTTGCCTACATACCAGGCAATTAAGGGAATTTTGGAATCAATTTATTGGAAACCCACTATCGTTTGGACGATCGATAAGATCAGGGTGATGAAACCCATTCAGACAGAAAGCAAGGGCATTAAGCCAATCAAGTATGGAGGAGGCAATGATCTAGCCTACTACACCTATCTGCGGGATGTAGAGTACCAGGTACAAGCGCGTTTCTCTTGGAACTACGCACGGAGCGATTTGGCCCATGATAGGAACGAAAACAAGCATTATTTCATGGCCAAGCGTATGATCGAACGTGGTGGCCGGCGAGATATCTTCCTGGGTGCTCGAGAATGTCAGGGTTATGTGGAACCTTGTAGCTTTGGTGAAGGCCCAGGATACTATGACGACTATCCTCAAGTAAGTTTTGGGATGATGTTCCATGGCTTCGATTATCCCAGTGAATCCGGAGTCGATGAGCTTTATGCACGCTTTTGGACACCCCACATGAACTATGGAGTGATTGACATGATTTCGCCGGAGGAATGCACCATTCGGCGGTTCATCCGTGATATGCAGTCTCTAGAACCACAAACCACACCCCTTGAAATGGATGAATCACTGCGCGATCTCTTGGAGGAAGGAGGATTACGTTGAGTTGGCTGTTCAGCCTCTATGAGACATATGAGAACAATCAAGAACTGCGATTGGCACCGGAAAAACCCTTACTCCCTATCTGTCATACAACGCAACAAGCCCACATTGAGGTTGTCATCAGTGGGCGTGGAGAGTTTCTACGGGCGTCGGTTGTTCCGAGAGAGGATAACACAACACTGATTCCCTGTACGGAATCGTCATCATCACGCTCTGGTATTAAGCCGCAAAATCACCCACTTTGTGACAAACTGCAGTATCTAGCGGGAGACTACACTAAATATGGTGGAGTGGTCACTAAGGGCTTTGCAAAGGAACCTACCGAGCCATATCTATCGTATTTGAGTGATCTGAAGGAATGGGCAGAGTCAACATACGGCCATCCGAAGTTACGAGCTGTCCTTCGCTATGTGGAAAAGGGAACCCTTATGGAGGACCTGATTCATTACGCGATTCTGCCCGTAGATTCCAGTGGTCGGGTCCCGAGTGAGTGGACAAGCCGGGAGGACATGCCAAGGATCTTTAGTGTCCTTCCCGGAACTCAGGCTCCTTATGACGCCTTCGTTCGTTGGGTTGTGGAAGAAGAAGGCGTTTTGGAAACAAAGGTCTGGCGGGATCAAGAGCTGATTCAATCATGGATCAACTACTATATCTCGAGAATCACAGAGAGAGATATCTGCTACGTAACTGGAGATGAAGTTGCCATAGCTACCTCGCATCCAGCAAAAATTAGGAATGACGGGGATAAGGCAAAATTGATTTCAAGCAACGACAATAGTGGGTTCACATTCCGCGGTCGGTTTGAGAACGATGTACAGGCTGTGAGTGTCGGTTACGAAGTGACCCAAAAAGCCCATAACATGCTGGCTTGGCTCGTACGAAACCAGGGGTTCCAGAGCGGCGACTTGGCTATCGTTTCTTGGGCGAATATCGGTAGTGACATCCCGAATCCTGCTGAAGATTCGATCAGTCTCATGGCCTCTCTGAATCTGCGGCTAGATGGCTCGACCGAACAAACGGATGTGGCGTACACAGCGGAAGAATTTGCCCTCAAGTTGAGGAAGAAAATACTAGGCTTCAAACAGCAACTAGGGGAGTTTACCAACATCTATGTAATTGCACTTGATTCTGCTACGCCTGGACGAATGTCCGTCAGTTATTACCGAGAACTGTGGGGATCTGAGTTTCTAGGAAAATTAGAAAAGTGGCATATGAGCTATGCTTGGGAACAAAGCTATCGTCCTAGAGGATCCGAGAAGGACTTTCCACACGAATACGTCGCTACCCCAAGTCTCTTCGATATCGCTGAAGTAGCTTACGGTAGCCGGGTTGATGCAAAGCTGCGAGCCAAAACCATCGAACGCCTGCTTCCCTCGGTTATTGAAGGACATCCAATTCCACGAGATATTGTGTATGCGGTTGTAAACAGAGCTACGAACAGGGTTGCTTTTGCCGAAGAATGGGAATGGAGGAAGACGTTAACAATTGCCTGCGGACTATATAAGGGGGCAAATATTGAGGAGGGTTACACCATGGCTTTAGATCGAACGCGCAATACCCGGGACTATCTGTATGGAAGGTTATTAGCTTATGCTGACAACCTGGAGGGGTGGGCTCTTTCGGAAGCAGGTGAAAAGCGTGCTACAAATGCCGCAAAGATGATGCATCGGTTTTCCCAGCGCCCTTATACAACTTGGCGGAACTTAGAGCTCAGACTTGAACCATATAGGAATCGCTTAAGTCCTAGACAAAACAATTGGCTCTATCAGGAACTCCTGGAGACTATGGATTTGTTCAGACCTGAGGACTTTACAAATGATCGCCCGTTATCAGGTGAGTTTTTGTTGGGATATCATTGTCAAATGTCAGAGTTTCGGAAACGTAGATCTAGGCTTAGTGAAGACTCTGAGGCTCTATCCTAACTCCAACCCTGAGTGAAAAACCTTATAATTTGAGGAGGTAAGTTCAAATGACACTTAGTAAGAAGATAGACTTTGCCGTTGTTTTGGAAGTGAATAACGCCAATCCAAATGGGGACCCACTCAATGGTAACCGGCCTCGAGTCAACTATGATGGCATTGGTGAAATCTCTGATGTCTGTATAAAGCGCAAGCTACGTAATCGCTTCTTGGATCTCGGGTATAACGTTTTTGTTCAATCTAATGATTATCGAGTTGACGAGTACCTTAATCTACGACAAAGAGCCGAAGGAGAACTAAAAGGGCTGATGAAAGAACCAGAAGAAATGGCAAGAGCCGCCTGTGAAAAGTGGCTAGATGTACGTTCTTTTGGCCAGGTCTTTGCCTACAAGAGCGACAAGAAAGGGGCTGGTGTCTCTGTAGGGGTTAGAGGACCAGTATCGATTCATCCAGCCTTCTCCGTTGCTCCTGTCTACACTACTACCACCCAGATTACAAAGAGCGTTAGTGATGAGGCTGTTGACAAGAAGGGCTCTGATACGATGGGTATGAAACACCGTATTGACCACGGACTCTATGTTTTCTGGGGTAGTATAAATACCCAGCTGGCTTCAAGAACGGGTTTCAGTGACGAGGATGCCGAGGTGATTAAACAATCGCTAATTCGCCTATTTGATAACGACGCCTCATCCGCGCGACCAGAAGGAAGTATGGAGGTTGTCAAGGTGGTTTGGTGGGTGCATCCTAATCCCACTGGCAAGTATTCATCGGCCAAAGTCCATAGGGCTTTGCAGGTTAACGTAAAGGAAGGAGTCAAAGATCCCAAGAGCATCGAGGATTATGACATTGTCATCGAAAACCTTGAAGGTATCGTCACTGAGGTTCATGAGGGACACTAAAGTGGAGGTTTG
>JAAYNP010000143.1 GCA_012520795.1 Bacillota bacterium
CAAAAAACAACTTGATTATATTGTCAGCATTTCGGTAATCTATGTAGTATAATAACTATGTAGTTAAAATAAGAGAAAAACACAAAAATAAAAAGGAGAGTGAATCAGAAAATGAAATTTAGAAGAATATTCATTTTTGCATTATTGGTAGCAACTACTATGCTATTAGCCGCTTGTGGAGGCAAAAAAGCAAAAGTAGGTCCTGCGGTTATCAATAACACAGGTCAAAAAGACGTTACACTTCGTTTAGGTATGTCTTTTGATGAATTAGCAGGAATTTCAGCAACAGACGCTGTTGCAGGAGATGTAACTAGTAAAATTCAAATAGAAGGTACTGTTGATACTAATGTAGCAGGTACTTACCGTTTAACTTACAAAGTTACTGGAACAGATGGTGTTGAATTTGTTTACGAAAGAGATATTACAGTTGCAGCGGTAGTAATTAACGGGCTTGACGATCGTAAAGTAAGTCAAGGCTCTACAGTTAATTTAACATCAGGAGTTACTGTTGTAGATCCGATTCTTGGAACGTTATATGCTCATAACGCTGAACATTTAGCACAGTATTTCACAATTACTGGCGAAGTTAATACAGATGTTGCTGGTGATTATGAAGTAGTTTATGTAATAACTATTGGTGATTTTACAACTACAATCGTAAGAACATTCCACGTTGTTAAAGAAGCAACAATTAATGTTCCTGGTGGTGGTGACGAAGAACAATTAGAATATGGTTCAAACTTTGACCCTAAACTAAATGTATCTGCAGTAATGCCAATCGAATGGGAAAAACCACTCCAAGCAACAGATGAAAATGGAGAACCAATATTTGATGAACAAGGCAAACCAGTTTATGTTCAAGAAGAAGATGAAGAAGGAAATCCAGTATTTGATGAAGAAGGAAATCCTGTTTATGTTAAAGAATTAGATGATGATGGAAATCCAATCATCGTGTATGGCACTAGAACTGTAGATGCTGAAAATATTGCAGTTATTGGAAGTGTAAATACACAAAAAACTGGCACATATACTTTAACTTACAAAATCATTGACCCAGAAAATCCATTAGAGTATTTAAAAGATGGAGAAGGAAATGATGTTGTTGCAACAAGAACAATTAAAGTCTATATCAAAGTAGAAATTAGAGGTATTGCACCTTTAACTGTTACTATTGATTCAGAATTTAGTAATATGGTTCAAGGTATGGAAGGTGTTACAGGTTATGATACTATCAAAGGTAATGTTACATCTGATATTCAAGTTATTGGTACAGTAAACACTGCTAGACTTGGAGAGTACACGTTAACATATTTATTAGTTGGTTCTGAAGGTGTTACTGATCAGAAAACAAGAAAAGTTACAGTTGTTCCTCCAGTCGCAGGATTACAAGAAATCGTATTTATGTCTGGAGACCTTAGAGAACATGACCCATTCCACGCTGAATTTACAGGTACTGAAGCAGAAAGAAGACAAGAATTACATATAGCAGCAGAAGAAACATTTAATGTTAAAATTACTTATAAACAGTATCCAGATAACGCAGCTTGGGGACCTGATAGAATTAGCGCAATTATTCAAGCAAGTACAGCTGGAACACCATTAGCGGATGTATTCTACCACGTTACAACAGACTGGTTAGGACAATTAGCAGGTGGAGGCGGTATCGCGCCAATTAACAATTATCTTGGTGAAGGTAAACCGGGTGAAAAGATTAATCAAAAGATTATTGATGCTGGAACATTGGGAGCAAATAGTTATGGGTTCTCAACTGGAGCATTAACTGTTGCATCTGGCTTATATTTCAACGTAGACTTGTTAAATGAGTTAGGTATTCCTAACCCTGCAGGATTATACTATAATGAAGGCGTAGATGTTGGTGCAAACTGGCGTTGGTCAGACTTTAAAGAGTGGGCAATGGCTGCTCAAGCTCAGTTAAACACTAAAGGTGAAGACTATTATGCCTTAGGTGGAGCATTAGCTTACTACGGAGAAAATATGGTACCATTAAATGGCGGAAGTTACTTAGATTTAAGCACAGGGACAGTTCATTTTGCTGATGAACCAGCAATGCAAACATATGACTTTATCCGTGAACTATTCGTAGAAAACTTATTTGAACCTAATAGAGCTTATGACCAAGGTTCTGCTGAATGGCAAGCTGGTAAAGTATTAATGCACCCAGGAGACTTATGGTTTGTTAAAGCTCCTAATAGATGGGGTAACTTAGGATTTGAATTAGGATTTGTTCCTTATCCTATGTCAGATACTTATGAAGGTGAATATTTATCACCAATTTATGGTACATCTGTAGCATACTTAGCTGCTGGTCACTCTGCTGAGAGAAGAGAATTAGCGTTTAAAGTATGGAGTGCAGTTCAAATTTGGGAAACTGAAGGAATTACTCCAGAAGAAGGATTTAGAAATACACTAATGACAAGATTTGAAGATGAACTATATGTTAATGCTTATATGACTATCTATGATAAAGCTTATGTTGAGTTCTTAAACTCTATCGGTGTTGGCTCGTATAGCCCTAACAGCTTAAAGTTAGCACTTAACGCAGGTATTCGTGATGGTGAACAAAGAAGTGCTGTAGAAAGTATTGTCGGTGTATATGAAACTATGCTAGGACAATTTATTGCCGGCAACTAACACACTTTAAGACATAAAATTTAAAATACCCCCTTTTTGACGAACTAAAAAGGGGGTAATATTTAAAAAAAGGAGCGATCGCAATTAAAAAAATTTGGATAATACTCATTTCACTAGTGGGTTTATTTTTCCTTTATGGAATAGTTGATGCTATAGTTAAAGCGGTTCACACGGACTACTTAAAGTACAATAAAGTTAGTAGGGAGATTGATACTACAACATTTGAAGAAAGTTCTGATTATCATAACTATAAAAACAGTTTTCCTAAAGATTACCCACAAACTGATAAATTTGGAGTAAAAGGCGAAGAATATGTCGCTATAGAAGGAAATCATGAAATATTGGCAAGTTATGAAGGAATGAACAACGTTCTTTTAACTGATGAGTCTGGTTCAGTTACTTATGAGATAGAAGTAAGTGAGGCGGGTTTTTATCGTGTATTAGTAACGTACTTTCCATATGTTGGCGAGCAAGCAGACGCTATTAAAGGAAAGAGTTCAAACATTGAAAGAAGATTTTTACTTAAAGATGATGAAGATGGAGAATTTAAAGTTCCGTTTGAGTCTGCAGACAACATCGTGTTTAGACGTTTATGGGGTTCAGAAGGCAACATCACCAAAGACATCCACGGTAATGATATTAGACCAAGACAAATAGAACTACCTGATTGGAATGAAGCGTATTTAAGAGATGCTAGTGGTCATATCGTTGAACCATTTGAAATTTATTTTAAAGAAGGCATAAATACGATTAAAATAGAATCATTAAGAGAGCCTATGGTTATAGGTAAAATTGAATTAGAAAGCATTAAAGTTTTAAAGAACTATGAACAAATGGAAGCATACTATCAAGAAAAAGGTTATCAAGCCGCAAGTAAGTCTTTAGAAATTTATCAGGCTGAAAAACCGGTGAATACAACTTCACCAACTTTATATCCTTTAAATGATAGAACAAGTTCTTTAACAATGCCAAATCACCCAAGCAAACAAATCTTAAACTCAATTGGTGGTAATAACTGGAGGTTGAGCGGAGATAGAATTACTTGGGATTTTATAGTTCCTGAAGATGGTCTTTATGAAATAACTTTAAGAGTTAAACAGAAGACGGCAGCAGGAATGACTGTGGCAAGAAATATATTTATTGATAATGAGATTCCATTTAAAGAAATGGAAAACTATGAGTTTGTTCGGCATGGAGATTGGCGTCTACAAACTCTTGGTACAACTAAAAAACCTTATCAATTTTATTTTGAAGAAGGTAAACATACTATCTCTATGGAAGTTAGTTTAGGTAAGTATGGTATATTAATTTCCGAAATTAACAATGCAATTAATAACTTAAGTGAGATCTACCGAGAAATTATTATTTATACTGGTGCTGAACCAGATGAATTCCGTGACTATGGATTAACAACAAGAATTCCTAATTTATTGGAAAGATTTGAAACGGAAAAACAAAGATTAGAAGACACTAGACAAGCATTAATTGACATTTCAGGTACTAAGAGTGAAAAAACAGGTATTTTAGATACTGTATTAATTCAATTAAAAGACTTTTTAAAGAAACCAAGTGAAATCCATAAAAAGCTATTAAGATTTGAAAATAATATTGCCTCGTTAGGTACATTGATTATATTATTAGACCAACAACCACTAGAAATTGACTATTTTGTTGTTGCATCACCATGCGCTAAATTAATGCGTGGTAGAGAAAACACATTTGAGAGCATGTGGAATGGAATTAAATCATTCTTCGCATCTTTTTATGTTAATTATGCATCTGTTGGTATGACAAGTAGAGAAAAAGTTACAACAATTGATGTTTGGTTATCGGTTGGTCAAGACCAAGCAAACATTTTAAGAAGATTAATTAACGAAACATTTACACCTGAGCATAACATTCAGGTTAACTTAAAGTTGGTTAGTGGTGCTGCATTACTACCAGCGACATTAGCAGGCCAAGGGCCAGACATTGCGTTAGGTGTTGGTTCAGCTGTCCCTGTTGACTATGCGATGAGAGATGCAGCATATGATTTAACTTTATTCCCTGACTTTGAAGAAGTTAGTACAAGATTTAGTGAAAGTGGTTTAACACCGTTTAGATATTTAGATAGTATATATGCGCTACCTGAGACGGAAATGTTTTTGGTAATGTTTTATCGTACAGATATTTTTGAAGAGTTAGGCTTTGAAGTTCCACAAACTTGGCAAGATGTAAATACATTAGTTCCAGACTTGCAAAACTATAATTTAGACTTTTATATGCCATTACCAACAAGTGTTGGCGTAATGTCGCTTCCACCTAACCCAGTTTTCGCTACGATGTTTTATCAAAGAGATGGCGATTTCTATTTAGGTGAAGGTAATGATTATGGTAAAGAGAGTGGATTCGCATCAGGTTTAGGTCCAGAAGTATTTGAAGAATGGACGAGATTTTATACAGATTATTCATTTGTCTTAGAAGCAAACTTCGCAAACAGATTTAGAAGTGGACAAATGCCAATCGGTTTAGCGTACTATAACACTTATAATACACTAGCGGTATTCGCGCCTGAGATTAGAGGTAAATGGGACTTTGCGTTAGTTCCGGGAACTAAAGAAGGCGAAACAATTAGAAGGGAAACTGTTTCAGCAGCTTCGGCATCAATGATGTTAAAGCATACTAAACATCCAGAAGAAGCATGGAAGTTTTTGAAATGGTGGACATCAACAGAAACACAAGTGAGATTTGGTCGTGAGATGGAAGGTATTTTAGGAGCAGCGGCAAGATATCCAACTGCCAACAAAGAAGCAATGCAACAGCTTCCTTGGACAACTAAAGAATATAGCATTCTCCTAGAACAATGGCAGTGGACAAAGGGAATACCTAACGTTCCAGGTTCATATATGACGGGTCGTCACTTAGATAACGCACTTAGAAAAGTTATTAATGATAGAAGTAATCCACGAGAAACAATTTATGATTATGTCCAAATTATTAATCAGGAATTGAGTAAAAAACGTCGTGAGTTTGGTTTAGAGTAGGAGAATAGATATGGAACAGAAAGATGTAGCAGTAAAAAATCCACAAGTTAAACCAAAAGATAGAACTAGATGGCAGCAGTTTTTACATGATGTGAAACAGTCAAGACATTTATACGTTTTAATGATTCCTTATGCCTTACTATTTCTTTTGTTTACTGTTGTCCCAGTATTTATGAGTTTGGGTATTTCATTTACTTATTATAACTTGCTTCAAAAGCCGACATTTATTGGTTTTGATAACTATTTAAAGTTGTTTTTAGAAGATGATGTTTTTATTATCTCACTTAAAAACACTTTAATCTTAGCGATAGTTACAGGCCCAGTTAGTTATATTTTGGCGTTTGTTTTTGCGTGGTTAATTAATGAATTACCTAAACATTTAAAATCAATAATGACTTTAATATTTTATGCACCAAGTATTAGTGGTAACGCCTTTTTAATGTGGTTAATCATTTTCTCAGGTGATGCACACGGATACTTAAACGGATTTTTATTAAAATATGGAATGATAGATAGCCCGATAATTTGGTTAAAAACAGAACAATATGTCTTACCGGTTTTAATTATTGTTCAGTTGTGGCTAAGTTTAGGGGTGAGTTTCTTAGCGTTTATTGCCGGACTTAAGAATGTTGATAAGACACTGTATGAAGCCGGAGCGATTGATGGTATTCAAAACCGCTGGCAAGAGTTATGGTATATCACCTTGCCACAGATGAAGCCACAATTACTCTTTGGTGCTGTTATGCAAATCACTTCGAGTTTGGCAATTGCCGAGATATCCATTAGTTTAGTGGGATTCCCATCGGTCAACTATGCCGGACACACCATAGTTACCCACTTGATGGATTTCGGGACAATCCAGTTCGACTTAGGATATGCAAGTGCGATAGCCACTGTCCTATTCTTGATTATGGTTGGCGCTAACTTGCTTGTCCGTAAGGGTCTAAGAAGGATAGGTGATTAATAGTGACACGTACAAAGAAATTAAAGAAGTCAACTAAACAAAACATATTCACTAAAAAGAGAAAATTAAACAGATCCTTAGTCGGAGACTTAGTATTATTTTTGATGTTATTAGGATTTGGTTTTTTCAGTGCTTTTCCGCTGATTATGACAGTCTCAAACGCGTTTAAGCCGTTGGATGAACTTTTCTTATTCCCACCTAAGTTGCTTCCAAGAAACTTAACTACGGAAAACTTTAGGTCATTATCAGAATTAATGAGTCAGTCATGGATACCATTTTCAAGATATTTCTTTAACACAATATTTAATACGGTTGTTGGAACTATTGGACACGTTATATTAGCATCAATGTGTGCTTATCCGCTTGCGAAACATAAGTTTCCGGGCAGAAAGTTATTCTTTACAATTGTTGTATACTCATTGATGTTTGCTCCACAGGTTACTTCAACACCAAACTATATTATTATGGCAAGAATTGGCTTAATCGATACACCATGGGCAATTATTTTACCAGCTATCGGTTCAAGTTTAGGATTATATTTGATGAAGCAGTTTATGGAACAAGTTCCAGATGACTTAATTGAATCTGCAACAATTGATGGTGCGAGTGAATATCGTATTTTCGGGCAAATAGTAATGCCACTAGTTAAACCAGCATGGATTACACTAATAATATTACTATTCCAAAGATTATGGGCAAACACAGGTGGTACTTTCATTTATAGTGAGGAATTAAAACCTGTTTCTTATGCGCTATCGCAAATTGCACAAGGTTCTATTGAAAGGGCCGGTACAATTGCGGCAGTGAGTTTCGTAATGATGATTGTCCCAGTAACGATGTTCATACTATCACAATCACAGATTCTAGAAACATTCCAGACATCAGGAATGAAGTAGGTGATATGATGAAGAAGAAAGTATGGTTACTACTAATAAGTTTATCGTTAATACCATTTTTAATGGGATCAACTTATAACTATTCATTTTATGGTAATGTTATTCATTCATCACCAGGATTTGTTTATGAAGCAGACTTTCATAGTAAATCACTGGGGATTAATTTAAAATCGCCTGAATATTTTGCAGTATATGATGATACAATCTATGCTGTTGATTCAGGAATTAATGCACTTATAATCATTGATGAAGATTTTAATCTTGTTGATTCAATGACCGTTTTCCCATTTGCAGAGGGAGTTAATCCTCTAGATTACGAGTTTAAAGATGGTTCGTTTGTGGTTGAATCGGATCAAATAACAGGATTAACTTTAAACAAACCAGAGGGCATTGATGTTAAAGATTTAGGAATATATATCGCAGATACTGATAATAATAGAATTATTAGACTAAATCATAGTTATGAAATAGTAGATGTGTACTCAACTCCAGAAGACCCTGTTTTTGAAACAACATCTTTTCAACCTAGAAGAGTTACGGTTGATGTAACAGGTAGAATGTATGTTATTGCTAAAAACATTTTTGAAGGTATTGTCGAGTTATCAAAAGATGGAAAATTTAATCGCTATGTTGGAGTTAACCCAATTAAATTAACAGCTTGGGAAATATTTACTAGAAGATTTATGACAGAAGCACAAAAGAAAAAGTTAAGAAAATATTTACCAACAACATTTACTAGCATAATGATTAACGAAGATTCCTTTATGTATGCAACAGCTAAAGCTAGAAATATGAACGCTGAAAATACAATTCAGTTAATTAACCCTAAAGGTATAGATGTACTTAATAGAAATGGTTATTTTAGACCGATGGGTGATGTTCAGTTTTTAAGAAGCAGACATGTAGCAGTTGATCATGGCCCAAGTGAATTAGAAGATATTGCATATACAGATTCAGGAATCTATAGTGTATTAGACCAAAAACGCTCGCGCATCTTTACATATGATAGCGAAGGGAACTTGTTATTTATTGATGGTAGTGCGGGAGCTCAAAGAGATAAAATCACTCAAGGTGTAGCGTTAAATTATTTCAAAGGTGATTTAATTGTTTTAGATAGAATTAAACAAACATTTATTGTTTATCGTTTAAGCGAGTTTGGTAATTTAGTTGCTAGAGCAGTGGATTTAGAAGCTCATGGTAAGTTTGCTGAGGCGTCTGAATATTGGGCAGAAATCTTAACTAAGAACTCTAACTACGAGATTGCTTATAACGGAATTGGTAGAGCTCATTTAAGAAATGGTGAATATAAAAAAGCATTAGAAAACTTTAAGTTAGGACACGATACTTATTACTATTCTAAAGCTTACAAAGAATATAGAAACAACATATTAAGAGATAACTTTACTTATATTATGATTGGTGCCGGCGCATTGATTGTTTTAATGGTTGGTAGATCAATCTATAAGAAACGTAAGAGAGGGGAGTCGTTACTGTATGAAGATTAAATTAGCTATGCAAAAGTTTTGGTATAACTTTATTAGATTTCCTAAATACGTTCTTTTTCATCCGTTTGACGGCTATGATGAGTTAAAGAGAGAGAAGAAGGGGAAAGTTTCTGTTGCAGTAATATTTATGCTTTTATTTATTTTACTGCGCATATATACATATTTAGGTGAAGGGTTTGTAATAAATCCGCGTAATCCACTTGCACTCAATACTTTTGATGAGTTCTTTTCAGTGGCCTTACTAATATTTTTATTTACTGTTGGTAATTGGAGTATTACAACATTACTTGAAGGTAAAGGAACATATAGAGAAATCTTTATTGTTACAGGATATTCATTATTCCCTGTTGTTATTATTGGGTTCCCAGCAGTATTTATTTCTAATTATTTAACACTAGATGAAATAGGATTATACAGTCTTGCAATGAGTGCGGCTTATTTCTTGACTGGTGTAATGTTATTTATGGGAATACTAAATATTCACGAGTACGGATTATTAAAGACTATCTTTACGTTTATATTAACAGTGGTCGCTATGGCTTTCATGGCGTTTTTAGGTTTGTTGTTCTTTGACTTAATTCAACAATTCTTATCGTTCGTTAAGTCTGTTTATCAAGAACTACGGCTTAGATATTAGGTTGAGGTGACAGTATGAAAAGTAAGAAAACGAAAAAAATTACAATTAGACTATCTATTATTGCTGTTTTAGTTATAGCAATTTTAGTGTATTTCTTTGCGTTTAACCTCAAAGCTGTAAGAGTTGATGCTAGTGAAGATTTGATTAAGTTTTCAAAAGAAGGCTTTATTGATGCAATGGGATTAAATAATACAAACAAACTAGTTGCTGAAAATACAAATTTTGAGTTATATCTTGATGAAACTACATCTTATTTTAAAGTTATTGATAAAAGAAACGGCGAGGTTTGGGAGTCAAACCCAAGTATTGAAGATCCGTGGGAGTTAGATGATAATAAAATTCTTACACCTGCAGCTAGAAACAACCAAAGAGCAACCATTTCATTACAATATATAAAAGTTGGGGGAACGCGTGTAGATGCTAACAACTATCGTTATAGTATTTATCACCCAGAAACGATTATTGACCCTGAAGGATATAGATCTTTCAAGATTAAATATATTGAAAATGGATTTCAAGTTTTATATGAGATTTCTGATAGAGAAATAGACCACTTATGGTTTCCTAAGTTTATTCCAAAAGAGGATGTTGATAATCCTGAAAAATATAGTGCCCTTGATGCATTTTATATTAGGAGCGAATTTAACTTAGATAGAGAACGTAATCTTTATTTCCTTGTTGATAGTAAGTATGGAAATAGTATGTCAAAACTCTTTAAGAAGAGATTGTTCCAAATCTTTTATAATCCAGATGGTTCACCAAAAGAAAGTTTGGGTTATACACGTGAAAGAGTTATTGAAATCAACGAAGAGTATGGTTATTATGATGCAACTGCACAATTAGAATTAGAAATAGGTGTTCAAGTTAACTTAACAAAAGATGGATTTGAAACATCTATCATTAGAGATTCATTAGTTGATACGAAAGATTTTAGAATTGCGAGTATTACACTTTATCCTTTATTAGGTACTGCAATTTCTCAACATGCTGATAAAACACCAACAGAAGGACAAATTATTATTCCTGATGGAAATGGTGCAGTTATTGATTTTAACAATAACAAGGAAAACTATTCACCATATAGAAAGAGATTATATGGTCATGATATAGCTTTACTACCACTTAAAGAACCAGAAGAACAAGAACAAATTCTCGTTCCTGTTTATGGTATGATTAAAGAAAATGGTGGGTTTGCGGCTATTATTACAAAAGGTGATGCGCAAGCGAGCATTACTGCCGATACATCTAATAGGGTAGATTCATATAATAAAATTTATCCAACGATGCATTTTAGAGAAAATGAGCTTATTACATTAGGTACAGGTTATGTCACTCACTCGCTTAACTTATGGACTACAAAAATGGTTAAGAGTGATTTAACTGTCTCTTATAAGTTATTAACAGGTGATGATAATAATTATGTTGGAGTTGCTAATGCATATAGAGATTATTTAATTGAAAATGAAGGTTTCCAAAAAGTGGAAAAAGAATTTTCTAATTTAATGGTAGAATTTGTAGGGGCGTATGATGAACGAACATATTTTTTAGGTCTACCTTATAATCAAATAAAAACAATGACAACATTTAAAGAAGCCTTAAAAATTACCCAAGAGTATAAAGAATTAGGTATTGATTTAGATGTTATTTATCGTGGAGCGTTAAAAGATGGACTTAGAAATGGAATCCAAACTAAAGCGCAAATCGAGAAAAAACTTGGTGGGGCAAACGGATATAAGAAATTAGAAAAAGAATTAGCACTATTAGAAAGCAATTTATATCTTCAAACTAATATGGCTCGTGCTAGAAGTTTTAAAAAAATATTTGATGAATATCGTTATGCGGCTTCAAGATTAAATGGTTCTCATGCGTTTTATTATACATATCATAAGCCGACAGGCGTTCCTTATAATGAAACACCAGAACAGAGATCTAAAGATGACTATATTATTAACCCGGCTTATTATCAATCAATCTTTAATAGGTTCCAAAAAGGATTAGTTACAGATAATATTGCTCATTTAGATATTGGAAGAATTTTAACAGGACATTATAAAAAGGGTAATCAATTATATCGTCAAGATGCGTTAAACATTCAAAAAGAATTATTGAAGAATGCTAAACAAAATCAACTTGTTTATTCACCGTTGGGTTTCGCGTTTCCGTATATTGAATATGCTGCTGATTTACCAACAGGTGCAACGCAATATCCGATACTTGATGACCAAATACCATTATTACAATTAATACTTGCAGGTTATGTTCCTTATTCATCATTAAGTTTTAATTTAAATACATCAAGAAGTCACGAGTATAATTTCTTAAAGCTAATTGAAACGGGTTCAAGATTAAAGTATACACTTTCTTATGATGATCCTCGCAAGTTAATTAATACAGAATATAATGAGTTTATGTCAACATATTATCACCATTGGACAGAAATTATTTCTGACCAAATGGCTGAATTAAATAGCATTAAATTATATGAAGGACATTTAGTTAACCACGAAAGAATAGCGAGAAACGTATATAAAGTTACTTATTCACACGGCTTAGAAGTATGCGTTAACTATAATTTAACAAATGTAGTTGTTGATGGGGTTACTATTAATAGCCTTGATTATGCAGTAATAAAGGAGGCTTAAGATGGAAAACGTAAATATAATTCATAATGATAGCCTTAGGCCAACACAAAGAAAAGAAAATAAAGAAATAATCCTTAAAAAGATTAAAGAAGATGTGGCTATTTATGAGCAAGAGATTGAAAAAATAAGAAAAGAAGCTCATAATGAAGTTCTTTTATTGCGTCCTAATGGAAATGAGATTATTAGTGTTGAAGAAAAATATGATAATGAGATTCTTAAATTAAAAGAAGAACTCAATCTTTTAACTGAGACTTATAATCAAACTTATTTAAAAACAACTTTACCATTATATTTACATGATAAAGCATTAAATGAAATCAATGATGAATATAAAAAGGCAGAAAAGAAAATAATTGATGACATTAAAAAAAGAGAAAGAGCTGTTAATGCCAAGACAGTTAATAGACCACAAAGAGAATTTGAAAAAGAATTAAAAGAATTAGAAACTAAAAATAAGTTTAGAAGAAAAGAAATTAAGAAGTCTTCTAATTTAGGTAAACTTGCGATTGCTGAAGAGTTAGAGTTTTTAAAAGAAGCACATCAAAAAAATATTGATGAGTTAACTTTAAAATATAAAGAAAGTATTAAACAAGCAGAATTAACAATATTAACTAAAGAAGATATTAAACCTGAACTCTTAAAATTAAAAGAAGAGCAAGATGCAAGAGTTTTAGTTGTAGCAGAAAAAAGAGATAATAAAATTAATAAACTTGTTGTACCTGATAAAGAGGGTATTAATAGTGTTGTAAAAGAACTTACTAGAGAGTACAAAGAAAACAAAAAAGAACTTAACGTTAAGATTAAAGCACTCTTGAAAGACAAAAAAGCAGCAGTGGCGAATATTCCTAAAGTTGAACTTACAGTAGAAGAAGAAAAGGCTATTAAAGTTGAAACTAAGAAAATTAAAAAAGAAGAAAAACATGCTGTAGTTAAAGTTAAACAAGAAATTAAGAAGATTCGCGGGTATAGACCAAGAAGACTTACTTATAATCGTAGAAAAGTATTGTTTGGTTTATTCTTTGTTGCACCATGGATTGTTGGATTTGGTTTGCTTTTCGTATATCCGTTTATCCAATCATTTTATTATAGCTTCTTTGAACTTACACCAGTTCCTGGGGCAATAGAGTTAAAGTTTGTTGGACTTGATAACTATATTTACGCTTTCCAAGAACATGTTTGGAATGATACAAGTTTTAAGATTGAGTTACTAAACACTTTACAAGAATCGTTAATTAACTTACTTGTATTAGTTATCTTTAGTTTGTTTATTGCGGTTCTTTTAAACCATGAGTTTAGAGGCAGAGCAATTATAAGAGCGATTTTCTTTATTCCAGTTATTTTAAACTCCAGTGCGGTTTCAATTGCCTTAGCACAAGGCGGAACATTAACTGATTTATTATTACAAGAAAGCGCAGTTGGTGTCTTTAACTTGGGTGATTATTTATTAGGAATGGGACTTGGAACAGGAATAATTAACTTCGTTGTAGGTTTAATTGATAGAATCTATAACATTATTAGTTTATCTGGAGTACCAATTCTATTATTCTTAGCAGCAATTCAAAGTGTTCCTAAACATTTATA
Organism: Bacillota bacterium; assembly: GCA_012520795.1. Taxonomy (GTDB): domain Bacteria; phylum Bacillota; class Limnochordia; order Darwinibacteriales; family DTU012; genus DTU012. The sequence goes on from JAAYNP010000143.1 coordinate 13,901, forward strand.
TGAAGCTGCGACCATTGAGGGTGCGACAGGTTATGAGCAGTTTTGGTTGATTACTTTACCGAACGTTTCACCACATATAATTACAGTATCAATTTATGCGATTGTTGACACATTCTTAACATCAAGCGTTTCGACAATTATTACATACGAGTTTAACAGACAGAAATGGGGCTTATCATCAGCGATGAGCTGGGTTTATGTTGGTTTAATTATTGTAATACTCTTGACACTAGCAATCTTTGCTAAAATATTTAAAATAGGAGAAGCACATTATGAAAGAGAAAAATAGTTTAGCACTAAAAGCAAGTCAAGTTAAAGAATTTATTCAAGGAAGAATCGAAGAGTTTAAGAGTCCTGCTGCTAAGTTTAGAAGACGTAGAAAGTATGGAAGATTTTTTAGCAGTTTTTTTAGATACTTATTATTACTGGGATTATGTTTCGTAATTATCTTCCCAACTATCCAACAAATCTTACAAGCTTTAAGAGCACCAGAAGATATCAATAAACCTTCAGTTGTTTGGATTCCAGATGTTTGGAGTATTGAAAACATTAAAATAGCGCTTATTGTTTTAAATTATTGGAAAGCTTTAGCAAACACAATTAAGGTTAGTTTAGTTTCAATGGTTTTACAATTAGTCGCAACATCACTAGCAGGCTATGCGTTTGCGAGATTAAGATTTAAAGGTTCTAACATCTTATTTATTGGAGTAATTTTGACAATTATTATTCCACCGCAAGCCTTATCCTTAACAAGATATTTATATTTTAGAAACTTAGGTTTAATTCAAAAAGAAATATCACTTTATATGATGAATGCTTTAGGTATGGGTATTAGAAGCGGAATCTTCATCTTCATTTTTAGACAGTTCTTTAGAGGGCTACCAACTGAGTTAGAAGAATCTGCACAAATTGACGGAGCTGGAGTCTTTAGAACATTTTGGTCTGTTATGCTGCCTAACGCAAGAGGAGCATTAGTTACGGTTGCGCTCTTTAGTTTCGTTTGGGCTTGGAACGACTCATACTATGTCGGTTTACTACAAATATCAACTGCGGAACTCCCATTATTAACGATGAGGTTAATTAATGCTTCAGAAGGAATGTATGCGGCACTTAGTTATGCTGGATTACTTCACTTAATCGGTGATGAGGTTTGGAATAACCCACTATTCTTGCAGATGATTACGAATGTTTGTGCGTTATTAATGATGTTACCATTATTAATTGGTTATTTATTCGTTCAAAGAGGATTCGTTGAGTCGATTGAAAGAACAGGAATTGTCGGTTAGCGATGCATGATAAACCTTTTTTACGCACATTAAATATAATTGCGGATTGGATTATAAGAATAGTTGTTTTAAATGTATTTATGGTTGTTCTGACTATTCCAATAGTGACTTTTTATGCAGGCTATAAAGCAGCATATAGTTTATTTGTAGATTATACAGAAGATAAAACTACACCGCTTTTTAGAGGGTTTTGGGAAAATCTTAAAAAAGACTTTTGGCGTGATGTTGGTGTAGGAGCATTATTTTTAATATTACTAGCTGTTGGCGTTTTAGGAGCATACAATTATTTAAGGATGCTTCAAAATGACGAAGGCAATGTAATGTACACTTTAGGCTTTTTAATAACAGCAGGCTTTTCATTATTGTTCATAATGACAATGATTTATTCTGTTACAGTATTATATATTGCACCTGAAATAAGTCTTAAAAACTTATTTAAAGTGTCTTTGGTTGTTACAGGCAAATATTTCTTTAGATCAATAGTAGTAATCATAATAACCATTGCACCGGTGTTTTTAATGATAAGCCCAATGTTGATGCCGATATTTGTTTTTGTGGGGCTTTCAGTACCGCTAGTTTTAAATGTATTATTGATGAGAAAACCAAGAAGATTTTTAAGAGGAGAGAATAAAAGTGTTTAAATATGGAATAGAAAACTTAAATAAACATTTAGATTTATTTAAAGGAAAAAGAGTGGGTTTACTGACTAACCCGTCTGGAACTGATCAAAACTTTAGAGCGACAGTAGATATTTTAAATGAACATACAAACCTAACCGCACTTTTTTCACCAGAACATGGACTTAGAGGAAATCTTCAAGATGGAGATGTAATTCATAATTATGTTGATGAAGAAACTGGAATTATGGTTTATTCATTATACGGTCAACACCGTAAACCAACTAAAGAAATGTTAGAAGATGTAGATATTATTTGTTATGACATTCAAGATGTTGGTGCAAGATTTTATACATATATTTATAGTTTGGCTCATACAATGGAAGCTGCAAAAGAACATGGCAAAAAAGTAGTTGTATTTGACAGACCTAACCCAGTAGGACCGGAAGTAGAAGGGAACATATTAAACTTAAAATATCGTTCATTTATTGGCTATTATGAAATCCCGCAAAGATATGGTTTAACTGTTGGAGAGTTAGCGCATTTATTTAATAATGAGTTTGGTATTAATTGTGACTTAGAAGTTATTAAAATGTCAGGTTATAAAAGAGATTCTACATGGTATGATTATAATTTGCCATTTATCCTACCTTCACCAAACTTACCAACAGTTGATTCACTATTTGTTTATTTAGCAACTTGTATCTTTGAAGGAACGAACGTTAGCGAGGGAAGAGGCACAACTAGGCCATTTTCAATTATCGGCGCACCTTGGTTTAAATCAAAAGAATTAGTTGAGATTTTTAGTAAAAAGATACCTCATGCTAAGTTTAAAACTTTATATTTTACACCTGTCTCAAGTAAGCATAAAGGTGTTATGTGTTCGGGTGTTGAAATATATGTAACAGACTATAAAAAGTTTGAACCAGTGATTGCTGGAATGATTATGTTAAAAGAAATAGAAAAGTTACATGAAGAGTTTAGTTATAACCCGCCATGGACTGAGTTTGGCAATAGAATGATTGACTTAAATGTTGGCGATGATTTTATTAGAGAAAACACTCTTACTATTGATGAGATAAAAGCAAAGTTTGCTAAAGATAAAAAAGAGTTTTTGAAAATCAAGGAGAAGTATCACCTATATGATTAAAGATTTAAAAAACATGTCTTTGGATGAAAAAATAGGCCAGCTGTTTGTAGTAGGTTTTAATGGAACACACTATACAGAAAAACTTGATGAGTTAATTAATAAATATAAGTTTGGCAATATTATTTTATTCACAAGAAACATCAGTTCAATGGAAGATCTTTTTAATTTAAACAAAGAAATCCAAAAGAACATGATGGAAAAGTTAAACACTCCAGCTTTTATTTGTATTGATCAAGAAGGCGGAATGGTTACAAGATTGTTTAAAGGAGCAACTATCTTTCCTGGTGCGATGACATTAAGTGCAACAGGAGATATTAACAATGCTTATTTAAATGGTTTATATATGGCTGAAGAAATGGACGCTTTAGGCTTAAATGTTAACTTTGCACCAGTATTAGATGTTAATACAAACCCTTTAAATCCAGGTATTGGTGTAAGAAGTTATAGTGATAACCAGAAAGTTGCTGCAGAGTACGGCAAAAAGTTTATTGAAGGTATACAAACAAAAGTGTTCGCAACGGCTAAACACTTCCCAGGCAAAGG
>JAAYNP010000117.1 GCA_012520795.1 Bacillota bacterium
ATGGAGAAAAACGGAGAGGCTCTCGTCAATCATTTGAAAAACATGCGGGAGGCGGTTTCAGGGATTAACCTTGATGAAGAAATGGCCGATATGATCCGGTACCAGCATGCCTATACCGCAGCTGCCCGAATCATGACGGCAATGGATCAAACTCTGGACATAATCGTTAATCGCCTTGGCCTCTTCGGCAGGTAGAAGGAGGGTATCCAGTGCGGGTCACCAACAATACATTGATCAACAATATGATCAGGCATTTAAACCAAGGCTTGAGCCGACTTGATCGCTATCAGCAGCAGTTGGCAAGCGGCAAGAAAGTGTTGAAGCCCTCTGATGATCCTGCCGGTGTGATCTCCATTATGGAACTCCGCTCTTCCCTTGTTGAGAATGAGCAGCTCTTAAAGAATGTAGGCGGTGCCCTGTCATGGCTTGAGTCCATCGATACAGTACTCTGGTCAGCCACCAATGTGATGCACCGGGCCAAGGAACTGACGGTGTATGCCGCCACAGACACGCTGAGCTCCGATGATCGCCAGGCAATCCGGAAGGAAATGGAACAGCTCTTTGACAATCTTCTGGAGTTGGCCAATTCCAGCCATGGCGGCAAGCATCTCTTCGCCGGCCAAAAAAGCACTACGGTGCCGTTTAGACGGGCGAGTGACGATCCCGACGATCCCGGCTATTTCGTAATCGAATACCACGGCGGGATTGCCGATGACGGCGCCGACTCATTGAAAGTGGAAATCAGCAGCAATAATGTAATTGATTTGAATATTATTCAAGCCCGGATTCCAGGCGGCGGAGCACCCAGCGATGCCGAGGATCAGGTGTTCATGCCGATTTTTTCGGTTCTGTCGCAGATTATCAGTGATATCGAGCAAGACAATGTAGGCGCCCTGGGCGGCCAGCGGTTGGGTGATCTGGAAAATGCGCTGGACAACCTACTGAGTGTCCGGGCTGAAGTGGGAGCCAAACTCAGCCGGGTTGAACTGGCTCATGAGCGCCTCAATGACCTGCATTTGAACCTTAACAAGATGCTTACCAATATCCAGGACATCGATGTGGCGGAAGCGATCATGAATCTCAAGAGCGAGGAAAACGGGTACAGGGCGGCTTTGGCTGTAGGCGCCCGGATCATTCAGCCGACTTTGGTGGATTTCCTCAAGTAGGAGCTGGTTGTGATGCATCTTAGAATCAATTCCAGTTATCCACAGGTCAAGATCGGCTGTCAGCTGCCCAGGATTCAAATCCAACAGCAGTTGGGGCACTTCGAGTATCAATACGAAGGGCCAAGGATTTACATAGATCAGCGGCAGCCCCGCAACGAGTTGGGAATGGGCGATCTGGACCACTTTAGGCGTACTGTGAGCTTGGCCGGCCGACAGGCTGCATTGGAAGGGATTGCCCGCTGGGCCCGAGAAGGTGATCGGTTTGCCCGGGAAATGACAACCCAGAATACAGTTGCCCGGCTGGCCAAGGAGCGAAGCTTTGAGGAAATCCCGGATATCAATGTTGACAGTATGCCAAAGACGCGGCCTAAGATAACAACCATTTATGATTTGGAAATACGCTGGATCGACGGCGATACAGACATCGAGTTTATGATCAGCAAGCCAAGGATTGAGCTTGTCAAAGGCAAAGTGGAAGTCAGTTTGGACAAGGGTAGTAAACTTGATCTAAAAGGGTGACAAAAAAGTGAAAATCGAAACAACGCGTTTTGGAACGATTGAGATCGACCCCGGACAGATTGTCGAATTTCCCGAAGGACTTCTCGGATTTGAAGAGTATCAGCGCTATGTGATCCTTGAGCAGCCCGATCGCGTTTTCAGTTTTTTGCAGTCTGTGGAAGCGCCGTGGCTCAGTTTCGTGGTGATGATTCCGGAGCTTTTGCGCAGCGATTATCATGTCGAACTTGAGCCTCAGTTTGTCAAGGAGCTTGGTTTCGAAAACCCGGAAGAGGGCAAGGTTTTGGTTATTGTTACTGTCCCTGAGGATATAACAGAAATGACCGCCAATTTGCAGGCACCGATTGCGATCAATCTCAAAACAAAACTGGGAAAACAGATTGTCTTGATGGAAGGATCGTACAAGATCAGGCACAACGTCCTGGCGGAACTGCAGCGCAATACCTACATGGCCACCAAAGCCGCTGCCGAGTAGGGATCCGGCTCTGAACTAATTCCGGCATATCCGGGAAAGCTATAGTCCAGGGAGGGACACGCAATGCTCGTTTTGACAAGGAAAGTGAATCAGAGCATCATGATCGGAGACCAGATCAAAGTGATTGTCGTCGATGTCCGGGGCGATCAGGTAAAGATCGGGATCGACGCACCAAAGGAGATTAGTGTCCATCGGGAAGAGATTTACAGTGAAATTCAAGATGAAAACAAGCGGGCTGTCTTGTCGAAAAACATCGATCTGAATCAGCTGGACAAGGTTCTCAAACCAGGAGAGAACCGCGGCGGCGATTTGGTTAATAAGTTTGATGAAGGACGGTGAGCAGGTCGTGATTCGGACTGATCACACAATCAAGAGTCATACTCATGTGCAGTTCCCCAAGCTTGCCAATCAAGCCCCAGAGCAGACAGAGAACAAAAACGTTAGTGAATATGACCCGTTTGCGGATCAGATTCTCAGCGAAAAGGACTTGGAGAAGGTTGATGCGGCAATTGAATACCTGAACAAGACTATGCGCATCTTCGATCGTAGTTTGGAATTCAGTATCCATGAGGATACCAACCGGATCATTGTCAGGGTAATCGACCGTTCAAGCGAGGAAGTGATTCGTGAGATTCCACCTGAACGCATCCTGGACTTAGTTGCCGCATTGATGAGCATCGTTGGGTTGCTCGTTGATCAGCGGGTATAGGGGGTAGATCAATCCATGAGTACACATGCGCTGCAGACTTACAAGCAGATACAGGTATCAACCGCATCGGAAGGCGAACTGATCTTGATGGTGTTTGATGGCGCAATCCGCTTTGCGAATCAAGCCATTCACTGCATCGAGCAGTCGGACCATGCTGGTGCGAACACCAACTTGTTAAAAGCCCAGGATATTATCTATGAGTTGATTATGGCTCTAGATCTGGAAACCGGCGAGATTGCCCATAATCTGTACCGGTTGTACATGTATGTCAATCAGCTGTTGGTTCAGGGCAATGTCAGCAAAGACCCTGATGTGGTTCGGCAGGCGATCAACTTGATGACTGAGTTGAGGAATATGTGGCACGAGGTGGTGGGCCAGGTTTGACATCCGAGACCAGAGATCAGCTTGCTGAGCTGATCGGCTATTATCAGCAGTTGATTGGTCATTATCAAAGCATTGCCGAGTTCGGGCAGGATGAAGTGATACTGATTGACCAGGGCGATATGGAAGCGCTGATGACAATTCTCTGCGACAAAGAGAAGATCATGGCTGAAGTTGCCAAGTGCCAGGAAAAGATCGGGGCCATTCAGGATACATTTGTCAACCGGTATCAGCTGGAATCTTTTTCACTGAACAAATTGAAGGCAGTTGTAGACAGCAGCAACCGTGATTTGCTGGAGAAACTGCGCAAAGTAATCAAGCAGTTGATCAAGGAACTGGAGATCCTCGAGCAGCAGGAGAAAATTCACGAATCGATGCTTAAAAGCTTTGCGGAGGAAGTCCAGAAGAAGCAAGCCCGCAAACAGGCCAAAGCTGGGGCAAAGGCCTACGAGAAGATTATCGAGCCCAAACCCGACAATGATATCGATCTGAAGCGTTGAACCTTGCTTAAATGTCATAAATTACTACTGGTCTAGCAAATTTCTTGACAAATCTTGATCGGTTGTGCTAGGGTATAAGTAACCGGTTTTAAGAGCCGGCAAGAATCATTAGGAGGAATGTATTTAATGCAAGGCAGAGTAAAATGGTTTAACGCTGAGAAGGGTTATGGATTCATTGAGCGTGAAGACGGCGGGGATGTATTTGTACACTTCTCAGCAATCCAGGAGGATGGATTCAAAACCCTGGAAGAAGGACAGGCAGTAGAGTTTGACATCATCGAAGGCGAGCGCGGGCCACAGGCCGCAAATGTTGTGAAAATCTAACAGGTGCAGATAAGAACCAAGGCAACTTGGTTCTTTTAGTTATCGAGAATATTGTGGGGAGGAATCCGCCAGAGGAGGATTTTTTTGGGGCTGCTGGAATTATAATAATAGAGATGAATTAAAGGGGAGTGATAGATATGGCCGCAATGAAGATTGTTGTCAAAGGTAAGAATCTCGAAATTACTCCTGCTTTACGTGCTTATGCTGAGAAGAAGATCCGCAAGTTTGAGAAGTTTTTTGCGTACGGTAATGAAGATCACCAGTCGGTTGCTGTGATGATGATGCGTACCGAGCGTGAAGTTCATATTGCCGAACTGACCATTGAGTATAGAGGTTTGTTCCTGCGCGGCGAAGGCCGCACGGTAGACATGTATAACTCCATCGACGAAGCGGTTGATCGCATTGAGCGCCAGTGGAACAAATTCAAGACCAAAATCCAAAAGCGCTTCCAGGGCCCAAAAATCAGTGAACTGGCATCTCCGGCGAACGGAGGCTTAAGTGCCGGCGGTGCTGTCAACCGCAATCGTGATTTTCGGATTGTCAAAATCAAGCGCTTTGCCTACAAACCGATGGATGTCGAGGAAGCAATCATGCAGATGGAACTTTTGGGGCATGACTTCTTCGTTTTTGCCAATGCGGAAGATGACCAGATCAATGTCGTCTATAAACGCAGTGACGGCAACTATGGCTTGATTGAACCGGAGTTTTAGAATGCAGCTTGGAAAGTAGGATAGGGCATGAGTTCTTCTGTGACCTTAGTAATATTTGAGGGTGGGAGAATCGAAAGCGAGCTGGAAGAATTAATGCGCCAGGTCCGGAAAGCCATCGTGATTGATCAGATCGTAAAGGCTCAGGCAGGGGGATTCGAACAGATCATTGTAGTGACCTCCTACAAAGATTTGGCAGAAGCGGCGGCAAGATTCGCAGTACAAGTTGACTATCAGCCTCAGGTGACAGAGGAGTTCCATTTCGGTGAACAACTGCTCAAAATCATAACCCAAAGGAAGATAGCAAAGGCTTTGTACATGGGGGGAGCGGCGGCTCCCCTCATTTCTGCCCAGGAACTGCGTTATATCCGGACTTTATTGGAGAATCACAATCACGTGGTTACAGCCAACAATTACTTCTCTGCAGATCTGGTGGGGTTTGCGCCCGCTTCCGCTCTTGCCGCGGCTTCGCTGCCGCGGATTGACAACACATTGCCGCAGCTGTTGGTCGGCGAGGCCAATCTCAAATTCATCCCGCTGCAGCGTTCTTTGGGGCTGCATTTTGATCTAGATACGCCCGCTGATCTGCTGGTCTTGGCCAATCACCCCGGAGTAGGTCCGCACACCAAACAGGCAATTATTGAGGCAGATCCTGATCTGAAGCAGTGCCGGGCGATCAAACAGGTGATGCAGGACTATCAAGCGGATTTGGTAGTATACGGGCGGGTCAATTCCTCATTGTTCCAGCTGCTGGATCAGGTTACTCACTGCCGGATCCGCCTCTATTCGGAGGAGAGGGGGCTTAAGGCACTGGGCCGCGATATGAGGGGTGAAGCCCGATCCCTGCTTGGTGAGATGATCACCGCTTATGGATATGAACGGTTTTTCAATTTTTTGAGCCAGATTTGCCGGGGCGCAGTGATCGACTCCCGGATCCTCTTTGCCCATTGGCAGTGGGATTTGACACAAACCGATCGGTTCTATTCGGACCTTGGCATGATTGACCGGATCACCCATCCTGGGTTACGGGAGTTTACAGCTGCAGCCCACGGTGCATCAATCCCGGTTATGCTGGGAGGACATTCGCTAGTCACAGGTGGGTTATGGGCTTTGCTCGATGCAAGTTACATCGAAAGGCAGAATGCAGCACCGGTGTAGATCAGAAAGGATGACGAAGGATGCTTGGTAAGTTAAAAAACATTTTCGACAGCAACAAACGGGAACTGGCGCGCCTGGCAGCAGTCGTGGTCAAGATCAACAGCCTGGAGCCGGATTTTGAGGCGCTGACCGATGCAGAGCTGACAGCCAAGACGATGGAGTTCAGGCAGCGTTTAAGTGCCGGTGAGACCCTGGATCAACTGCTGCCTGAAGCATTTGCAGCGGTAAGGGAGGCGGCTAAGCGCACCCTCGGCCAGCGTCATTTCGATGTCCAGCTTATGGGCGGTATTGTCCTCCATGAAGGCCGGATTGCGGAAATGAAAACTGGTGAAGGAAAGACTTTGGCTGCGACTTTGCCTGCATATTTGAATGCCCTGGCCGGAAAAGGCGTGCATATAGTGACTGTCAACGACTACCTGGCCCGGCGTGACGCAGAGTGGATGGGCCAGATTTACCGGTTTTTGGGCATGTCGGTAGGCGTAATCGTCCACGGCCTGGATTTCAAGGAGCGTTTCGAATCTTACCGGTGTGACATCACCTATGGAACAAACAACGAATTTGGTTTCGATTACCTCAGGGACAACATGGTGAGGGATCCGGAACTGTTGGTGCAGCGGGAATTGTACTACGCCATCATAGACGAGGTGGATTCGATCTTGATCGATGAAGCCCGCACTCCATTGATTATCTCGGGAACAGCTGAAGATTCCAGCAGCCACTACCAGAACTTTTCCCGGATTGTGCCCAGGCTTAGGCAGGAAGAGGATTATACCGTTGACGAAAAAGCCCGTACAGTGGCCATGACTGAGACAGGTGTGGCCAAGGTTGAAAAAATGCTCGGCATTGACAATCTCTTTAATGATCGCAATTTTTCCCTTAACCATTACTTGATCCAGGCGCTTAAAGCTCACACTCTCTTTAGGCGGGATCGGGACTACGTGGTCAAGGACGGTGAAGTGATCATTGTTGATGAGTTCACTGGGAGGCTGATGCCCGGCAGGCGCTATTCAGACGGGCTGCACCAGGCCATCGAGGCCAAGGAAAATGTGAAAGTCGCCCAGGAAAGCCAAACCTTGGCTTCCATCACATTCCAGAATTACTTCCGGATGTATGAAAAACTGGCTGGAATGACAGGTACGGCCGCTACAGAAGAGGAGGAATTCCGCAAGATCTACGGCATGGATGTGGTTGTAATTCCTACCAACAGGCCAATGATCCGTGTGGATCACCCTGATTTGGTCTACAAAACCGAAGCGGCCAAATTCCGGGCTGTTGTCGGGGAAATCGAGGAGAAATACAAGAAAGGGCAGCCTGTTTTGGTGGGGACCATATCGATCGAGAAATCAGAAGTGTTAAGCCAAATGCTGCAGAAGATTGGTATACCGCATCAGGTCCTCAATGCCAAGCACCACGAAAGGGAAGCGGAGATCGTCAAGGACGCCGGCCAGCGGGGGGTGGTCACAATTGCCACGAACATGGCCGGGCGGGGGACCGACATTGTCCTGGGCGAAGGAATTGCTGAACTCGGCGGGCTGCATGTGATCGGTACTGAGCGCCATGAATCGCGGCGGATCGACAACCAGCTCCGGGGGCGTTCCGGCCGCCAGGGAGATCCCGGTTCTTCCCGGTTTTACGTATCGCTGGAAGATGATCTGATGCGCCTGTTTGGCAGCGACCGCATTAGTGGGCTGATGGACCGCCTTGGCTGGGAAGAAGACCAGCCGATCGAAAACATGCAGATCACCAGAGCGATTGAAAACGCCCAAAAGAAGGTGGAGCACCGCAATTTCGAGATCCGCCGCCAGGTGTTGGAGTACGACAATATCCTCAACCAGCAGCGGGAGATTATCTACCAACAGCGCCGGCAGGTATTGTTGGGCACCGACATCCAGGAATACATCCAGAATATCTTCGCCAATACCTTCAGGCATATTGCCAATGAATATGTTGGCGAGAAGATTGCTGCGGAGGAATGGAACCTGGATGGCCTAATCGCCCGCTATCAAGATGTGACCGCCAGGCTGCTGCCTTTTACGCCGCAAGAGCTTGCCGCAATGAGTGCGGACGAGATGGCTGCCAACCTGGCAGAACAGGCGCTTGAGGCGTATGCCGAAAGAGAGAAAGAGTATGGCCCCGAGGCTATGCGCAGGATCGAGTACTTGGTCCTGCTTCAGACGATTGATGCCAAATGGATGGAGCATCTGCGGGAGATGGATGGGCTCCGGGAAGGTATTGGCCTCAGAGCCTACGGACAGCAGGATCCGCTGATGGAATACCGGTTTGAAGCCTATCAGATGTTTAATGCCATGATTCAAAGTATCCAGGAAGACTGTATCAGAATGCTGTTCAGGGTACGCCTGGTTGAGCGTGGGGAAGCGGAACAGGAAGCCCAGAGGCGGATGCGCCAGGTGACCACCAACCGGGATCAAGGCAGCGAGCCGCCGCAGCCCAGGACGGTTACGAAAATAGGCCGCAACGATCCCTGTCCCTGCGGCAGCGGCAAGAAATACAAGAAGTGCTGCGGCAAGTAGAAGGAGTGAAGAGAGTGCTGTATGATATCAAAGAAATCACAGATCAGATTCAGCAGCTGAAAGCCAAAATCGATGAATTGAGGGATTATCTTTGAGGTCGGTCAAAAACGCAGCGAGGTGGAGAAACTCAACAGCCTCATGGCTGAGCCCGGGTTCTGGGACCAGCATGAGGCAGCCCAAAAACACGTGCAGGCTGTCAAGCGCCTGAAGGGAATCCTGGAAAATTGGGGCCAGGTCGAGGCGCAGCTTGATGATGTGCTCGTCCTTCTGGAATTGGTTGTTGAAGAACCGGATCCGCAGCTTGCAGACGAACTGCTTACCGGTGTCAAGTCTCTGCGGACGAGGGTTGAGCAGTTGGAGCTGAGCACGCTGCTTAACGGTGAATATGATCAGAACAACGCCATCTTGACGATCCACCCCGGGGCCGGCGGTACGGAAAGCCAAGATTGGGCGGAGATGCTGTTAAGGATGTATACCCGCTGGGCGGAAGCCCGTGGTTACCAGGTGGAAATACTTGATTTGCTCGCAGGCGATGAAGCGGGAATCAAGAGTGTGACTCTTTTAATCAGTGGGCTCAATGCCTTTGGCTATCTGCAGGCCGAAAAGGGGGTCCACAGGCTGGTGCGGATTTCGCCGTTCGATGCTTCCGGCAGAAGGCATACTTCTTTTGCATCGGTGGAAGTGATGCCGGAAATAGATGATCAGGTCGAGTTGGAAATCGATCCGGCGGATCTGCGTATTGACACTTACCGGGCCAGCGGCGCCGGGGGGCAGCATGTGAATAAAACAGAATCGGCAATCAGGATCACCCACATACCCACCGGAATTGCGGTTCAGTGTCAAACCGAGAGGTCTCAGCATCAGAATCGAGAATCAGCTATGAAAATTCTCCGGGCCCGCCTCGTGGAACGGAAACTCGAGGAACAGCAGGAGAAAGTAGCCAAGATCAAGGGAGAACAGCGGGAAATTGCCTGGGGTAACCAGATCCGTTCCTATGTTTTCTGCCCCTATACCATGGTCAAGGATCACCGCACCAATGCTGAGACCGGTGATGTGAATGCAGTCATCGATGGTGAACTTGACCAGTTCATTGAGGCATATCTGAAAACCAAAGCCAGGGACCAATAGAGCCCCTGGGCGGCAGAGAAGCTATTTCAGGGAGTTGGAACTGTGCGTACAAAGGCCAAAGGTTGGCTGGCTGCAGCCATCCTGATCACTATAGCGGCAGTGCTTGTGGTTCCATATTATCTGCTGCCGCGAACCGCCGCCCGGATCATTGGCTCCGTGCTTCGAACTGAGTTGGGCGGCACTGTGGAGGTCAGTGTCGGGACCAACTTTGGTTGGGAACTGGTTTTTGGCCGGTTTCCGGCCGTTGAGATTGCCGGTGCCCAGTGGACTTTGGACGGGCTGCCGATCGACTGCTTCAGCCTGCGCGGCCGTAACGTCCAGGTTGACCTGTCAAGCTTGGTGAGAAACGGCCGGTTCGCCTATTTGAGCGCCGCAGATCTGCAGGTTGAGTTGAGGATTACCGAAAAGGGGCTGAACCAGTATTTTTGGGAAAAGATTGACCCGGAGCGCAGATTCCGGATCGATCTTGCCCGGGGCAGGGCTTTCCTCCACGGCGAGCTCGAACTGTGGCAGACTCGCTGGAATGTGAGCCTGATATGTGAGTGCAGGATCAGCAAGCCGGCAGTGATTGTTATGGTTCCTGTCGAGTTCATGGTTTTCGACACAAGGGTTCCCGATATATTGCTCGAAATAATAAACGAGAATTACCGGTTTCAGTTCAACCTGGGCCGGCTGCCGATTCCCATCAATCTGGAATCAATTGAATTATTTGATGAGTATTTGGTACTTCATGGAAGTGGGGCGTAAAAGTGGGGCTGGATAAAATGAAGCGGTTCCTGGCAATAGTTTTGGTATTGGCGCTGGCGTCGGCCGCGTTTATTGCCGTTCAGCGCCTGGGAATCGAACAGCAGAACAAGACGGTGGAACTTGTTGTTGATTTCCATGCTTTCAGCCAGTTTACCGGCGATAGTTTTCCAGCTGCAGCAATGCTGGAGGATTTAAAGCAGCTGGGAATCGAGAGTGCTGCCGTGCGGGAATGGACTCTGGGAGAAAGGACGGCCTTTGGCCATGCCGGACCGGACTTTTCATTATACAAGCCGGCAGATTGGCCTTTGCTGCTGGCTGAGCCGGTTGGCTTCAATCCAGAGGAGATTGATTTGATTGTTACGGCCGGAATGCGCCCAGTACTGCGGCTGGCCCCTAATCAACTGCTGCCGTTGACGGTTCAGGAGAAACTGTCGGGGCTGACACCTCATCTAGTGATCCCTGTGGGGGATGGGGCAGATGGCTTTCCCGACAGGCTTGGCGAGGTCAAAGTAACTTTAGCTGCCGCAGGGGCCAGGATTGGAATAGTTGAATTCATGCCGCCTAAGGGCATAAGCCAAGTGGCATCAGCAGATACCGGGATTCGGGTTCATGAGATTACCGGCAGAGAAATGGCGGTGTTGACCAAGGATCGGGCCCTCTCCCGTTATCTCAGGGCAGTGCGGGAGCGCAACGTGCGCATATTGTACATTCACCCGTTTCCAGGCGAAAACGGCTGGGAGCTGACTGCAGCCATGCTCACAGAGCTCAGTTCGATGCTCACAGCCAACGGGTTTCAGATTGGGGCTGCGGCCCCATATCCAGAATGGCAGCCTTCCCGGTTCCAGCTTTGGATCGTCAGCCTGGGCATCCTTGCCGGAGCCGGCTTGTTGTGCCTGTTCTGGGTGAGAATCCCGGATAAGCTGCTGACAGCATTGTTCCTGCTTGCCAGTGCGCTTGGGGGAGGTTTGCTGCTGGTTGACACCCTGTTCATGCAGCAGGTGTTTGCGTTAATGGCGGCCATAGTGTTTCCCGTTTTGGCGGTTGCCGGCTGCGGTCAGGGCCGGAGAGTGGCGTGGACTTACCTGAAGTGCACCTTATGGTCAGCGGCAGGCTTGGTTTTGATAATCGGAATCTTGAGCGGGACACCGTTCTTGATTAAGCTTGTAGAATTCCGTGGGGTCAAGCTGATGCATTTGGCCCCCGTCGCCTTGGTGTTTGTGATGGGGCTGTTAGGTGACGAACTGCCCCTAAGTTCGTATCAGCAGGCAAAGCGGATCGCTTCCAGGTACTACCACGCTTCTGTACCTGTGAAATACCTGCTGTGTTTGGCTTTCGCCGCCATGGTGGGAGCTGTCTATCTTTTGCGCACCGCCAATTTTGTTCTGCCTATACCCCAGTTAGAACTTGCAGTGCGGGAAGGCCTGGAGCGGCTGCTGCTTGTCCGGCCCCGGTTCAAGGAGATCTTGATTGGGCATCCGGCTTTGGTGGCCCTGCTGGCTTCCAGAAAGCGCCACCCGCTTTTGATGAGCCTGGCGGTAATTGGGCAGCTGTCGCTGGTAAACACATTTACCCACATTCATACACCGATCATCATCAGTGTCCTGCGGACAGTTTGTGGACTAATCATTGGTTACGCTGTAGGCCTGCTGGTGTGGGCCGGTTACCAAAGGTTGAAGAGGAGAATGGCTGATGATTCTCGTTTCCGGATATTACGGTTGCCATAACAGCGGCGATGAGGCAATTCTGGCGGCTCTCTGCCAAGACCTTGCGGCGTTGGGCGTTTCCAACAATGAAATCACAGTCCTCTCCGGCGATCCGGCTCATACTGAGAGTACACACCACGTTGCTGCCATTTCCCGCTTCAATCCGCTGGCCATGATTGATGCCATGGGCCACAGCCGGATTTTAATCAGCGGCGGCGGGTCTCTTTTGCAGGATGCCACCAGTTGGCGAACCATCCCCTATTATTTGACGATCATTAAAACAGCTGTAGCTCTAGGACTGAAGGTAGTGATCTACGGGCAGGGCATCGGCCCCGTGAAAAACCGCCTCTATCAGCGCTGGATCGCTGATGTTTTCAACCAGGCTGATGGCATTGCGGTACGGGATTCAGACAGCGCCCAGCTTTTGCAGAAGTGGGGTTTGGATACAGGCAGGCTGTTAATCACCGCTGATCCTGTTTTTAGCTTGGAGCATCGGCATGACGGCCCAGAGAACCCCACTGGATCCGGAATTACCATCAATCTGAGGCCTTACCGTCATTGGGAACGTGACTATCCCCACTGGATCAGTCTCATCAAGAGCTGGCTTTCAGCCTGGCAAACACCGGTCCGCTTTGCTGCCCTGGGGCCCGGCGATCGGCAAATCGGGTTGATGCTTGCCCGGGCTATCCCGAAGCTTGAGGTGATTGCTGCAGAAGACTGGCGTTCTGCTCTCCACTTAATGGGGCAGACTGAGGTCTCTGTCTCAATGCGCCTGCATGGAATGATCTTTGCTGCCCTTGGCGGCAGTCTGCCGATTGGAATTGATTATGATCCCAAGGTAAAGGTACTTGGTTCACAGCTGCAAGTCCCTGTTTGCCCCGCTGTACCGGATATCCGTTTAACGAAAGCCATTGGCCGGCTTTTGGCAGATCCCCAACCCCAGCGCAAGAATCTGGCCCGCCGGGTGGAGGAGCTTCGGAGGCGCAGTGAGCAAAACCGCGCTCTGATTAGTACCGTGCTATAGCCGCAGCTTGCCGTTATTGGAGGACGAACATGAAGAGCAATGTTTTGGGAGTAAAAATCGATGGGGTTACCATGCAGGAGGCAGTGCACAGGATTGCCGGAATGATCGGGCAGTCAAAGCCCCATCTCGTGGTTACAGCCAATTCGGAGATGGTAATGATGGCCAACCGGGATCCCCTGCTGTACGAGATTATTGAGCGGGCAGACTTGGTGGTGCCGGACAGTATTGGTGTGATCTGGGCCAGCAAAGCGCTCAGGCAGCCTTTGCCCGAGCGTGTGCCTGGTATCGAACTGATGCAGGCTTTACTGGAACAAAGCGCAGTTCATCAATGGCGCGTTTTCCTTCTGGGGGCGGAACCCGGAATTGCCGAGCAGGCTGCAGAAGCCATAACAGCTGAATACAAAGGCATTAATATTGTCGGCACTCATCATGGCTTTTTTGCCCAGTCTGAACTGCAGGCAGTGCTTGAGAAGATCAAAGCAGCCAAGCCCCACCTGCTGTTCATTGCCCTGGGCGTACCCAAGCAGGAGAAGTTTGCCGCAGCCCATTTGGCCAATCTGGGTGTACCGGTCGCCTTGGGGGTTGGCGGCAGTTTTCAGGTTTTGGCAGGTGTCGTGCGCCGGGCGCCCCTCTGGATGCGTAAGATGGGATTGGAATGGCTCTACCGGCTGCTTCGTCAGCCTGCCCGGATCAGCAGAGCCGTAGTGCTGCCCCAGTTTGTCCTCTGGGTGCTGTTGGAAAGGTTTCTGTCAGGAGGTCGGGGATAGATGCGGAAGCGGAAAGTTTTCCAAAAAATCCGAGAGTACCTCGGGGTGCTGATTGGTGTTGCCATCACCGCCTTCGGGTTGACATGGTTTCTAATCCCGGGACGGATCGCCGCAGGGGGTGTGAGCGGGCTGGCCACTGTGGGCTATCACTTGTTCGGCCTTCCGGTTGGAATGACCATGCTGGTTTTGAACATCCCCCTGTTTATTGCCAGCATCACCATTATAGGGGCGGTATACGGGGCGAAGACCTTCATCGGCACCATAGTCCTTTCTGTCTTGATTGATCTGTTCCAGCCGTGGGCTGCCCCTTTGACGTCTGATCCCCTTCTGGCGGCTGTTTATGGTGGAGTGATAACCGGAATTGGCCTGGGGTTCACTTTCCGTTCCGGCGGCAGCACCGGTGGGACGGATATGGCAGCCCAGCTCGTAGCCAGGTTTCTTCCTACCACTGTCGGCAGGGCGCTCTTGTTTGTCGACGGCTTTGTGATCGTCTTGGCCGGCTTTGCGTTCGGCCCGGAACTGGCCTTGTATGCTTTACTGTCTGTCTTTGTGAGCACCAAGACCATTGATTTGGTCCAGGAGGGCCAGAGCTATGCCAAAGCGGCCTACATCATTTCAGACCATTCGGACAAGGTCGGTGACATGATCCTGAACACCCTGGAACGGGGAGCTACCGCTTTGGCCGGCCGCGGTGTTTATACAGATACTGACCGGGAAGTTCTGTTTGTAATTGTATCCCGTTCGGAAATCCGCACTCTGTGCCGGCTGGTAAGTGAGATCGATCCCCATGCTTTTATTGTGATCAGTGACGTGCATGAAGTCTTAGGCGAAGGCTTCAAGAAATTGTAACGGTTGCGAGCTATTGCCAGCTCAGGATCCTTGTATCTCAGCGGGGATTGCTCTATAATGGGATTGTCCTTTACGATAACTAACATAAGTTAGCGAAAGGAGCTAAATCATGAAACGCAAAAAGGACATCCCAGTGCTGGCGGTTTACGCCTTGGTTGGGTTGGTTTTAGCAGGTTGTGTGATTACAGTACAGGATTTAACCAACCGGGTCCTTGAACAAAGCATGATCCGGGTATTTGTCAGCGGAAACGAGCAGGCGCAAGAGGTAGCTGCCCAAATCCGGGATCGTAAAGGGATTGTCAAGATGCAGGTGGTAGAGCAGGACCAAGCGGCGGCTGAGTTCGAAGCGGCATTGGGCTATGCTTGGCCTGGAGCGGATCCTTTGCCTGAATATATTGACGCCGTTGTGGAGCCGGCGGATGCAGCTGCGGTGGTGGATGCTCTGGAGGCAGATCCCGGCATTGAATACGTGGCATATCATCGGGAGCAGATTGAACAGCTTGCCGGGCTTGCCTTGGCATTGCGCCGCGCTTATGGGCTGCTGCTTTTACTGACGATTGTGGCCGCATTGATGTTGGCAGGCAAAGTGATTGCCATCTGCCGCACTGCCCCGGCCACATCCGTAGCAGTTACCGGTCTGTTGGTCTTGGTTGCGCTTGGGTTGTTCAATGGTCAGGCTGCCCATGCCCAAACCGCCACCGAGTTGAAACAGGTTTACCGGGAGGTGCAGGCGGAACTTGCCAAGCTGCAGAAAGAGTATGCAGAGCTGGAAAAGGAAGCTGCCGGGCTTGCAGTAGAGGTTGAGGCAGGAGAGAAAAGCAGTGCCAAGATCCAGTCTGAGCTGGAGCAGGCCCGCTTGGCTTTGAGCCAAACCTTGGACCAGATCAGCGGGGTGGAATTACAGCTTGACAGGCTCAAGCAGAACGGGCAAAGTGAAGCCCGGCATTACGGACAAAGTGTTTCCCAGCTGCAGAAGACGGCTGGCCTGGCAGCCAGAGGCCGAGTAGAGCACGAAGCCAAAGCCAGCCTGTTCCTAGACTATTTGCTCTATGCCAGCGGAAAGGCCTATACCCAGGCCGCTGAAAAGTGGGCCGGCAGCCAAAATTGGCAGCGGCAGCTAGAACAAGAATTGGCAGAACTGCAACAGGAACGGCAGCAGTTGGACAGTGCGCTGCGGCAGCTGAAGCAGGAGCTGAATCAAATCAACCAAGAACTGATGTTGAACAGTCAGCAGTTGACCGAGGTACGGCAAGGGCTCAAAGCTGTCCAGCGAATGATCTATACACAGGAAAGCAAAGCCTGGCACGGAAGAAGGAACCTTCAGCAGCAGCTGGGGTTCACTGATTTTGGATGGCCCCTTGCGGTCAGAGGTGTAGTATCCTCAGACTATGGCTCACGGCAGCATCCAATCTTTAATGAAGAGCGTTTTCATACCGGTGTTGATCTGCCTTGTGAAATTGGAACTCCTATTAAGGCGGCAGCAGCCGGCACAGTCGTGCTCAGCGAAGACAACAACGGCTATGGCCTGACAGTGGTAATCGACCATGGTGGAGGTGTAAGCACCCTTTACGCCCATGCCTCAAAACTGCTGGTGAATGCGGGAGACAGGGTTCAAGCAGGCGAAACAATTGCCCTTGCAGGCTCAACTGGCCTCAGCACAGGCCCGCACCTGCATTTCGAAGTGCGTCAGGATCAGCAGCATGTCGATCCCTGGATTTGGTTGAGTTAATGGATCGTGATTGCAGGACTTTTATCTCAACAATGAGAATTGATACAAGGCAGCACCGTAATATTGATTGGGCAGTTGAATAGAATTGGTAGTAAAGGGGTGGCCCCATGAAACGCAGGATTCTAATCCTGGGCACAGCGTTGGCACTATTGGTTGCAGCTTTTGCGTATGGCTCAGTACTCTCCAGTGTTGGGGGAGTTGAACAAAAAGCAGGCAGCACGGACCTGGATCATCTGCTGGAAGTTGTGTCTTTGGTCAGGTTCAGTTTTTACAAACCGGTTAATGTGGCGGATCTGCTCAGCGCCTATGCCCGAACTGGAAATATCACGGGGATGCTGGCGGAAGCCCTTGAAGATCCCTATACGCGGCTGATGGACCAGAATGCTTATGAAAGCCTGATCAGTGATACCAGTGGTGTTTTCGGTGGCATCGGGATTGTGATCGGCATCCGTGACGAGCTGCTGACCATTGTTTCTCCCATTAAGGGCACACCCGGTGAACGGGCTGGGCTGCGGGGCAGCGATCAGATTATCCGGATTGGCGAGCGCAGTACCGAGTTCATGACTACCGAAGAGGCTGCCAGCCTGATGCGGGGAGAACCGGGAACGGAAGTAACGATCACCATCCGCCGCGATGAAGAGGAATTTGACGTGACCATTGTCCGGGACATCATTAATGTCATGTCAATTGAAGAAGTGAAAATGGTTCAGCCGGGAATCGGATACATCCGTCTGGCATCTTTTTCTGATCGTACACACGATGAATTGGTGGCAGCTTTGGACCAGCTGGAGGCTGGGGGTATGCAGGGCCTCATTCTTGACCTGCGGTTCAATCCCGGCGGCCCCTTGGGCGCAGCGATCGAGGTCGCCGATGAATTCATAGCCAGCGGGCCGATTGTTCATCTTGAAGATCGCAATGGTGACCGGGCAAGCTGGGAGGCGGTGGAAGCCGGGACAAGAAAGCCCGTTCCTATGGTGATTTTGGTTAACGGTTCAAGTGCCAGTGCCTCGGAAATTGTCGCCGGAGCACTGCGGGATCACGGCTTGGCAGTCCTTGTGGGAACAACAACATTCGGTAAAGGCCTAGTCCAATCAGTGATTCCGCTGCGTGACGGAGGGGCGCTCAGCCTGACGGCACAAGTTTATTTGACTGCCTGGGGCCATGATATCAACGAATCAGGGATTGAGCCCGATTATGAGCTGGAAATCAGCGACGAGGAGATGGAAGCCATCTTCCTTGGCGAAGCGGAAGTGGATCGGCAGTTGGACAAAGCTGTTGAAATCATCGCCGCTCAGATTGGTGGAGAATAAGTGCAAACCCCGGCCTCCGGGGTTTTATCTAAATGGAGGTTGGACTTGTGGGTAACTTGCCAAAGGTAATTGCTTTATTGTTCAGGATGCTGCCTTTGATTCTATTGGATCCAGTCTATCTTATGCTCCTTTTGTTTTTGGGTTCGATAGTCTACAGTCAATACCGGCGGGTTTACCTGATGCAGCAGCGGTTGTTTGGGCTCAACAGGGGCACTCCATGGAAAGAGACTGCGGTCAGCTTTGGCTATGGATTGCTGGGGGGCATTGCCGCCAGCGTTGTTTTTGTCATGCTGGGAATCACCTTGTCCAGTTCAGGAATCCTGTTTGTTTGGTTAACAGCTTTATTGCTGATGCTGTTCAATCCCCGGTTCATGTGTTTTGCCTATGCAGGGGGAATTGTAAGCCTTGTGCATTTGGTCTTCGGAGTCCCCAAGATTAATGTCACATCGATAATGGGCCTGGTGGGCGTGCTGCACTTGGTAGAAGCTTTGTTGATCTTCTTAAACGGGCACCGCAACGCCATGCCTGTTTATATCCAGGATAGTGAGGGCAAGGTCGTGGGTGGGTTCAGCATGCAGCGGTTTTGGCCCCTGCCCTTCGTTGCCGTCCTGGCTAGTGTGGAGCCCATTTCAGCGCTGGAATCGGCAATTAGCATGCCTGACTGGTGGCCGCTTTTGCGTCCGGAGATTCTGATCCCGGCCGGCTTGACTCTGGTGTTCAGGATGTCACCAATTTTCGCCGGGCTGGGGTACAGCGATATTGCAATGTCCAGCCTTCCAGAATCCAAAGCCGCCTATGCAGCCCGGAACCTGTTTTTCTACAGCATAGCCCTTTTGGGCCTGACTTTTCTGGCGGACCGCTATCCTTATTTGAAGCTGATTCCCGTTTTGTTCGCTCCCTTGGGCCACGAATTTGTGATTCGCTTCGGGCAGCAGCGGGAGAAAAACCGGGCTTCGGTTTTCACCTACAACAACGGTGTAATGGTCCTGGATATTTACCCGAATTCGCCTGCGGCAATAATGGGCTTGTCAAGGGGGGATGTGATCCTGCAGATCAATGATATCAGCATTACCAGCCCGCAGCAGTTGATTTCCGAAATCGGCCCGTGGATCATTGATCCCATCCTTACTGTCCAGAATGTGATCGAAAAACGCCCGCCGCGCCAGATTAAGTTTAAAGGCAAGATTCCTCCCCTGGGGTTCATTCCGGTGCCGCAGCCGAACCAGTCGGTATACATGGTGATGCGCGAGACATGGCTGCTGCGCACCCTCAAGCAGTGGTGGCGGAATCTGAAGAGGTGAGCCTGATGCAGCAAAAACCATTGGTTAGACAATATCAGCTGAGAATTGCCTTGATTCTGGCGTGCTGCTGTTTAAGCATCACGTTGGTCTGGTTTTCCTTGCATAAGCTGGCTGCCGGTGTGGACTCCCCGGAAAAAACAGATGTCGGGCAGCCAGAAGTTGGGCAGGAGGGCGAGGATCCTTTTTTGGCCTTTGTGGACAAGCTTTCCTTTGTGGGGGAGCATTTGGATCAACAGGGTTATCTGCTCTTGGAAAGCTTGACTGACTCAACCAAGAACCTGGCGAAACACCTGATTGTTCCCACCAGTCCAGATCTGGAATTCACCGAGCTGATTACAGGCATTGCAGCGGAATTGGAGTTCCGCTATGGGTGGCCTGTGCGGATTGAATACCTCGCTGACGAGATTTCAGCCTGCATGGTGCTGAGGGTGCATGATCTGCCGGGCTGTGAAGCCGGCGTTCAAACTGCTGATGCCAAACCGGCAATCGATCAGCTGGACGAGAACAACAGCCTTCAACTGTGGATCAAACAGCTTTCTCCCGCTGATCAAAGAGGCGGCCTCAGGCCTAAGCTGGCGCTTGTGATCGATGACTGGGGCTACTCTTCCAGCTACACCGAATCATTCTTGCAGTACCCGTTTCCGCTTACTGTGGCGATCATCCCCCATTTGGCCGAATCATCCCGCCTGGCCCAACTGGCTTTCGCCAGCGGCCACGAAGTGATCCTCCATCAGCCGATGGAAGCCCTCAATGCCTATGTGGAACTTGGCGAAGGCGGGATTCTGGCATCAATGGGCGCTGACGAGATCAGGGAGCTTTTGGAAGCAAATATAGATCACCTGCCGATGATCGCCGGCGTTAATAACCATATGGGATCGAAAGTCACTACAGATCCGGAGGTTATGGCCATCATACTGGAGATGCTCAAATCCAAGGGCTTGTATTTTCTGGACAGCTATACAACACCCTTGTCTACAGCCGGCACAGTTGCTTCCAAGGTGGGGATTCCTTATGCAGTGAACAGCCTGTTTATCGACAATGTTAATGAAGTGGAAGCAGTAAAAACGCAGCTTAGGCGGATTATCCAGCAGGCGGGCCGCACCGGGTCAGCTGTCGCGATTGGCCACGTCCGTTCGGCAACAGTAGCTGCCGTCTGGGAGATGATTCCCGAGATTGTGGCTGCCGGGATTGACTTGGTACCGGTATCGCAGGTGCTGATCTACCCGGAACCGCAGGCAGAACCGGCGGAGGAACTGGCTGAGGAGCCAATTGAGGAACCGGCGGAGGAACTGGCTGAGGAACCGTCTGAGGCAGCTGCTGATGAACTGGCCACTATGGAAACCCGGGCTGAACTCGAACCGGATGCTCCTGCAAGCCCAGGCGGATCAGTGCAGGAGGAACCTGATCCGGCAGGGGACGATCGATACGTAAACGGTGTACCAAATGAACAGGAATATGAACAGGAAAATGAACGGCAGGGAGAGCAATTGGATGATTCCCCGGAGATCGGTGACGATGCGGCTGATTACTGATTGTTTGCGCTGCGGTAACTGGCGATGGCTTCTTCAATGACTTCACTGGCTGTCTGGCGCGGATGCCAGCTGCCGGTCCTGGTTTTCTTTTTCTCCAATTCTTTGTAAACCTGGAAAAAGTGGGTCACTTCGTGGAGCAGGTGTTCCGGCACATCATGGAGATCGTTGACCCAGTTCCATTGGGGATCCCGCACGGGTACACAAAGGATTTTTTTGTCGGGCCCCTTTTCGTCCCACATGTCAAACACTCCCACAGGCTTGGAGCGGATCATGCATCCTGGAAATGTGGCTTCACCCACCAGTACCAGGGCATCGAGGGGGTCGCCGTCTTCCGCCAGGGTTTCCGGGATGAATCCGTAGTCCGCAGGGTAATGGACTGCGGAGAAAAGCATCCGATCCAGGTAGAACAAGCCGTCTTCAGGGTTGTACTCATATTTGTTGCGGCTGCCCTTTGGGATTTCCACCATGACAAGGATTTCCTTCATGTATTCTCATCCTTTCATCTATGGTATAATAGCAATTGCTTCAGTAAGTATTTCAAGAAGGAAAATGAAAATTCATGCGGACATATGTACGGAGAACGCATGTCCGGCTTCGTCGGGCAGGAAAGAGGGGAAACGATGGAATCAAGGCCATTTCATGTTACGGCACCATTTGAGCCTGCCGGGGATCAGCCGCAGGCCATTGCCAAACTGGCCGAAGGCATCAAAGGCGGCTTGCGGGCCCAGACTTTGCTCGGGGTTACCGGTTCGGGGAAAACTTATACCATGGCCAAGGTAATTGAGGCTGCGCAAAAGCCAACGCTGGTGATTGCCCATAACAAGACCTTGGCTGCCCAGCTGTGCAATGAATTCCGGGAGTTTTTTCTCCACAATGCGGTGCACTATTTTGTCAGCTATTACGATTATTACCAGCCGGAGGCCTATGTACCCCAAAGCGACACCTATATTGAAAAAGACGCTTCGATCAATGATGAGATTGACCGGCTACGCCACGCAGCAACCAGTGCGCTGCTGCAGCGCCGCGATGTAGTTATTGTTGCCAGTGTTTCCTGTATCTATGGCTTGGGTTCTCCGGAGGATTACATTGGCCTCACTTTGTCCCTGAAAAGTGGCGAATTCCGGGACCGGGACCATATCCTGCGCCGCCTGGTGGGGATCCAGTATGACCGCAACGACATCGGTTTTCAACGGGGAACCTTCAGGGTGCGGGGTGATGTGATTGAGATTATCCCGGCCTACAGCGACAATGTTGTCCGGATAGAGCTGTTTGGTGACGAGGTGGAGCGGATTCTGGAATTGGACCCCATTACAGGGGAAGTGCTGGCGGAAAATGAAGAAATCATGATCTATCCCGCTTCCCACTTCGTAACGTCAAAGAAGAAACTGAAACGGGCGATCAAGTCCATTGAGCTGGAGCTTGAGGAACAGTTGCAGAAGCTGAAGGCAGAAAACAAACTTCTGGAAGCCCAGCGGTTGGAGCAGCGGACCCGCTATGATCTGGAGATGCTGACCCAGATGGGTTATTGTCAGGGGATCGAAAACTACTCCCGCCACCTCTCGGGCCGGGCTTCCGGGGAAATGCCTTCCACTCTTCTGGATTATTTCCCCAAGGACTTCCTCTTATTTATTGACGAATCGCATGTGACCATTCCCCAGATACGGGGCATGTACCACGGGGATCGGTCACGGAAGGAAACCTTGGTGAAATACGGGTTCCGCCTGCCGTCGGCACTGGATAACCGGCCGCTGACTTTTCCCGAGTTTGAGGGCCATATCAATCAGGTGATCTTTGTATCGGCGACACCCGGGCCATACGAAATCGAGCATGAACAGCAGCGGGTGGAACAGATCTTAAGGCCTACGGGCTTGGTGGATCCCGAGATTGCTGTCCGCCCGGTTAAGGGCCAGATCGACGACCTTTTGGATGAAATTGAGAAGACCGTTGCCCGCAATGAGCGGGTCTTGGTCACCACTCTGACCAAGAAAATGGCGGAAGACTTAACAGATTACCTGGCGGACGTGGGGATTAAGGTGCGCTATCTCCACTCGGACATTGAGACTCTGGACCGGGTGGAGATTTTAAGGGATCTCCGCACAGGCGAATTTGATGTCCTGGTCGGCATCAACCTGCTGCGGGAAGGCCTGGATCTGCCGGAAGTATCTTTGGTGGCAATCCTGGATGCGGACAAGGAGGGTTTTCTCCGTTCAGAACGATCATTGATTCAGACCATCGGGCGGGCCGCCCGGAATGTCAACGGCCGGGTGGTGATGTACGCCGACACCATCACCAAATCGATGGAAATCGCCATTTCTGAGACGAATCGCCGCCGCAGGCTGCAGATGGAGTACAATGCAAAGCATGGAATCACTCCCCAGACAATCCAGAAAGAAGTCAAAGATATTGTCCAGGCTGTCCGGGCAGCGGAAGACAGCCCTGATTACCAGGTGGATCTGGTGCCGGACAAAGCCACGTTAAAAGAGATTGCCAGCCACATTAAAGATTTGGAAAAGCAGATGTTCCAGGCCGCAAATGAACTGGAGTTTGAGCTCGCGGCCCAGCTTAGAGATCGGATCAAAGAATTGCGTCAGGAAGCGGGGTTAACCGATTGAGTCTGGATAAGATTATCATCAAGGGAGCAAGGCAGCATAATTTGAAGAGCATAGATGTGGAGATTCCCAGGGATAAACTGGTCGTGATTACTGGTCTGTCCGGCTCGGGGAAATCATCATTGGCTTTTGATACCATATACGCCGAAGGCCAACGGCGCTACGTTGAATCCCTGTCCGCCTATGCCCGCCAGTTTCTGGGGCAGATGGACAAGCCGGATGTCGATTCCATAGAAGGACTGTCGCCGGCCATTTCAATAGACCAGCGCTCAACGAGCCGCAACCCCCGCTCCACTGTGGGGACGATCACCGAGGTCTACGATTACCTGCGCCTGCTGTATGCGAGGGTGGGCAAGCCTCACTGCCCCAACTGCGGCAAGCCGATCAGCCGCCAGTCAATACAGCAGATCGTCGATCAGCTCCTTTCTCTGGCGGAAGGCACTCGGCTGCAGATCCTGGCACCGGTGATCAGGGGCCGCAAAGGTGAACACCGCAAGGTTTTGGAAGGCATCCGCAAGGACGGGTTTGTCCGGATCCGGGTTGACGGGGAACCGCGTGAAGTAACCGATGAGTTTGATTTGGACAAAAACAAGAAGCATACGATTGAGATCGTTGTTGACCGGATTATCATCCGCCCGAACATTACAACTAGGCTCACCGATTCAATCGAGACAGCTCTCCGTTACGGCAGCGGAGTGGTTGTGGTCGATGTAATCGGCCGGGAAGAACTGCTGTTCAGTGAGAATTTCGCCTGTGCCGACTGCGGCATCTCCATGGAAGAGCTGACCCCGAGGATGTTTTCTTTCAACAGCCCATACGGAGCCTGCCCCGCCTGTGACGGGCTGGGCCGCAAGCTGGAGTTGGACCCCGACTTGATTCTCGATAGGGATTTGTCGATCAATTCCGGGGCTTTGATCCCATGGCGCGGCAGCAAGAGCCAGTGGCTTGCGTCCATTTTGGCTGCTGTCTGCAGAGAATACGGCATTGATCCTGATCAGCCCCTTAAAGCCCTTTCCAAAGAAAGCATAGGTCTTCTCCTCAACGGTGCGGCAAAGCCGGTCCATTTCGAATATACCAACCGCCACGGCAGGAAGCGGATCTATGAGGCAGCCTACGAAGGCCTGATTCCATACCTCAACCGGCGCTACAGGGAAAGCTCTTCCGATTGGGTCCGGCAGGAATTGGAACAGTACATGAGTGAACGGGAGTGTGCCACCTGCCAAGGCAGAAGGCTCCGGCCTGAAGTGCTGGCTGTCACCGTTGGTGGCCTGAACATCATGGAGGTGTCGGCATTACCCGTATGCGGCAGCTTGGATTTCTTCGGAAAGCTGAAGCTGGCGCCGCGGGATCAGCTGATTGCCAATCAGGTCCTGAAGGAAATCAGTGAAAGATTGAGCTTCCTGAACAACGTAGGTTTGGGTTATCTCACTTTGGACCGGGCGGCCGCCACGCTGTCCGGCGGCGAGTCACAGCGGATCCGTTTGGCGACTCAGATTGGCTCAAGCCTCATGGGTGTGCTGTACATTCTGGATGAGCCGAGCATCGGTCTGCACCAGCGGGATAACAAACGGCTGTTGGATGCCTTGAAACGGCTGCGGGATCTCGGCAATACGCTCATTGTTGTTGAGCATGATCACGAGACGATGCAGGCGGCGGATTGGATCATCGACATCGGCCCCGGCGCGGGGGCCAACGGGGGCCAGATTGTGGCCACCGGTGATTATGCTGCCATTTGCCGGGCTGAGGAATCCCTGACCGGGCAGTATTTGTCCGGAAAACGGCAGATTCCAGTCCCCAGAGTCAGGCGCAAGCCGAACGGCAAGACGGTGAAGGTGATTGGAGCGAGAGAAAACAACCTCCGCAGTATTGATGTGGAGGTTCCCCTGGGGATGTTTATCTGTGTCACCGGTGTATCCGGTTCGGGCAAGAGCACCTTGGTCAATGAGATTCTCTACAAACGGCTCGCGCATGAGCTGCACCGCAGCTCGGAAAGACCGGGCGCCCATGATCAGGTTGAAGGAATCGAATACCTTGATAAAGTGATCAATATTGATCAATCGCCGATTGGCAGGACACCCCGTTCAAACCCTGCTACTTACACCGGAGCCTTCGACGGGATCCGGGAGCTGTATGCCATGACTCCTGAGGCAAAAATCCGGGGCTACAAGCCCGGCCGGTTTTCCTTCAATGTCAAGGGAGGCCGCTGCGAGGCCTGCCGCGGTGACGGGATTATCAAGATCGAGATGCATTTTTTGCCGGATGTGTATGTACCATGTGAAGTGTGCAAAGGCAAACGCTATAACCGGGAAACACTGGAAGTCCGCTATAAGAGCAAATCTATTGCGGATGTATTGGAAATGACTGTGGATGAAGCGGTGAGTTTTTTTGAGCCGATCCCCAAGGTTTATCGCAAACTGAATACCCTTAAGGATGTGGGTTTAGGGTATATCAGGCTTGGCCAGCCGGCGACCCAACTGTCGGGTGGAGAAGCTCAGCGGGTGAAGCTGGCGACGGAACTCAGCCGCCGCAGCAACGGCAGGACGCTTTACATCCTTGACGAGCCTACCACCGGCCTTCATTTTGAAGATATCCGCAGGCTTTTACAGGTGCTGCAGCGGTTGGTGGACAGCGGCGATACAGTGTTGGTGATTGAACACAACCTGGATGTGATCAAGACTGCCGACTTTATCATCGATCTTGGCCCGGAAGGGGGAAATGGCGGCGGTACTGTAGTGGCCACCGGGACTCCGGAAGAGGTTGCCGGACATCCCCATTCATATACCGGCCAGTTTTTGAAACCACTTCTGCAAAAGCACAGAGAGGAGAGCTATGAACTTACAAGAGAAGCTTAAGCACTTGCCCGCAAAACCGGGAGTCTATCTTATGAAGGCAAAAGACGGCCAGATTCTCTATGTGGGCAAGGCTGTGAATTTGCGCAATCGAGTGAGATCATACTTCCAAAAGAAGAAACACCCATCGCCCCGCATCCGCCTGTTGGTGGAACAGGTGGCGGATCTAGAATATATTGTCACCGATTCCGAGCTTGAGGCCCTAATTCTGGAAAACAACCTGATCAAGGAGCACTCGCCTTGGTTTAATGTCCGGTTAAAGGATGACAAGACCTATCCATACATTAAAGTCACAGTCAATGAAGACTTCCCCCGGGTGCTTTTGGTGCGGAAAAGGTTAAAGGACGGAGCCCGCTATTACGGGCCTTACACCAATGCGGCAGCAGTGCGGGATACGATTAGGGTGCTGCAGAGGCTGTTTCAGATCCGCACCTGCGGCAAAGAGATCCAAGAAGGCCAACAGGACCGGCCTTGCCTGAATTATCATATCGGGCGCTGTGCCGGGCCTTGTGCCCGCTTGATCAGCAAAGCTGATTACCAGGGCATTGTGGATGAAGTGTGCCTGTTTCTGGAAGGCAGGCATGAACGGTTGATTCCCAGCTTGAAGGCGAGGATGATGCAGGCCAGCGCTGAACTGAAGTTCGAACAGGCTGCCAGGCTCCGGGACCGAATCGCCAGTTTGGAGCAGATTGTGGCCAGACAGAAAATTGTTGCCCCTCAGGAAATCGACCAGGATCTGTTCGGGCTTGCCCGGGACGAAGATTTGGCTTGCGCCCAGGTTTTCTTCGTCCGGGGAGGGAAACTGATTGGCCGGGAGCATTTCATCCTCGACTGCAGCCTTGACGATTCCTCCAGCGAAATCTTGACGGCCTTTATCAAGCAGTATTACACGGACCAAGCCATGATTCCCAAAGAAGTGCTCACCAGTGGAGAGTTGACTGAAACAGATCTGTTAAGTCGGTGGCTGAGCGAACTGCGGGGCAGCAAAGTGTACTTCCATCATCCGAAGCGGGGTGCAAAGAAGGCACTAATCGATATGGTTACCGCCAATGCTCAGGAGGTGCTGGACGTGCTCCGGTCCCGGGAGGAACAGAAGGCGAAGGCCATTACCAGGGGGTTGTGGGAACTGGCGCACCTGGTGGGGCTGGAAGAGCCGCCTCGGCGCATTGAAGCTTTCGATATCTCCAATATCCAAAGCAGCCACATAGTAGCCTCGATGGTGGTGATGATTGACGGCACTGCGGCCAAGGATCACTACCGGCGCTTCAAGATCCAGTCAGTGGAAAGCGCCCCCAACGATTACCTGGCCATGCAGGAAGTAATCCGCCGCCGTTTCACCAGGGGGCTGCGGGAACAGCAGGGGGAAATGGAGACAACATCCTTCAGCGACTTTCCCGACCTGGTCTTGATCGACGGCGGCAAAGGGCAGTTGAGTTCAGCCGCTGCCGCCCGGGATGAACTGGGGCTGACGATTCCCTTTATCAGCCTGGCGGAACGGAATGAGGAAGTGTATCTTGAAGGCAAGGCCGCTCCCGTGATCCTGCCGCCGGAATCCCAGGGATTGCACCTGGTCCAGCGGATCCGGGATGAAGCGCACCGCTTCGCCCTGGCCTATCATCGGCAATTGAGGGGTAAGGATGGGCGGAAATCGATCCTGGATCAAATTCCCGGTGTGGGGCCCAAACGCAAAAAAGCGCTGCTGAAGCATTTCGGCAGCGTCAAAAAGATTAGAGCGGCAACCGTGGAACAGCTGCAGGATGTGGAGGGCATCGACCGGAAGCTGGCGGAGGAGATTTACCAGTATATGCATGAAGAGTGAAAGGCAGTTGCTTAAAAAAACATCGGCGCTCTTTTAAGCTGCAAAAGAGCGCCTTTTCATTCTGCCGTTAAAACTTGTAGCTGACTCCAATCTGGAGCCCGCCTGAGGTAAAGGTGTTTCTGTTGATCGTGAAGCCATCCGAAACCTCAATCTCATGTACGGTCGTCCTGGTTCCTCCATACTCTGCCCGGATCACCCAGCGATCATTGAGGTCGTATTCGGCAGTCACAAGATAACCGTATTTTGAGCCGCCGGTGTCTTTGATGTAGCCCTTGACGCGATAACTCCAATTATACCACGGCGCAGCCTGGATCAGTGCCTTCACTGTCACTTTGTCCAAGACGTAGAAATTCACTTGTGATGCTGCTATGAATCCGCTGCCTTCCAGCCACACATAGTTGATCAGCTCGCCGTTTTGCTCGACCAGGTTTTTGAAGAAATTGTGGACAAAATGATAACCGATACCTCCATAAATGCTCATCGGGTCATCCTGGAAAAACTGGTAGAGCAGTACGGCCTGAGTATAATCGGCTGATAGAGAAGCATTCTCTGCCAAGGTGGGATTGCTGGTTTTGGGGGCGTTCCCCAATGCGTGATCAATCAACAGGACCAGATCAGACGTTGGCTCTACCTTACCTTTGATCGCCAATTCCCATGTGCTGATGGTTTGCGGCTCACCATTGTCGAAGAGATGATCGAAGTGTATGGTATTGAGATGGAAATCAGCACCAAAGGTGGTATTGTAGTTGTTCTGGGCTGATCCCGCGTTTGCCATCAAAAACAGGCCTGCGATTAGACAGATAACGATTTTCTTCATTGTTTAACCTCCTTGCGACCTTACTGAAAGATATCTAAACGAATGTCCAAGTCAACAATATGCTGCCCGAGTTCGACCAGGACCTCTGACTGGTAATACCACTCTCCAATATTGACAGCTTGATCTTGATTGCTGTCAATATGCGCCGCAACCTGGTACAAACCGGGGGGCAGAAGCCGTTGGAAATGCCGGTCTTGATCAAATTCCGCTTGATGGACGGCTCCTGTGGTGTGATCGATAAAACAGAGAACTGCACTGCTGAGGGGTGTTTCGGTGATGGCAGCATATGCATTTACTATGCGCTGGTACGGTTGAGCCGGATCAAGCACGATCCCCGTATTCCATAATAGATCTTCTACTTCTGATTTGGTTATATTGGGGTAGGTGCTTTTCACAAGCGCCGCAATGCCCGCTATGTGCGGCGCGGCCATTGACGTTCCCCGGGCAAAGCTGTAACCCCCGGCACTGGGGCCGACCAGATCGGTACTGTAGATTGCCGGTTCGGATTCGGTATGGGAACCTCCCGGGGCAAACAGGGCGACCCCGTCCTTGGCCGAGAATTCTGCAATCTGGTGTTCGTATGTGGTGGCACCGGCAGCAATCACCTCAGGATACCCCGCCGGGTATACGAGCTGATTGTCATTGCCGGCTGATGCTACCATGATGATCCCGGCAACGTCAGCTTCCCGGATCTTTTCGTAAAGCGGATGCTGATCCGGGTTTCTGAGACTGACACCCAGGCTCATGTTGATGATGTCGACATCCAGATCGATCGCCTTTTGAATTCCCGCGATAACATTGCTGAGGGCCCCTCTGTTGTTTTCATCAAGGACGACAATGGGAATAATCTCTACATTGATGCCCCAGGCAACTCCCGCAACTCCCTCAGCATTGTCTGTGGTGGCACCGATAATCCCGATTACATGGGTTCCGTGGCTGTAGGGGGCTTGGGTGATCCTGCCGGGGTAGTCGCTGACATCCCGGCTTTGTCTGACCACGTTGTAAGCTTCTTCCAAGTTCAGGTTCTGCTGCAGATCTGGATGGCCGGTATCCACCAGGGTATCCAATACCGCGATCCGAACCTTGGCGCCGCTTCCTACCTGCGGCCAGGCAAAGGGCAGGTAGACAGCTGCCAGGTTCCACTGGTGTGCATATCCCGGATCGTTCGGCGAGATGATCAACTGCTCTTCTGCCGCCGCGGCAGCCAGGGGGTAAACGGGATAGTTGATCCCGGCAGTTTTGACCAGGGGATGAGCTGCTGCTGAACTGGCAAACTCCTCAATGGTCAGTTTTTCTGGTTTCCGATAGACGATGATTCCCGCTTCCGGATAGAGTGTGAAGCCGTCTGCCTCAATTGCCCTGCCAATTTCACGGGCAACAGCCTCACTATATGTATATGGCTCCACAATGACTTCGGCTAACTCCTCCTGGGGTTCAAACCAGGCCGGTTCAAAAGCTGCATCACAGCAAGCCTCCAGACTGACGGGGGGAACTTCCGGAAGCGCATAATCTATCCTACCCGCCACCAGGCTGTATCCTTCATTCTCGGGCGAGAGTTCGATCAGCAGTGAAAGCTCTTTGTCTACGCCCAGCTTGATTGTGCCGTGATACGGTTGGAAGTATGCATACTCCACCGCAAGCTTCACGCTTTTCAGTGCCGTCCGCAGCGTAATAGAAAAGCGCCCGTCCATGCCGGAACGAATCGCAAAGTTCTTAGGCCCTGCAGTGATGGCAATCTGTGCGTCGGCAATGGGGACCTGGGCATCTTTAACGTAGATAACGCCGTCAATCTTATACTCTCTTGTCTGAGAACTACCGATGCACCCCATTAGCAGGGCCAAAACCGCCAGCAGTATCTTGAACCGCATCTTGTGCATGGTTTTACCTCCGCTGCATGCTATCAAATATATTCGCTGTTAGGGCATTAATCCCTGTTGGCATCGAAAATAAAGCTTCGGTTAAAAATATTTAAGACAGACCTTGACAAAATCAATATGTGGATTTATATAATTAAGATAGGTGACTGATATAAAGTTGAGATCTTAAATATGTTAAGGAGGTGGTTTGATTTTGGAAAGATTGTTGGTTAGTAAATGCCCTGTTTGCGGAAATCGAATGGATATCATCAAACTTCACTGCAAGAGCTGCGATACCACTTTGGCGGGACGCTTTGCCCCATGCAAATTCTGCCAACTTACCACCGAACAGCAGCAGTTTGTGGAGGTGTTTTTGGCATCCCGGGGCAACATTAAAGAGGTGGAACGGCTTTTGGGAATGTCTTACCCGACAGTCCGCAGCAGGCTGGATCAGGTTATTGAGTCTCTCGGTTACCGGGTTGAGCATCAAGAGGCCGATTCACACCGCAAGGAGATCCTCAAGGCCCTTAACGAAGGCGAGATTACGGCTGAAGAAGCCATCAAGCTGTTAAAGAAGTAGGGAGGTAAAAGGACTATGTATGAAGAGCGGTTGTTGATTCTGAAAATGGTTGAATCAGGCAAGATTACAGCCCAAGAAGCTGTTGAGCTGCTTGAAGCTTTGGAGGAAGAGGCTCCAAGGCAGGCGAAATCCGACGATGTCTGGCGCAGGATTGAAAAGCAAAGCGAAGAATTGGCCAGGAAGATTGAGCGGGCGGCGGAGCGGTTCAGCCAGTCGGTGGAGGCGAGACTGGAGGATTCGGGAATACCGGAACAGCTGGGGAATATCCAGCGCTGGTTTACGAAGCTCCCGTTTTTGAGCGGGATGGCCAATGAAACCCATGAGTTTACCGAGGAAGTGGAGGGCAGTTTTGCGCAAGGCTTGGCGGAAATACCAGTATCCCTGCGGACTCTCAACGGTTCCATCGTCGTTGAGGGCTGGGAAGGGGAAGGTTACAAACTGGTAGTCACCCAAAGGGTCCGGGCAAAAGACCGGGAAACGGCACTTGAAAAAGTAACCCAGGTTGAACTGCCGCAGGCAGGTTCAGTGGTTGACAAGCTTGAGGCCAATGTCCAAGAGCGGGGGGATACCAGCATCTCTTTTCATCTTTCTCTACCCCGCAAAGGCCCATACAGGCTGGTTCTGAATTCGACAAATGGCCGCTGTCAGGTGGCGAATCTTCTGGCGAAGATGATCGATGTTGATACCCTCAACGGTTCCGCAGCCATCAAGCAGACGAAAGCAGAAAAAATGCACATCTGGACCGGTAACGGTTCAAACAACCTCGACTTTGTGGAAGCGGAACAGATTCAACAGCGGACGGCCAACGGCTCGATTCAGTTTACCGGCAGCTGCCGCATGATCGCCTGTGATTCGACCAACGGCAGTGTCCGGGTATCCCCACTGGCTTTCGGCCATGAGCTCAGTGAACTGGACATCAAAACAGTGAACAGTTCAGTGCAGTGTATGCTGCCTCAGATGCCTGATTTGCAGGTTAGACTGGATGCTTCAACCTCCGTTGGCCGGGTGAGAGTGGGCTTGGCCAACTTTGCAGTTCAATCGGAGCACAAAGACGGCGGAATGCATAAGGTAGTGGGAGCGATCAGCGGGCAGTCCGGCCCTGGTAAAGAGATTGCAATCCGGGCCCGTGTCGGCTGCGGCTCAATACTTGTCGGACATGAGAGGGATAACCATGGCATTCAGTAAAGAGCAGATCCAGATCCTGGAGATGTTGAAGGCGGGCAAAATCAGTGTTGAAGAAAGCGTCAAGCTGCTGGAAGCGGTGGATTCGGCTGGCTATGCCGGCCAACCCAAGGCCACCAAGGTGGTTGTTGCAATTTTTGAACATGGAGAAGAGACGACCAACTTGAGAATTCCCGTGAACCTGGCCAAGGTATTCTGGAAGTTCGTACCAAAGGATATTCAGGCCCAGATTGATCTGCAGCTGATCCTGGATCAGATCGAAGCAGGAGCCATCGGCGAGATTATCGAAATAGAGCAGACAGCGCAAAACCGGATTATTAACATCAGCCTCATCTGAGGCGGTGTTGACGGGTGTTGATGCCGCTGGCAAAGATCAGGGCGAAGGGGATCGGAATGATTAGACTTGTTGCAGTGGATATTGACGACACACTGATGGACAGCCGCCGCAGCATACCACAGGCCAATCTCGACGCAATCGGGCGCATCCGCAGGCTCGGCGTGGAGGTTGTGCTGGTGACAGGGAGGATGTACTGCCGGGCTTTGCCCTACGCGCGGATGCTGGAGCTGGCTCCGGAACAGATTATGATCAGCTACAATGGGGCGCTGTTGAAAAGAATCAACGGTGAAGAGATTTCCCACACTCCACTGGAGCCCGGGATTGCCCTGGAGCTTGTCAGGTACCTGCAAACCAGGGGTCTGACCATCCAGGCCTACCATGATGATCAGCTGTTTGTGGAGAAGATCGATGCCAATGTTGAGTACTATATGCGCATGTCCGGAGCTGAAGCTCACCCTGTCGGCGATTTATACCGTTTTGTCGCCGACAGCAACCGGGCTTGGACGAAAATGCTGGCGGTTGGCGCTGAGGATCAGGTGGCTGTTGAGATTGGCCTGGCACAGAACCGTTTTGGTGCTGCGGCACAGATTACCCAGTCCAAAAAGCGTTATATTGAGATTACTCATCCCGATGCCACTAAAGGCAAGGCTTTGGCCTATCTGGCTGCCCGGCTGGGGTACAGCCGCGATGAAGTGCTGGCCATTGGTGACGGCGGCAATGATCTGGAGATGATCCAGTGGGCAGGCATCGGTGTGGCCATGGGTAATGCATCGGCAGCCGTGCAAGCTGTCGCGGACTTTGTCACCAAAACCCATGATCAGGCGGGAGTGGCTTACGTACTTGACCGCTTTATTTAATACCGCCGTTTTTGCAGAAAGTGCCATTGCTGGGAACAACTTCATATAGGGTTTAGCAGGACTTATGATGCATAAATAGAATAACTAAAGCGAAGTTGTATTGCAGTTTGCATTACAGCGAAACTAACTTATGTTAGTTATGGTTGTCTGTTCACAGTATTCCCATGGCAAGATAGGAAAGGAGGTGACAGTTCCCCCAAGGCGACACAGCCGGGGAATATTGGGACGGCGGCAGCCAAGCCACGCCAAGTCGCTGCAGGAGACGTGCCAGTTAGACTATCCGAAGGAATCCGGCAACAGAGGGAACATGGATACTCGTTGGAACGATTCCTTCATTCGAAGCAGTGAAGCTCAAAAATAATAGATTGTCCAGAATCTGTAGCCTGAACAGAAGCATGAGTTAAACAGATTAAGGGGGAAAATCCGAATGAAGAAGTCAATAATGGTTATAGCATTAGTGCTTGTATTGGCAGTTTCCGGTTCAGTGTTTGCGGCCGGAATCAAATTTGACGGTTCGTTGAAATCAAATCTCGAGTGGTACAGAGATTTGGAGGGTAACATTGAAACCCGCCCATCTTCAGAACTGCGCCTGAACTTCGGTTTGGACACAGCCAACGAAAAGACCAGGGCTGTTGTGGAGTTTGGCATCGGCGACAAGAACAGCAATGGCCTGGATCTGGAACTGGATCCCAGCAACCTGTCCTTGAAAAAAGCTTATATCGAAACCGACGGCCCATTCTGGTACGGCGGGCCTGAAGCAACAACCCGCTTCGGCAGCCTGGATATCGACTACGGCCCATTCAGTGTAGTCAAGGGTCAGTACGGTATCAGTGTGAGCAACATGAACGTTGGGCCCGTAACCCTTAAGGGATTCTACGGTATCCCCAGCGAAGAGCAGAGGTCAATTAAAGGCCTCCGGGCTGACATGTTCATGGACAACATTGCTGCCGGTGCAGTAGTAGTCCACGACTGGGATGCAGTGCATCTAGCAGTAGATGGTGCAATCCGCCCGATGCATGATCTGATTCTTGGCGCTTCCGTTGCCACTGAATTCGATCTGACTGAAGAAGCTGAAGCCGCGGATGAAGGTGAAGGTGAAGGTGAAGCTGAAGAAGCAGGAGCACTGCGGTATATACTGGCAGTAGGAGCTCAGTACCAGGTAATGGATAACTTGAGTGTCCGCGGCGGATACAAAGTCATTTCTGAAGATTGGCAGCCTGAATACCTGGCAGACAAAGCCCCGAGAGCTGCTGACGACCGCGGCCAAAACTGGATTCATGAGGGCGAACGCCGGAACAGCGGTTTCTATGTCAATATCGCTACCAACCAGGCTGGCATCCAGCTGACTGCCGACTACGATCAAATCTTTGACGAGGCAGTCCTTACCGCAGCAACCGATGTAGAAGGTTACAAAGTCAACGTTGAAACAGTAATGGCAGTTGGCGGCGAAGAAGGCATCAAGACCGAAAGCGCAGATCTGGGAATCGAAAAAGCATTCGCAGTAATTGACGGCTTGGATGTCACAGCCAACTACAACGGCAAATGGACACCGGCTTCAGGGCTGGTCCACACTGTCGGCGCCAAGACCAAACTGGGCTTGCTCCCTGCAATTGACGGCCTTGAAGTAAACAGCGAAGTGACAGTTTCCGATACTGAAACTATTGGTTACGCAGTTGGAGCATCCTTCAACGCACCAAACGGCATCGGCGTGAGCATCAAGCATGTCGGCGGCGCGTTTGCCGACGAATCGATCCAAACCGGTACTACTGCCAAGGCAGGAATCTCAGTCAAATTCTAGCCTGAAACCTGGTTACCTTGTCATAAAGCGGCCTGTTGATACAGGCCGCTTTATCGATTGCAGCTGTTTTGAAATATGCGCCAGCTAAAGCAGGAATCCAGCGAATCGTGGTGAATATTAATTGCGAGTGTGCCCAATGGTGTCATGGGCTTTAATGACTCTTTAAAAATATATTAATGAAAAGAAGGATATTTATTTTGGTTGTGGAATAGTCAGAGTAAGAGAGATACTCGAGTGTTGTATGTTTCAGCAGATAAAATGTCGGTTTTTGCAGGATATTCATGTGGATTTTCAGTTGGCTTCAAGGCAGTGTTTGTGATCTCTCTACTGACAATGGAAAAGTAAAATAGAATTGAATAGTTGGTAGGAGGTGTTTTGCAGGTAGCAATTTTTAGCCAGTCACACAATTGAATCCCATAAGCCAAGCGCTAAATTTATATAGAGGAGGGTAATTAATGGCCAGGGTATTGCTAAACAGTGTTACCAAGCGTTTTGGTAATGTAATAGCAGTAAATGATGTAGATTTGGAAGTTAGAGATAAAGAGTTTGTAGTATTGGTAGGCCCGTCTGGGTGTGGAAAAACAACAACTTTGCGGATGATTGCAGGACTGGAAGAGATTACTAAAGGGACAATCTCTATTGGAGATACTGTTGTTAATGACATTCCTCCAAAAGACAGAGACATTGCTATGGTGTTCCAAAACTATGCCTTGTATCCTCATATGGATGTTTATAATAACATGGCTTTTGGCTTGAAGCTGCGCAAGTTCCCTAAAACTGAAATCGATCGCCGTGTTAAGGAAGCAGCACGGATGTTGGGTATTGAAAACCTGCTTGATAGAAAACCGAAACAGCTATCCGGTGGTCAGCGCCAGCGTGTTGCCGTAGGCCGGGCGGTTGTTCGTGAACCAAAAGTATTTCTGATGGACGAGCCTCTGTCCAACCTTGACGCCAAACTCAGGGTGCAGATGAGGGCCGAGCTGAGCAAGCTGCATCAAAGGCTGCAGGCCACAATCATCTATGTAACACACGACCAGATTGAAGCCATGACCATGGGAGACCGGATTGTGGTTATGCGCGACGGCATCATCCAACAGGTTGCCAGCCCGCTCGTAATCTACAATCATCCAAATAACGCGTTTGTAGCCGGGTTTATCGGCAGCCCGCCGATGAACTTCATTAATATGATCCTGACCCGTGAAGATGATCGCTACTTCGTAGAGACGATCGAGGGCAGAGTCAGACTGGAAATTCCACGTGAACGTGTTCCTTACTTCGAGAATCTCGATGCTTACGTTGAAAAGGAAGTAGTCTTTGGGATCCGCCCAGAAGACATTGAAGACTATAACGTATTCAGAGTGCAATACGGCGAAGCGGTAGATTCAATGATGAATTCCTTCACCGCAATGGTGGACGTGATTGAACCGATGGGTGCTGAAACATATCTCTACCTGTCACTTGATGAGGAAATCCCACAATTGATTGCCCGCGTTGATGCCGGAACCACGGCCGTCAGCGGCGAGCAGCATAAAGTGGCAATCAACATGAACAAATGCCAGTTGTTTGATAAAGAAACCGAAAAAACACTGCGCAAAGAGGATGTACGCCTAAGATAGGTTTTCCTAGGTTCAGGAATGAGATCACAAGAGGGACGCTGGCAGCGCCCCTCTTTTACTATGCAACCAAATATTCAAACCGGTGTGTTGATCAGGCAGGCTCAGCGGTTGAATTTGTCGAAGATCTTCTGAAACTGGGCTCCCAACTGGATCGATTGGATAAACATGGCCAGATAAGCGCTGCGCACGGGATCCGTTTCGTACCTCAACTCGTTGGCCAGATAAAGCTCCAGTTCCTGGACATTTCCGATGGGCTCCGCTAGCTCTTTAAGCCGTTCCAGGGCGCCCTCATACGCCTCGACGTAATCCAACTGCTGATAAACGAAGCAAAGCTGGTTTAAGAACAGCATCCTCCAGATCGAATCAAACAGCTTGAGCGCCTTTTGCAAGACAGCTTCCGCCTGTGGATATTTTTTCTTAAAAGTGAGTACCCTAGCAGTTAGGTAATAAAGCTCAGGGTTTGGTGGCAATTGGCAGTCCAGGTCATTGTTAGTTAGCAGGGAATTTGTTAGCTGTTCTAGAAATATAACCGTAGGTGTTTTCGGAAGCTGTGCCAGGTATTGCCTGCAGATGTCGGGGTGGAGAAGGGCCGCTTTGGCCTTGGCCAGTATCGTATAATCACCGACCAATTCGGCAACTGTTGTATCGAGTTTGCGTGCGATTTTGGAAAGCGTGTCGAGAGAGGGTTGAATGCGCCCCCGTTCGATCTGACTGATATAGCTGCGGGTCCAGTCTCCCTTTGCCAAAGCTTCCTGGCTCAGTTTCATTTTTTTTCTGCGCAGCTGGATATTGTCGCCGATCATCGCATAACACCTTCTTTTAAGAAAATTGTCATATCCCAAAAATATGGAAATTAGAAATCTCTCTATGAATAGATTACCATATTTCGTGGATAAGTGCAATTTTTCCATACATTGACAAATCATTTTCTGCAAAATTATAATGGAGTTACCCTTTGGTCAAGGAAATGCTGGTCATTATTCTGTCAAGAGGTGAATGGTTTTGGCCCAAAAAAAGCGTATAGTGGTCTGTGTACCCAACAAGCTGTTGAAGGAAGTGGATCAGGTAGTGCGGGAAGGGAACGGCAACCGCAGCCAGTTTATCCGGGAGGCCGTCCAAATGTATATTCTACACAGGAAGCGAGTTGCCCTGCGCGAACAGCTGAAAAAGGGATATCAAACAATGGCAGCCATAAACCTGCTCTTGGCTGAAGAAGGAACTGATGAGCAGCTGCTTGACCAGTACGAAAGTCAGTTGGCGGAGGCTGAATAATGTGCAGCAGACGGTAAAGCGAGGGGATATCTTCTATGCCAACCTCAATCCGGTCATCGGCTCGGAACAGGGCGGCGTCAGGCCAGTTTTGATCATCCAGAACAATATCGGCAACAAGTACAGCCCGACCACGATCATTGCCGCGATTACGTCGAAAATCAAAAAGGCCAAGCTGCCGACTCACATAGAGCTGCCGGCTGCTGAGTTTAACCTGGACAAAGACTCAGTTATTCTCCTGGAGCAGCTGCGGACCATTGACAAACGGCGCTTGAAGGAGAAAATAGCCCATTTGGATGAAGAAATCATGAGCGAAATCGATCGGGCCATTATGATCAGCCTGGGCTTGGTCGAATTGTAAAGCACTCATCTATGTTGAGTGTTTTTCTTTTTTGGGGGAGGTACAGCCATGAATCCGTTGATTGGTATTACCTGCAGCCACCAATGGGAGGAGCCCAGGCGGTTTTATGTCCATACTGCCTACGTCCAGGCAGTTGCCGCCGCGGGCGGCATCCCGGTGCTTGTTCCTTATCAGGATGATTCCTGCTTGGAAGCGATTCTGGGGCAAATCGCCGGGTTATTGGTTCCCGGAGGCAGTGATCTTGATTCAAGCCATTTTAACCAGGAATTGCATCCAAAAAGCGGTATAATTGATCCTTGGAGGGACTGTTTGGATCTGGCCATGATCCGGGGCGCCCTGGCCCGAGAGCTTCCAATCCTGGCAGTCTGCCGCGGCTCCCAGGTGCTAAACGTGGCCTGCGGCGGAAGTTTGATCCAAGATATTGAAAGCCAGATCCAGGAGCCGATCAAGCATCAGCAGCAGGCACCGGCGTGGTACCCCACCCATGAAGTGGCGATCGAGGCCGGCAGCCTGTTGGCCCGGATTTTCGAAACTACTTCACTGAGGGTCAATTCCTTCCATCACCAGGCGCTGGATCAGATTGCTTCCGGTTTCCGGGTTTCAGCCGCCGCCGGCGATGGAGTGGTGGAGGCCATTGAAAGCGTCAACCACAGGTTTGTACTGGGGGTGCAGTGGCACCCTGAGTTAATGATCAACGGCGATCCCGCTATGGGCAAGCTGTTTGTTCATTTCGTGGGAGCTGCAAAGGAGCGCTAGGGATGCCGGCAGAAAACGGAGGTAGCATATGGCAAGCATTGTGGCAAGAGTGTATCGGAACCAGATGGGGGAGAGTGTGCATTATGGCGATTGGGTGATTGTCGATCCTGACGGGGCGATCATCGCCAGCCAGGGTAATCCGCAGTTAAAGGCTTATTTCCGTTCCGCCGCCAAACCTATCCAGGCTTTGCCTGTCGTGGAGCAGGGGGCTTGTGATTGCTTTGGTTTCAGTGATCCGGAGCTGGCGGTCATGTGTGCGTCCCACGACGGGGAACCGCAGCATCTGGCTGCAGTTTCGTCCATCTTGGCCAAGATCGGGCTTGACTACAATGCGCTTCAGTGTGGGATTCACCCTCCGCGGGAACCGCACCTGTATCAAGTGTTAATCCGCACCGGGGCAGAGCCGCACGAACTGCACAACAACTGTTCCGGCAAACATGCTGGAATGCTAGCTTTATGTGTTTATCACGGCTGGGATCGCGAAAGCTACCGGTCCCCGGATCATCCTCTGCAGCAGATGCTTTTGACATATATCAGCGAGTTTTGTGATGCTGCCGGGGACAAAATAACCTTGGGTACCGACGGCTGCGGCGTCCCCGTGTATGGCCTGTCCATAACTCAAATGGCCTTGGCATGGGCCCGCTTGGCTGATCCCCGCCGGTTTCCGCCGCAGCGGCGCGCAGCGGTGAAACGGATTGTGCGTGCCATGAGCAGCCATCCCCACATGGTGGCAGGGACAAACCGGTTGTGCACAATCCTGATGAGGGCTTTCGCCAGTTATGGTTTAGCGGCCAAGTCAGGTGCGGAAGCGGTGTACTGCATTGCGCTGCCGGATCGCGGCTGGGGCCTGGCTTTGAAAATAGCCGACGGCAGCAGCCGGGCTGTGGCCCCGGTGGTGCTTGCCATTTTGGAACATCTGGGCTATAGTGGTGACAGGCATGTTTTGGGCCGGTATCATCCGTCAGTAATCCGCAATCACCATCAACAGCCTGTCGGTGAGATTGTGCCTGATCTGTCTGAAGCTAAATTTGAAAGGGTAATCAACCAGTGAAATATCTTGCAGAATCCCCCCAGGACACTAAGGAATTTGGCATGGCCCTGGCCAGGCTGCTTCAGCCCGGGGACTTAATCAGCCTCGAGGGCGAGCTGGGCGCAGGCAAAACGCAGGTGGCCAAGGGAATCGGTGCCGGGCTGGGCATATTGGAAACCACAATCACCAGCCCCAGCTTTACGCTGATTAATCAATATGAAGGCCAATACCCTGTATACCATTTTGACGTGTACCGGATCGAGCCCTCCAGCCTGGAGGATCTTGGCTATGAAGAATACTTCTTTGGCAACCGGATTTGCCTGGTGGAGTGGGGCAACCGGATTCGGGAATACCTGCCCGCAGAATACCTGCAGATCGTCATCAGGGAGACAGCCCCTCAACAGCGGGAGCTGATCCTCACCGCCCATGGGGAGCGCTATCGAAGACTGTTATCCCAGCTGAGAGTGGTGGTCCAGGCATGATCATTCTGGGAATTGACACTTCGACAAGTATGGGTGGTGCCGCGGTTGTCAGCAGCGAGGGCTTGGCGGCCGAGT
Organism: Bacillota bacterium; assembly: GCA_012520795.1. Classification (GTDB taxonomy): domain Bacteria; phylum Bacillota; class Limnochordia; order Darwinibacteriales; family DTU012; genus DTU012. The sequence goes on from JAAYNP010000117.1 coordinate 40,851, forward strand.
ATTTGCTCCGGATTCACAACGGCCATTCCGAGCGGATCATCCCCGCTGTGGAAAGAGCCCTGGCCGATTCAGGCATATGGCTGCCTGATGTCGATGCCTTTGCAGTGGTTACCGGCCCCGGATCGTTTACCGGGATTCGTGTTGGGCTGGCGACCGTCAAAGGTTTCGCTTACAGCCTTGGCAAACCGATCATCCCTGTAACGGCCATGGAAGCGCTGGCCTGGCAGTTCCGGGCCTATCCCCATTTGATCTATCCAATTATTGATGCCCGGCGCAGTGAGGTTTTCACCCAGCCGTTTCTCGAAGGTGCACCGGTCAAAGCAGCGTCCAACTGTAAAATCAGTGACCTGGTTCTGGAGTTGGCTTCCCATTCCAGGCCGGTTTTGCTTGTGGGCCAAGGTGCGCTTCAGCACCGGGAACACCTGGCCGGGTTGGAGCATGCTGTTTTTCCCCCAAACGAGCAGGCAGTGCTGCGGCCAAGCAGTGTTGCCGGACTTGGGCTGCACTTGCTTGGGCAGGGAAGAGAACAGGACTGGTATCAGGTGCTGCCGTTTTATATGCGCAAAAGCAGCGCAGAGTATCAATTTGGTTCAACGGAGAGGAATCATGGATGACGGATTGTGGATCGATGTCATGAATGTGAGTGACATTCCCGGCGTGCAGGTGATTGAGCGCCATTCGTTCCCTACGCCCTGGTCGATGCGGGCTTTTGTTTCCGAGATTACTGAGAACGATTGTGCTCATTATTTTGTAATGCGCAATGGCAGGCAGGTAGTGGGCTATGTGGGAATGTGGCTGATCCTGGACGAAGGCCACATTACGAATATTGCAGTCCATCCTTCCTGGCGCCGCCGGGGAATCGGCACGCGGCTGCTTAAGGCCATCGCCGCCCATGCCTACCGCCTGGGCGCCAGACGGATGACATTGGAAGTACGCCGTTCCAACTATAAAGCCCAGGCATTGTACGAAAAGTTTGGTTACAGTGTTGTCGGCGTCCGGCCTAAGTATTACCTGGATGATGGGGAAGATGCACTGATTATGTGGAAGGAACTGAATCAAGATGAATACCAAGCCGTTTCTGACATTGGGAATAGAGACTAGCTGTGATGAGACAGCGGCAGCGGTGGTTGCCGACGGCACAAGGATCTTGTCAAACGTGATTGCCTCGCAGGTGGACTTGCATCAGCGTTTTGGCGGTGTGGTCCCGGAAATAGCAGCCCGTAAGCATATCGAGGCGGTTTTCCCGGTTATCGACAAAGCTCTGGATGATGCAGGCACTACCTTAACAGAGATAGGCCTGATCGCCGTAACCTATGGCCCGGGATTGGTCGGGGCGCTTTTGGTGGGGCTGCAGGCGGCAAAATCACTGGCGTTTGCCTTGGGCAAGCCGTTGGTCGGCATCAACCATATTGAAGGCCATATTTATGCCAATGTCTTGGCCAATCCGGAGTTGAAACCTCCTTTTGTCTGCCTTACCGCTTCCGGAGGCCATACAGATTTGCTGTATGTGCCCGAGTTTGGCCGCTATGAGGTTTTGGGGCGCACCAGGGACGATGCGGCAGGGGAAGCCTTTGACAAGATTGCCCGGGTGCTGGGCCTGCCTTATCCCGGAGGGCCGCAGATCAGCCGGCTGGCGGAGACGGGAAACCGGGAGGCAATCAGTTTCCCCCGGGGGTTGGGGAATGAAAACACCTTTGACTTCAGTTTCAGCGGGTTGAAAACCGCAGCCTTGAATTATATCAATCATGCCCGCCAAACCGGTGCAGAGATTAACCTGGAGGACTTTGCCGCCAGTTACCAGTGGGCAATAGTCGACGTTTTAGCGGCGAAGCTGATCCGTGCCGCTCAGTTCCAAAGAGTCAGTCAGGTGATCTTGTCCGGGGGGGTGGCAGCCAACAGGAGCCTGCGCCATGAGACAGCGCAGTTGGCTAAGGCATTGAAGATTGAAGTTTGCTTCCCTCCGCCGGAGCTGTGTACGGATAATGCTGCCATGATCGGAAGCGCCGGGCATTTCAAACACTTGGCTGGCCATGCTCATGGCTGGGATCTGAATGCTGTCCCCCAGCTGCAGCTGGCCTGATGGGGCTGTGATTAGGAACCGGATTGTTTTACTGTAAACAAATATGTTAGCATTAGGCCATGCGAGCGAGGAAATTAAAGATAATTGCACAAGGATGGCAGCAAATGACTTTTACGTTATTTTTTGGGCTGAGAACATATTTGCATTTGAAAAAGTGGTTTTATATCATAGGTATAGGTTAGCACTCGCCTTTATCGAGTGCTAACAAATGTTAGAGAGCATGTTATAACAAAAGGAGGTACTCACGAATGAATCTCAAACCATTAGGTGACCGAGTAATACTTAAAGTATTAGAGGCAGAAGAAAAAACCGCCAGCGGAATCTTCCTGCCGGACAATGCCAAGGAGAAGCCGCAGCAGGGAAAGGTTTTGGCAGTTGGCCCTGGCAAATACAATGACGAGGGTGAACTGATTAAGGTACAGGTTAAAGAAGGCGATGTGGTTATTTTTGCCAAGTACGCCGGAACAGAGGTTAAGTACCAGGGCGAAGAGTATCTGATTGTGAAAGAATCTGACTTATTGGCAGTAGTAGGTTAACTAAGTAAAGGAAGGTGACAGAGAATGGCAAAAGATCTACTGTTTAGCGAAGAGGCGCGCAGAAAGCTGGAAAATGGTGTTAATACTCTGGCAGACGCGTTGAAAGTAACACTGGGCCCTAAAGGCAGGAACGTAGTCCTGGAAAAGAAATATGGATCTCCCACCATTACCAACGATGGTGTAACCATTGCCAGAGAGATTGAACTTGAAGATCCCTTTGAAAACATGGGCGTCCAGCTGGTTAAAGAAGTTGCCACCAAGACCAACGATGTGGCAGGCGACGGCACAACCACTGCCACTGTACTGGCACAGGCGATCATTCGTGAAGGGCTGAAGAACGTTGCCGCTGGCGCCAACCCGATGTTTTTGAAGCGCGGTATTGGAAAAGCGGTGGAAATCTGTGTAAACCGCATCGAAGAGCTTGCCAAGCCGGTGGAGACCAAAGAAGCGATTACTCAGGTTGCTTCCATTTCAGCAGATGATCCGGAGATCGGCGTCCTGATTTCCGATGCTATGGAGAAGGTTGGCAAGGACGGCGTAATCACCGTCGAGGAATCCAATACGATCGGCACTACCCTGGAGGTTGTGGAAGGAATGCAGTTTGACCGCGGCTATATATCACACTATATGGTGACTGACACCGATCGGATGGAAGCGGTACTGGAAGAACCCAATATTCTGATTACCGACCGCAAAATCAGTGCGGTGGCAGATATCCTGCCGGTTTTGGAAAAGACAATCCAAGTCAACAGGCCGTTGTTGATTATTGCGGAAGATGTGGAAGGCGAAGCATTGGCCACAATAATTGTCAACAAGCTCCGGGGTACACTCCAGGCTGTTGCCGTCAAGGCTCCCGGGTTTGGTGACCGGCGCAAGGCCATGCTCAGCGACATCGCAGTTGTCACAGGCGGGCAGGTTATTTCTGAAGACCTCGGGCTCAAACTGGAAAACGTGACCATGGATATGGTGGGTTCCGCCCGTCAAGTAAGGGTAAGCAAGGAAGATACCACCATCGTCGACGGGAAGGGTTCCACTGATGATATCAAAGCCAGGATCAACCAGATTCGCAATGAGATCGAAGAAACAACTTCCGATTACGATCGGGAGAAGCTCCAGGAGCGCCTGGCCAAATTGGCGGGCGGTGTGGCAGTGATTCAAGTCGGTGCAGCCACCGAGACTGAGCTGAAAGAGAAGAAGTACCGCATTGAGGATGCTCTCTCTGCCACCAAGGCTGCCGTAGAGGAAGGGATTGTGGCCGGCGGCGGTGCAATGCTGGTTGACTGCAGCCGGGCTTTGGAAAATGTGGAAGCGGACGGCGACGTCCTCACTGGTGTCCAGATTGTCAAGAAAGCTCTGGAAGAGCCGCTGAAGATGATTGCCAACAACGCCGGCGTTGAAGGCGCAGTTATCGTCGAGAAGGTCAGAACCAGCGAGCCCGGAGTTGGATTTGACGTAATCAGCATGGACTTTGTCAACATGGTTGAAAAAGGGATCATTGATCCTGCCAAAGTCACCAGGAGCGCACTGCAGAACGCAGCTTCGATCGCAGCCATGCTGCTGACAACCGAAACACTGGTTGCGGATAAGCCGGAAAAAACTCCACCAGTACCTGATCCGTCAGGCATGGGCGGAGGGATGATGTAGCAGGTCATGGGCCTGCAGCTTAGGCCGGCGCAGTGGATATGGCAGTTACTAAAAGGGAATCCTGTCAGAAACAGGATTCCCTTTCGTGTGCCCGGCATGTCTACCGAGTCGATGGGTTGAAAGAAACCCTATCGCCCAACCAGCGGGAAGATAACCAGCAGGCAAGGGTGCCACTGGCAACAGTGGGGTGGGCTTACGGTAAACCGCACCAAAACGCACTCGTAACCATGGGAGGAATGTGGAACAGCTAGTAATAGGCCTGAATCGCTTCCTTCGGGGATGGATTCCATATTTCCAGCTAGCCAACTGCAAAGTTACTTCGGGAAGTCATGGGATGGATCCGCAGAAGCGATTACTAGAAAATCTCCATGTATCGCTGGCGCAATTCGGCCAGTCCTCTGCTGAGTCTAGCTCTGCCCAACAGTTGGTTCAGGGAGATTGGACTTTTGGACCTAACGAAGTACAGTGTTGGTATTGTGTCGCAGTTCTATGAACGGCGGTAGATTCTTCAGGAGTGGTGTACGCGGCCCGTACGCACCGTTCTGTGAGAGGAAAGCCGCTAGGCTGATCACCTAGCGGCTACCTACTCGATTTACCTTTTAGATCCTTTTAAAGGAAATGGTTCTCTTGGCAGCGAACTATAATTAGTTATAAAATGAAAAAGAATGGAGTACCCCGAATAATGGAGATGGATTCGATTCAGGAAATACTGTTAACAGAATCACAAATTGCCGCCCGCGTTCAGCAGTTGGGCAAGGAAATCTCCCGGGATTATCAAGGCAAAGACCTGGTCCTGGTTGGCATCCTGAAAGGCGCAATCTGCTTTTTTTCAGATTTGATGCGGCAGGTCAAGATTCCGGTCAACATAGATTTCATGGCGGTATCCAGCTACGGCAGCGCATCGCAGACATCCGGCGTGGTGAAAATCCTGAAAGACTTGGACATGGCCATCGAAGGGCGCCATGTGCTGATTGTGGAGGATATTGTTGATACCGGATTGACCTTGAATTACCTGAAGACCAACCTCTTGTCCCGCAATCCTGCAAGCCTTAAAGTTGTTGCCCTTTTGGACAAACCAGACAGAAGGCTGATCGATATCCACGCAGATTACTTGGGCTTTTCGATTCCGGATCATTTTGTGGTGGGATATGGCATTGATTATGCGGAACAGTATCGTTCCCTGCCCTTCGTTGCCATTCTCGATCCCGCAGCTTACCAAAGCGAAGTCAAGGAGTGAATTTGCTTCATGGAAACCATTGTGATTATTGACCTGGGAACCAATTACAGCCAAGAGGTGGCGCGGATGGTCCGATCCTGCCGGGTTTACAGTGAAATTGTCCCGGGGAACACATCCGCAGCATCGCTTAAGGGCAAGAACCTGGTTGGGATCATCGTCGTTGGGACAAGCCCGGGTGAGGATCCGCAGGCACTGGGCCTGGATCCTGAAATCTCCAAGCTTGGGGTTCCCCTCCTGGCTCTGTCTGCATCGAAAAAGCATGATGCCAAAACCACCATGAAGCATGTGGAAGATTTTTTGGCCAAAGAATGCCGTACCGGCCAGGACTGGACAATGCAGCTGTTTGTTGATACAATGGTTGAAACCATCCGCAGGCAGGTGGGAGAAAAGCGGCTGGTCTGCGGGCTGAGCGGAGGTATCGATTCTGCTGTTGCCGCAATGCTGGTGCATAAGGCTGTAGGCAGGCAGTTGACCTGTATTTTTGTTGATCATGGGTTTATGCGCCAGAATGAGGCGGAAGAGGTCATCGAGACTTACAGTGAATATGATTTGAACTTGATTGCAGTTGACGCCCGGGACAGGTTTTTGGCGAAAATCAAGGGCGTTGCCGATCCGGAACAAAAACGGAAACTGATCGGTGCCGAATTCATCAGGGTTTTTGAGGAAGAAGCCCGTAAACTCGGAGATGTGGATTTTCTTGTGCAGGGAACCGTGTATCCCGATGTGATTGAAAGCGGCTTGGGCAAGCACGGGGTCATCAAATCCCATCACAATGTAGGCGGCCTGCCGGAAAACCTCAAGTTTGAGCTGGTTGAGCCGCTGCGGCAGCTGTTCAAGGATGAAGTGCGGCAAGCTGCCGCGATACTCGGTTTGCCGGAAACAATCATTCAGCGCCATCCTTTTCCCGGGCCGGGGCTGGCGATCCGGATTATTGGTGAAGTCACACCGGCCAAACTGGAGATCTTGCGGAAAGCGGATCATATCTTTATCGATGAGCTGAGAAAATCCGGGTGGTATCCACAGGTTTGGCAGGCTTTTGCCGTTTTGACAGATATCAGGACCGTCGGAGTGAAAGATGCGGAGCGTACTTATGATTATACTGTTGCTTTAAGGGCGGTCCACAGTACCGATGGAATGACAGCTCGGTGGGTTAGGCTCCCCTATGAACTGTTGGAGCTGGCCAGCGCCAGGATACTGGCGGAGGTTGGTGGGGTGAACCGGGTGGTGTATGATCTCAGTGCCAAACCTCCGGCAACAATTGAATGGGAATAGGTGAGTGGGCATGAATTTACGGACGCCGCGTGGTGTGAAAGATTTTCTGCCTTTGGAGGCCAAGTGGAAACTTGAGTTGGAACAGAAAATCCGCAGTGCCTTTCACAGTTGGGGATATCAGGAAGTGATTTCCCCTACTTTTGAATATTCCGATCTGTTTGCCTTGGGCAGCCAGGATCAGCGCCAGGCATACCGGTTTTTTGATCAGAACGGCGACCTGTTGGTCTTGCGCCCGGATCTGACCACCCCGATTGCCCGGATCGTAGCCACCAGGCTCAAGGATGAAGCAAAGCCCCTGCGGCTTGCCTACATAGCCAATGTTTTTCGCTACGATGAGGTTCAGGTTGGGTTTCAGCGCGAGTTCTACCAGGCTGGAGTTGAACTGTTAGGTTCGAGCGCGGCCGCAGCCGACGCCGAAGCAGCAGCTTTGGCCGCCACCATTTTCAATGAGGTAGGGGTTGCCGATTTCAAACTGGATCTCGGGCATACGGGATACATTCAAGGGATCCTTGCAGAATGCAAATCCCAGAGCATCAGGCAGAAAATTTGGCAGCTGCTTTTGAAGAAGGACTTGGTCGGCCTTAAGGATGTGGTTACCTCCGGCGGCCTGCCGGATTCCATCAAGGGACTGCTGCTGAAACTGCCCCGTTTTCGCGGTGGGGAAGCTCTGCTGGATCAGGCATATTCAAGCGCCCCCAACCAGCTTGCCCGTGAAGCGGTTGCCAATCTGCAAAAGATTTATCAATATCTCAGCGAGTACGGCCTTGGCTCACAGGTTGAGATTGACTTAAGCATGGTCAAATCATTAGGGTACTACACTGGAATGGTCCTGGAGGGGTATGTCCCCCGGGTCGGATTTACCCTCTGCAGCGGCGGGCGTTATGACCAGCTGAGCCGGCGCTTTGACAGCCATCTGCCGGCTGTTGGTTTTGCCCTTGGCTTGGAGCGGTTGATGCTGGTACTGGAGCTGCAGGGTCAGCGGCCCAAACAGGAAGCTCATGGTGTTTTTGTGCTGCCCCATTCCTGGCCCCGCGCCTTGAAATATGCTGCTCAAGAACGGGAGCAGGGAACCAGGGTTGAGGTGGATACGGAAGGCCGTACCGAAGCAGAGGCATTGGCCTATGCCCGGCTGCGGCGCTTCGCCCGAGTGGTGGTTGCGGGCGATACAGCAATCACCGAACTGCCTCTTGCTGAGGAGGGTCAATCATGCTGAGAATTGCTGTTGCCAAAGGAAGGCTGCTGGATTCATTCCTCATACTCCTTGCCAAAGCGGGCTATGATTGCGATTCTGTATTCCAGGCATCTCGCAAACTGATTGTTGATATTGGACAGGCGGATCTCCGCTTTATTCTCGCCAAACCGGCTGATGTCCCCACATATGTCGAGTACGGGGCTGCCGATTTGGGAGTTGTAGGCAAGGATATCCTCGTTGAAAGCGACAGGAATGTGGCAGAGCTGCTTGATCTAAAATACGGGTTGTGTCGGCTGGTGGTGGCGGTGCCAAAAGATTCAGGCATATGCAGGGTGCAGGAACTGGATTTCAACAGCCGAGTTACCAGCAAGTACCCCCGGATTGCTGAGGAGTACTTCAACAGTCTTGGAATTCAAGTGGAAATCATCCCCCTTGCCGGCTCGATAGAACTTGGCCCGATGGTGGGGTTGAGCGAGGCAATTGTGGATATTACCGAAACCGGCCGTACATTGGCGGAGAACGGGCTGGTGATCATCGATACGATCATGGAAAGCACAGCAAGGCTGGTAGCCAACGGCATCAGCCTCAAGACCCAGAGAGAAGCCATAGCTGCACTGGCCGGTGTTTTGGAAGAGGTGGTCTGATGCGGATAGTCAATGTGAAAGATTATGAGTCCCTTGAGGAAGTCAGGCGGCTTATTACCAGGCCTCATCTGGATCAGGTTGAGGTCAGCGAGGCAGCACTGGAGCGTACCAAACAGATCTTCGGCACAGCTTTGTCTCCCCGGGAATCGGTAGCCCGGATTCTGGCCGATATCGAAAACGAAGGCGATCAGGGCCTTTTGCGGTACATAGCTAGAATTGACGGGCAGGATTTGACCGCCGGTGAGCTGTTTGCCGCCGAAGCGGAATTTGCCAAGGCTGAAGCCGTAGTCAGCCCTGAGTTTAAGACTGCATTGGCCACGGCTGTAGAGAATGTCCGCAGGTACCATCAAAGGCAAGTGGAACAGAGTTGGTTCACTCCGGAAGCCGACGGCGTAATCCTTGGCCAGAAAGTGACGCCCCTGGAGCGGGTAGGTATTTATGTACCTGGAGGAAACGCTCCTTTAATCTCCACAGTAGTGATGAGTGCGATCCCAGCCCAGGTGGCGGGAGTTGCGGAGATCATCATGGCCACCCCCTTAAGGGGCGGGGTTCTCGATCCTCACCTTCTGGTTGCCGCCAAACACTGCGGAGTCAATGCTGTGCTTAAAGCCGGAGGGGCTCAGGCCATTGCCGCCCTTGCCTTTGGCACCGAAACAGTGCCCAGGGTCGATAAAATCGTGGGGCCGGGCAACCTCTATGTGAGCCTGGCCAAAAAAATGGTCTACGGCAGAGTGGGCATTGAAGCTATTGCCGGCCCCAGCGAAATCTTAGTCATTGCCGATGATTCAGCTCCCCCTGCTTACGTGGCGGCGGACTTATTGTCCCAGGCTGAACACGATTGGGAAGCCTCAGCCGCTTTGATCACGCCAAGCTGCCGATTGGCGCAGCAGGTCGTAGCTGAGCTGGGAAGACAGCTGAACGATCTCAGCACAGCGGATATTGCCGCTGCCGCCCTGGAACGCTGGGGGCTGATTGTCATAACTGAAGACTTGGATCAGGCAGTGGAGCTTGCCAATGTCTTTGCTCCGGAACACCTGGAACTGCTTGTGGAATCCCCGTGGGATTATCTTGGCAGAATCAAGCATGCCGGTGCCATCTTTTTGGGCAGGCATGCTACCGAGCCGATTGGGGACTATATCGCCGGGCCGAACCATATTCTGCCCACCAACGGGACAGCCCGGTTCTCATCGCCCTTAACCACCCATGACTTTGTCAAGCGTTCGAGTGTGATCTACTATACCCCGGCCGGGCTGCGCAAATATGGAGCGCAGGCAGTGGAACTTGCCGGCCGGGAGGGTTTGGCAGCCCATGCCCGGGCGATTCAGATCCGGCTAAATGATCTTAAAGAGGGTGAGTAAGATGAATAAGCAGGAGCGCAGCGCCAGCGTATGCCGTACCACAAAAGAGACGGAAATCACCGTCAGCCTGGCCCTTGACGGTTCGGGGAAGGCTCAAGCAACCTCCGGTATCGGTTTTCTGGATCACATGCTGGACACACTAGCCCGGCACAGTGGTTTTGACTTGACGGTCAGCTGCAGGGGTGATTTGGGGGTGGACGGTCATCATACCGTTGAGGATATCGGCATTTGCCTAGGCCAAGCGCTGCGGAAGTGTATCGGCGATGGAACCGGCATTGCCCGCTACGGAAGCGCGATCATCCCCATGGACGAGGCTTTGGCCCAGGTGGTTGTCGATCTCTGCGGGCGCAGTTTTTTGGCTCACAATCTCAAGTTCCCCCAGGAGCGGGTAGGCGATTTTGACAGCTGCCTGGTTGAAGAATTCCTGCGGGCCTATGCTGTCAATGCCGGGATCACGGTCCACGTCAGGCAGCTGGCGGGGTTTAACAGCCACCATCTAATCGAAGCATGCTTCAAAGCGCTGGCCCATGCCCTGAACCAAGCCGTTATAGTAGTCGATCAGGACATCCTGTCCACCAAAGGTACGCTGTTTTAGGAGCGAGGCGGCTATGCTGATCATACCTGCAATTGATCTGATTGATGGAAAGTGTGTCCGTCTCCAGCAGGGAGATTACGGGAAAAAGACAGTGTACAGTTCAAACCCGGCTGAAGTTGCCCGGGAGTTTGCCCAAGCAGGGGCAGAGTTGCTTCACATTGTCGATCTGGATGGGGCCCGCGCAGGGCACCCCCAAAACCTCGAGGTGGTTAAGGAGATTGTTCGGACAGTCCCCATCGCCATTGAACTTGGGGGCGGTTTGCGGGATTTGGCTGCTGTGGAAGCGGCCTTTGCTGCGGGAGCCGCCAGGGTTGTGCTGGGGACAGCAGTATTGTCTGAGCCGGACTGGTTCTTGGAAGCCACAGCAAGATACAGCGACAGGGTTGTTGTAGGGATTGACGCCCGCGACGGCAAAGTGGCGGTACACGGCTGGCAAACAGCCACAGATATCCCGGCTTTGGATTTGGCTTTGAGGATGAAAGAACTTGGCATCAATGAGATTATCTATACGGATATTGCCAGGGACGGGATGTTGAACGGGCCAAACCTTGACGCCCTCAAGCAGCTTGGCCGGGCTCAGATCAAAATTGTGGCTTCTGGCGGGGTGGCATCCCTGGATGATATCCGAAATCTGTGCCGGTTGGCCGCTTATGGGGTTTATGCCGCAATTGTCGGCAAAGCCCTCTATACCAAACAGATTGAGCTGGCTGAAGCCATCAGGGTGGCACGATCATAGCACGGGGTGATGGAGATGGAACAGAAGCTGAAGTTTGACCGCGATGGGCTGATTCCCGTGATTATCCAGGACCGGGACAGTCAAGTTTTGATGCTGGCCTACATGAACCAGGAGGCTCTTGACCGGACCTTGGCTACAGGCTATACCTGGTTCTACAGTCGCAGCCGGCAAAGGCTGTGGCAAAAGGGTGAAACCTCAGGGCATCGGCAGCGGGTCGCTGCCATAACCGCTGATTGTGATCATGATACCCTGTTGGTTACTGTGGAGCAGATTGGGCCCGGGGCCTGCCACGAAGGCTATGAATCCTGCTTTCATTATCCAATCAAAGAAGGGGATTTGCAGGCAGATGAAGCCGGTGTACCTGCTCCGGTATTTGATCCAAAAGCGGCCTACGGCCCGCAGATTCTGCATCAGCTCTATGAGCTGATTAGCGAACGCCGGCAGCACCCAAAGGAAGGTTCATATACAAATTACCTTTTTGATCAAGGCATTGACAAGATCTTGAAGAAAATGGGCGAAGAGGCGGCGGAGGTGATCATTGCCGCCAAAAACCAGGCTCCGGATCAGCTGGTTTACGAGGTGAGCGATCTGCTGTACCATTTGCTTGTGTTGTTGGTGGAAAAGCAGATCAGTCCGAAGCAGATCTGGCAGGAGCTGGAAGCCCGCAGGAAGTAGAAAAGCAAGGGCTGCCCGGAGAGGCGGTTCCGGACAGCCTTTTGGGATTACCTGAAGAAACTGTGATTGCCGATCCTGATTTTCAGCGGGTCTTTGTACCACTGTTCCCACACCCAGGGGACTTTGCCCCCTGACCACTGGGGCACAGTACCGTGGGCAAAAAACCCTGTCGCCCCATGGGTGGGATCCCAACCGGCCAACGCGTGCCTTACTGCATTTTTGGCCGGTTGTTTTGCCGGCTGATTGATCGTTCCGTTCTTGATCGGCTCGTATTGGTAGTAGTGGATGCCGTTGAGGGTGGTCACTTCATAAATCACATCCGCAACCGTGTTTGGGTATCGGGAGTCCAAAACCCGGTTGAGGACAGTTGCAGCCACTGCTACCTGGCCCATATATATCTCACCTTTCGCTTCAGCATGGACCAGCCTGGCGAAGAGATCGAGTTCAGTAAAAGAAAGATTGGGCACCATCGCCACGTTTTGAATCGTTGGGCCTTGGACCATGACCTGAATTGTCACCGGCTTGTACCACTGTTTGGTCACACGCATGGTGTAGATGCCGTCCTTAAGGTTGTCCACTTCATAGACACCGTCTTTGATCGGCACAATGCAGCCGCCGATTTCAACTTTGCCGGACTGGAGCTTGGCTTCCGGAAACCCGGCATCATAAACTTCGCCGGCCAAACTGCCGTATGTGGGTCCGGGGGACTCGTGGTCATTGTGGCCGGCATCAGGTTCGCCCGTATGTTCATCTGGCGGCGTCAGGCTCGGCACGCCCATGAGTGAACAGCCTGAGATCAAGATTGCCGGGATCAGTATGAAGAGTAATAAGCGCTTCTTTCCCAAAAAACTCACTTCCTTCCAAAGCTGTAAAAAGTTATAATCTAAAGTCTACATTTCGGGTTTGCCCAGCTAAACCCTGCTGGGGATTGTTGGCAGCAGACTCCAGCGGAGCTTGGGCAAGGGTGTTGTGGACAGGTATGAAAATAGTCCTCAGAAAGGGGCATGACATGGATTTTCTTGAAGCTCTCAACCCGCGCCAAAAAGAAGCCGTGACTCATGGCGACGGGCCTCTGTTGGTGATTGCCGGAGCCGGTAGCGGTAAGACCAGAGTACTTGCTTACCGGGTCGCCTACTTGATCAGAGCGGGAAAGGCCAGGCCGGACCAGATTCTGGCAGTTACATTTACAAACAAGGCAGCCCAGGAAATGCAGGACCGGGTTGCTCAGTTGATCGGGGGCATCGCCAAGGGCGTCTGGGCCAGTACGTTTCATTCCGCCTGTGTCCGGATTCTGCGGGTTCACGCTGAAGCGATCGGATACAGTGGAAACTTCCAGATCTTTGACACCGCCGATCAATTGGTCGTGGCGAAGGAAGCCCTCCAGGAGTTGAACCTGGATCCGAAGCACTTTGAACCCAAGGCAATCCTGGCAAGCATCAGCAATGCCAAGAATGAGCTTATCGGCCCGTCCGATTTCGACGCCATGGCAGCGGATTACTGGCAGCGCCAGGTGAGCCGTGTTTACCGGCTGTACCAGGAGAAACTGGCCTGGGCAAACGGCTTTGATTTTGACGATTTGATTATGCAAACCGTGCATTTATTCCGTACTCATCCCAATGTGCTCCAATCCTACCAGGAACGGTTCCGCTATGTCCTGGTCGATGAATATCAGGACACGAATCATGCCCAGTACGTGCTGGTCAGCCTTTTGGTAGCCCAGCATCGCAACCTGTGTGTCGTCGGCGATGATGACCAGTCGATCTACGGTTTCCGCGGGGCTGACATCCGCAACATCCTCGATTTCGAGCAGGATTTTCCCAATACCAAAGTGATCAGGCTGGAACAGAATTACCGGTCAACCCAGAACATCCTTGATGCAGCCAACAACGTTATCGCCAACAACATTGGGCGCAAGGGGAAGAACTTGTTTACTGAGAACGGCCCCGGTGAGAAATTGAGATTCTGCCAAGCCTACGATGAACGCCAGGAAGCGGCCTTTGCGGCCAATACGATTGCCAAGGAAGTTGAATGGGGCCAAAGGCAGTACCAGGATTTTACAATCCTGTACCGGGCCCATGCCCAATCCCGCAGTTTTGAAGAGGAATTCGTCCGGCAGGGGATCCCCTACCGGATTGTGGCCGGTTTGCGGTTTTACGAACGGAAGGAAATCAAAGATCTTTTGGCATATCTGCGGCTGTTGGCCAATCCCATGGACAACTACAGCTTCAAGCGGGTTATCAATGTTCCCAAGCGTGGGATCGGCCCCGGTACCATTGCCAAACTGGAAGATTTTGCCCAATCGCAAAGCTTAAGCCTGCTCCAGGCAGTTGATCGGATTGGCGAGGCAGCTGCGCTTTCCGAACGGTACAAGCGGATGCTGGCAGCGTTTGGGGAGCTTTACCACAAGTGGCGGCGGGATTTGGCGGCCGAGCCGGTGAGTGAGATCGTATCCACGATCCTGGAGGATACGGGATACCGGCAGATGCTTAGCGCGGAACGGACGATTGAGGCAGAGGCAAGATTGGAAAACCTCAGCGAGTTTATGAGCGTGGCCCGGCAGTTCGATCAGGATGAGGGCAATAACGGCCTGGAAGAGTTTTTGGAGCAGATCGCCCTCATGTCTGAGGTGGACAACTATGATCAGGAGGCCAATGCCGTCAGCCTGATGACACTGCATGCCGCCAAAGGCCTGGAATTCCCCGTGGTATTCCTGGTGGGGATGGAAGACGGTGTCTTTCCCAGTGCCCGTTCGATTTGGGAGCCGGGGCAGCTTGAGGAAGAGCGGCGTCTGGCTTATGTGGGCTTGACCAGGGCAAAGGAACAGGTATACCTTACTTGTGCCTACCGGCGCATGCTGTTCGGTACGACCAGTGAGAATCCTGTATCGATGTTTGTTAAAGAGATACCGGAATCGGTGCTTGAACGGGCAGACGATCATCCGCCCCGGCTGGCGCAGGCTGAAACCCACGGCTTTGTTCCCGAGGGCCGTGAAGTTTACCAGGTTGGCGACTGGATCTATCACCAACATTTTGGCGAAGGGATTATTGTGGAAGTCCGGAACGATGTGATCAAAGTCAACTTCGCGGACAACAAGACAAAGCTGTTGGTGGCTGGCATGGCCCCAATTGAAAAAATGTAAGCTGATCAAGCAGGCGCCCTGCCGGCAGGCGGGGCGCCTTTTTGGTGTGCCCGGCATGTCTACTGAGCCGGTTGTAAGAAACCCTATCGCCCAACCAGCGGGAAGATAACCAGCAGGCAAGGGCGCCACTGGCAACAGTGAGGTCTGAAGGAAGTCGAACCAGCCTGCAGAAAAATGGGGGTTTATACATATTCATCACCTTTAAACATCGCTCAGTTTTTACCAGCATTTTACAAAAATCTCAAAAATAGATGTTGCAATTATATACACCACGGTGGTATAATTATCCCAATATATGCGAGCCATGGACTTGTGGCCGGCACAAGGAGAGTGAACTGGTTGATTAAAGCAGGTATTGCCGGGGCTTCCGGATATACGGGCGGGGAGCTGATCAGGCTGCTCCATGGGCATCCCGATGTGGAATTGACGGTTCTTTCGTCCAGGACGTACAGCGGCAAAAGCGTTGGCGAAGTCTTCAGTTCCCTAAGGGGGCTTGATTATCAGTTCGAAGAACTGGCGCCGGAGGAAATCGTGGCAGAAACAGATGTCATTTTTGTGGCTGCGCCTCATGGAGTCGCCATGGGATATGCGCCGTTGGCCAAGGCTGCGGGGAAGAAAATGATCGATCTCGGGCCGGATTTCAGGTTCAAGGATATTTCCGTATATGAGCAGTGGTATAAAATACCCCACAGCTGTCCGCACCTGTTGGCAGAAGCAGTCTACGGGCTGCCGGAGGTGCACCGATCCGCGATTGCCAAGGCAAGCATCATTGGCAACCCGGGGTGCTATCCCACCAGCATCATTCTGGCTTTAGCCCCTCTCTTACAGGCAGGTGTGCTTGACGGCAGCTTGATTATCGCCGATTCGAAGTCCGGTGTCAGTGGGGCTGGCAGAAAAGCCGATGCCGGCTACAACTTCTGCGAGTTGACACAGGAGGTGCGCCCTTACGGGGTGCTGCAGCACAGGCATGTGCCTGAAATAGAACAAGAATTGTCGCTGTTAGCCGGGGCGAGTGTCAAGACACTGTTCACGCCTCACCTTGTCCCTGTCATCCGGGGAATAGTCAGCACTGTGTATGCCAGAATCAAACCTGGGTATTCCCGGGAGTCTCTGGGGGATCTGTTCGCGCAGTATTATCGAGGTGAGCCTTTCATCAGGCTCTTGGGCGCAGGCAGCCACCCCGGCACCAAGGCGGTTGCCGGCTCCAATTATTGTGATATTTCCCTTGATTTCGATCCAACTGCGTCAACGGCGGTTGTCGCTACTGCCATAGACAATTTGGGCAAGGGAGCAGCATCCCAGGCTGTACAGTGCATGAACATCATGTTTGGCCTCGATGAGGCTGTGGGAATAGCCGGGTTTCCCCTGTTTCCGTAGCCTTGACAGGAGCGGCCAGGACAGTTAAAGGGGGAGTTCAAATGGCAGAGGACGTGATTGTACTTAAACAGGTGGGCAAGGGGATAACTGCCGCCAAAGGGTTTCGGGCAGCGGGCCTGCACTGTGGGATCAAGCGTACAAAAAAAGACTTGGCGCTTGTGGTATCGGAAACTCCCGGCAGTGCTGCGGGAGTCTTCACGCAAAACCGGGTGAAAGCTGCTCCAGTGATCGTGTGCCAGGAGCGGGTCAAAGGCGGCATCCTCCAGGCAATCCTGATCTGCAGCGGCAATGCCAACGCCTGTACAGGGGAACAAGGTTTGGCGAATGCGTATGCCCTCACCCGGATGGTTGCCCGCCAGTTCGGCCTCTCTGAACAAGCGGTGGCAGCCACCTGTACCGGTGTGATCGGCGTGCAGCTGCCGATGGATGTTATTGAAGCCGGTATTCAGCAGATAGCAGAGGTGGTATCGGAGGACGGCTTTGCCGATGCAGCCGAGGCAATCATGACCACAGACACAGCGGTAAAACAGATTGCATATGAAGTTGAAATCGGCGGCTTAACGGTACGGGTTGGCGGGATGGCCAAGGGGTCCGGCATGATTCACCCAAACATGGCCACCATGCTGGCGTTTATTACGACCGATGCGGTAATCAGCCCCCAGGTGCTGCAGACTGCGCTGTCAGCATCGGTGAACAAGTCGTTCAATATGATCACCGTCGATGGAGATACCAGCACCAACGACAGCGTCCTGGTTATTGCCAACGGAATGTCCGGCTGCCCGGAAATCAAGCCGGGGACCCCGGAATTTGCAGCCTTTTCCGCCGCTTTGGATGCAGTGTGCATTGAACTTGCCAAAATGATCGTAAGCGACGGCGAGGGAGCTTCCAAACTGATTGAAATCAATGTCTGCGGCGCCCGGTCAGATGCGGAAGCCTGCCTGGCCGCAAAAGCAATTGCCAGGTCCAACCTCGTCAAGACAGCGATCTTTGGCGAGGATGCAAACTGGGGCCGCATCGTCTGTGCCGCCGGCTACTCAGGGGCTGAGATCGATTCCGGCCGGATCGATGTGAAGATCGGCAGTATCCAGATGTGCGAGCAGGGCGAAGGTTTGGCATTTGACGAGGAACTGGCGAAGGAAATCCTGCGGGAGCGGGAAGTCGTAATTCAGGTTGGACTCAACCTTGGAACCGGAAAGGCCCGGGTGTGGACCTGTGATTTGACATATGACTACGTAAAGATCAACGCCAGCTACCGTTCGTAAGTTATAACCGGCTGGAAATCCCCGGCCGGGTGTGATTGAAAGCGATGCGGCAGGCAGCAGCCGCAGGAATGGAGGTGAGCAATACATGGCAGGAATCAACAACGGTGCAATGGATTTTGTCATTAAGAAGGCGGAGGTTTTGGTGGAAGCCCTCCCGTACATGCGGACGTTTGTCGGCAAGACATTTGTGATCAAGTACGGAGGAAGCGCCATGGAGGACGACGCTCTCAAAAAGTCGATCTGCCTCGATCTGGTACTTCTCAAGTACATCGGCATTCATCCGGTGATCGTCCACGGCGGGGGGCCGGAGATTACCCGGGCCATGGAGCGCCTGGGCAAGCAGTCTGTTTTTATCAACGGGCTGCGGGTTACGGATGCTGAGACGATGGAGATTGTCCAGATGGTGCTGGCAGGCAAGGTGAATAAAGAGATTGTGACGCTGTTGAACCAGCACGGCGGCAAGGCGGTGGGTCTTACCGGAAAAGACGGGGACTTGATTATTGCCCGGAAAAGGCCTCCCGAAGTATGTATCGACAAAAGCAGCGGAAAACCGAGGACTGTAGACCTGGGGTATGTGGGGGACATCGACCGGGTGGATACAGCCCTGTTGGGGACCCTCAGCCGGGAAGGGTATATTCCGGTACTGGCATCTATTGCCGTCGGCTATGACGATGAAAGCTACAATATCAATGCCGACTATGTAGCCAGTGAGGTCGCCCAGGCCTTGAAGGCCGAGAAACTGATCGTGCTTACAGATGTTGAGGGAATCTTCGCAGATCCTGACCGGGAAGATTCCATAGTATCTTCTCTCACTGTAGACAGCGCTCGGCAGATGATCGCGGCAGGCCAGATCGACGGCGGCATGATACCAAAGGTCGAAGCCTGCATCCGGGCGGTTGAAAGCGGTGTGACCCGGACTCACATTATCGATGGACGGCTGCTTCACTCCATCCTGCTGGAGATTTTTACTGATGAAGGCATCGGCACTATGGTAATCCCTTAAGGCCGCTGGCCGAATAAGCGAGGAGGCTGACCTATGGGAATTGGTGAGATAATCGCTATGACTGAAAAATACGTGATGAATACCTACTCAAGGATTCCGATGGCCCCTGTAAAGGGTGTGGGGGCGCGGCTGATCGATGCCGAGGGCACGGAGTACCTGGACTTTGTCGCCGGGATTGCCGTCAACTCCACCGGGCATGGCCAGCCCAAAGTTGTAGAGGCGATCTGCCGGCAGGCTTCGGAACTGCTGCATGTTTCCAACCTCTACCACATCAAAGGCCAGGCTGAACTGGCACAGGTACTGGTTGAAAATTCCTGCCTTGACAGGGTTTTCTTCTGCAACAGCGGGGCGGAGGCCGTCGAGGCGGCGATCAAACTTGCACGCCGGTACGCATACATAACCAAAGGAGCCGGCCACTCTCAGGTTATAACAGCACTGGGCTCATTTCACGGCAGGACTCTGGGCGCGCTGACCGCAACAGGGCAGGCCAAGTATCACGAGGGGTTTGAACCGCTTGTTCCCGGGTTCACGTATGTACCGTTCAACGACTTGAGTGCCCTTGAGGAAGCAGTGACCGGCAAGACATGTGCAGTCATGCTTGAGCTGATCCAGGGCGAAGGAGGGGTCTATCCTGCTGATCCCGGCTATGTGGCCGGTGTGAGCCGCCTGTGCAAGCAGCACGGCCTGCTGCTGATCATTGATGAAGTCCAGACAGGCACCGGCAGGACGGGGACGCTCTTTGCCTACCAGCAGTATGAAGGCCTTAAACCTGACATCGTCACCCTTGCCAAAGGGTTGGCGAGTGGTGTCCCCATTGGTGCCTGCATGGCGACTGAAGCAGTATCCAAAGGGTTTGAGCCCGGCAAGCATGCTTCCACTTTCGGAGGGAACCCTCTTGCCTGTGCAGCAGCTTTGGCGACGCTGGACGTGATCTTGAACGATGGAATCCTGGACAATGTGAAAAAAGTAGGCGCCTACCTTATGCAAAAGCTCCAGGAATTAAAAGCGGAAGCAGGCGCTGTCGCGGAAATCAGAGGCCGCGGCCTAATGGTTGGCATCGAGCTGATCGGAGCCAATGCTGCAGCTGTAACAACTGCCTGCCGCGGCCGGGGGCTTTTGATTAACTCTGTGGGAGAGAAGACACTGCGGTTAGTGCCGCCGTTGATTATTCAAGAACCTGATGTGGATGAGGCGGTGGATATTCTTGGACGTGTCCTGCGGGAAATGCAAAAGCAGTAAGACCGGTGCCGCGAGAGGGAGGTGACGAGGTGTGCCGCTGAAGCAGGGGCTGCATACAGTGATGGTAATAGGGTCCGGGCCGATCATTATCGGCCAGGCTGCAGAGTTTGACTATGCCGGGACCCAGGCCTAAATCGCCGGCCGTGCGGCAGGGGCTTCTGCCTGTTCTGAGCCTGTATTGGATTATGTGGTGACCAAGATTCCCGCTGGCCGTTTGGCAAGTTCAACTCGGCTGACAGGGTACTGGGTACGCAGATGAAGGCCACAGGCGAGGTGATGGCCATCGACAGCACATTTGAAGGCAGCCTGTTAAAAGCGGTTCGTTCGCTTGATTCGGGGCTGGATGGGCTTGCCATAGACGGTATGGAGCACTGGCCCGATGCACAGCTCGTCTCCAGGCTGCGGAAAGCCGACGATCAGCGCTTGTTTTGCATTGCAGAGGTGTTAAGGTGAGAGAATTGCTGGGATCGTAGATCTCGAGTCGGCACTTGTGGAGAAACTCAAGGGCCAACCCTTGGAGCTTCCTCTTGATGAAAAAACCGCCAATCTGCTGCGCCTGGCCAAACGCCAAGGCATTTCCGATTCCCGGCTGGCCAGTTTGGCGGACCTGCCTGAAGAGGAGTTCCGCAGGCCTGCGCCTGCCTGGTTCAGGAAAGGCCCTCATCTCAGTTTCCGACAAGGATAAAGAAGAGGTCGCATCGCTTGCGGCGGACCTGGTGCAGATGGGGTTTGAACTAATCGGTACCCATGACACAGCCAACTACGTTAAAGAGCTGGGAATTCCGATTTCCTGTGCTCACAGCCCTGGCGAGGGTGTGCCCAATGTGGTTGATCTAATCCGCCAAGGCGAAGTTGGCTTGATTGTTAACACCCCCACCAGGGGGCGCAGCCCGGAAACAAATGGTTTTAAGATCAGGCGTGCCGCCGTCGACTACCGTGTCCCATGCCTGACATCCCTCGATACGGCACGGGCTGTGATCACCGTAATGAAGGCGCGGCGCGGCGGCAGATGCCCGGCGGTCCCCTCGCTTAACGAATATATAGGCGATTTTACCAGAACCAGGTTGGATAAACACTCAAAGGGAGTGATGGACTATGCTGAAGAATGATCCCCTTCTCACTGACGATCTCGGCCTTGGGATGCGGGGCAGGGATCTCCTCTGTGTACGGGATTTGTCCGTCGTGGAAATTTACAGGGTGTTTGAGGTTGCAGCGCTGTTAAAAAGAGAGCATAAGCAGGGGATACCACATAACCTGCTTGTGGGTAAAAGCCTCGGCATGATTTTCAGGAAGTCTTCCACCAGGACCAGGGTTTCATTCGAAGTCGGCATCTGGCAGCTGGGCGGCCATGGGCTGCATTTGAATGCCGGCGACATACAGCTTGGTAGGGGAGAGACTGTTGGCGATACTGCTGAGGTCCTCTCCAGGTATCTGGACGGGATCATGATCCGCACTTTTGGCCATGAGGAAGTGATCGAGCTGGCCAAGCATGCCTCGGTGCCGGTAATCAACGGATTGACTGATCTGTTTCACCCCTGCCAAGCGCTGGCGGACATGTTTACCGCATACGAAAAGAGAGGGGAGCTTTCAGGGCTTAAGCTCGCATTTATCGGTGACGGCAACAACATGGCCAATTCACTTTTGTGTATCTGCGCCAAGCTGGGGGTGGACATGAGCCTGGCATGCCCCGCTGGTTACGAACCACCGCAATCAGTGGTTGAACTGGCGAAGTCGGATGCGGCCCTCACCGGTGCAAAGCTGCGGATCGTCCGGGATCCGATGGAAGCGGCACAAGACGCGGATATCGTATATACCGATGTTTGGGCCAGCATGGGGCAGGAACAGGAGAAGGCGGAGCGGGAAAAGAACTTCGCCAAATACCAGGTCAACGGCGAGCTGATGGCCGCTGCCAAGCCCGATGCCCTGGTCATGCACTGCCTCCCGGCCCATCGGGGCGAGGAGATCACGGATGACGTGATCGACGGGAGAAACTCCGTAGTATTTGACGAAGCCGAGAACAGGCTTCATGTTCAGAAAGCGATCATGCTGCTTTTGATGGCTTGACTGATGCCGATCAGCTTACGTTCGGGACAGAGGAGTTTCCTTTTCTTTCTGCTTTTGATACAATAAAAACGGATTCGGCTCATGGCTCATCCTTGACAATGTGTAGTTGGTTGCGATCCAGCATTGGGACAGAGGGTCATGAGCTTTTCTGTCAGATAATTTGATTGGCAGGGGGCACCTCTATGGATAGGACACGCGACGCAGAGCTGCAAAGGATTGCCGAATTGCGGGAACAGCTGCATTACCACAACTACCGTTATTATGTCCTGGATGATCCGGTTATTGACGACAGTGAGTACGATCAGCTGATGCAGGAATTGATCAGGCTTGAGGAAAAACACCCTGAGACCGTAACTCCAGATTCGCCCTCTCAGCGGGTGGGGCATCCTGTGGTGGGTGGGTTTGCCCAGGTGGAACACAGAATTCCCTTGCTGAGTCTGGGCAATGCCTTCAGCAAACAGGATCTTGAGGAATTCGACGAACGAGTCCGGCGCTGGGCCGGGCAGGAAGTGGATTATGTCTGCGAGCTGAAATTCGATGGTTTGGCGGTATCACTCACTTATGAGAATGGGGTTTTCGTCCAAGGGGCCACTCGGGGCGACGGCCAGATTGGCGAGGATGTCACCCAGAATTTGAGGACGGTCCGCTCTATTCCCCTAAAACTGGCCGATCCCGTCAGCCTTGAGGTGCGCGGCGAAGTGTTCATGCCCAAGCGGGCCTATGAGATTTTGAATCAGGAACGGGCGGCCCGGGGAGAGCCGCTGTTTGCCAATCCCCGTAATGCTGCTGCCGGTTCCCTGCGGCAGCTTGATCCCAAGATCACAGCTTCCAGATGGCTGGATATTTATGTCTACAGCATTGGCGGGTTAAACTATGACCAGATTGCCACTCACCTCGACTGCCTCAACTGGCTGAAGCGGCTGGGATTCAAAGTCAGCCCCTATATCAAGCACTGCCCCTCAATTGCGGAGGTTTGGGAGCTCGTGGAAGTTTGGACTGGGAAACGGGACAGCTTGCCGTTTGCCATTGACGGGATTGTAGTCAAAGTCAATTCATTGGCTGTTCAGGCGCAGCTTGGCGCAACAGCGAAAAGCCCCCGGTGGGCTGTTGCCTACAAGTTCCCTGCCGATCAGGCGGTTGCCAGGGTACTCGATATAGAAATCAATGTGGGGCGGACCGGTGTGGTGACACCGCTGGCCATCCTTACACCTACACTGATTGCTGGCTCTACCGTAAGCCGCGCCACTCTCCACAATGAGGATTACGTCAAGGCAAAGGATATCCGCATCGGCGATTATGTGGTGATCCAGAAAGCTGGTGACGTGATTCCGGAAATCGTAAGATCTTTGCCGGAACGGCGCTCAGGCAGTGAACGGGCCTTCGAGATGCCCCAGAGCTGCCCTGCCTGCAGCCACCCGCTTAAGCGGGAAGAAGGTGAGGCGGCAGTCCGCTGTGTCAATTTTGAATGCCCAGCTCAAGCCTATGAACGGATCATCCACTTTGCCTCCCGGGATGCCATGGATATTGAAGGCCTGGGCCCAGCGGTGATCAAGCAGCTGCTTGACAACCACTTGATTGAAAATCCTGCCGATCTCTATCAGCTCACCTTTGATCAGCTGATCAACCTGGAACGGTTTGGCGCCAAATCCGCCCAGAACCTGCTGGATGCCATCGCCGAGAGCAAAAAGCGGCCTTTGGCCAATTTGATCTTTGCCCTGGGGATCCGCCATGTCGGCAGTGAAGCGGCCCGGGAGCTGGCAGCCCACTTTGGATCTATGGAAAACTTACGTGCTGCCGGTATGGAGGAGCTGACAGCCATCCATACAATTGGGGAGAAAATTGCCGCCAGCATTGTCAGCTATTTCAGCCGCGGCGAGAACAACCGGCTGGTGGACAGGCTGGCAGCTCTGGGCGTCAATATGGCCGAGCACAGGGCTGAAGGCACCCAACCGTTGGCAGGCTTGACATTTGTGCTTACCGGCACACTGGAACAATACACCCGCCAGGAGGCGGAATCGCTCCTGCGCGGCCTGGGGGCCCATGTAACCGGCAGTGTCAGTAGGAATACCAATTATGTCGTTGCAGGTGAGAAAGCCGGCTCGAAGCTGGCCAAAGCACAGCAGCTGGGTATCACAATCCTAAACGAACAACAGTTTATCGAAATAATCCGACAGCCGAAGCAGGAAATGGAGCACGATTCAGGGAACTAGGTATGCAGAAGGATAGGTGATGGCTGTGGATAACATCCTATTCTACTTTGCCGGGATGCCAGTGTATCTTTATGGTTTCCTTACCAGCCTTGGCTTGTTCTTTGGCGCCATATCCGCATTGAGTGCCGGGCGCAGGCGGGGTATCGGCTGGTACAAGATGTTTGATTTCATTTTAGGGACGGCAATTGTGTTTTTGCTCGCCGGGCGGTTGTCCATCCTGTTTAAAGAGCATGGAGCAGGGGCTCTGCTTAAACCCTGGAAAATCGTAACGGAGCTTTCCAATGGGGTGGATTTGAAGGCCGGGTTGGGTTTTGCAGTACTATATGGCCTAATTTCGACCAAGCGCAATGGGATTTTAAGCATAGGTTTTCTTGATGCCATAACACCCGGTGTTGTCTGGGTCCGCATTTTTTCGGCGTTGGGGTCCCAGGTGTTCGGCAAGAGCACCAGCGTTCCCTGGGCTGTACAGCTGGGTGATTTCAAGCTGCACCCACTGCCTTTGTACACGTCAGTGGGGTATTACCTGATTCGGTTTGTGATCAAACAGATCCGCCGGGCTCAGCGTTTTGACGGTCAAGTCTTGATTGCCGCCCTCACCCTGGCGGCCTGGCTGCAGTGGCTGTTGTTGTTCGTTTCCGAGGGCAGCAAAGCTTACGCATTTTGGCTCTATCCCCTAATAGGCCTCTTATTGGCGGCTCTTTGGAGTTTTGGGCATGTTAATTCGGTATCCCGCAGAAGGAAGAGCAGCGGGGCCTATTGGGTTGTGCAGTTAATCATGTTGGGGATTGTGGTGTTCGCCATGGCCTGGTTTTTCTATTCCCGTTTTGGATAAGGGGAGAGAATCATGGATAAGCAGCAAAGCTTCGCGGAGATCCAAGAGCGGTTGGAAGCCAGTGATCTGCGGCTGACTCCGCAGCGGGCGGCCGTTGTCAAAGTGCTCCTGGAACATGTCGACACCCATTTGCGTACGGAAGAGATTTTTCTTCTGGCCAAAGAATTTGCGCCTGATATCGGCCTGGCAACCGTATACAGGACTTTGGAAGTTCTGGAGCGGCTGAACATCATCAACCGTTTTGAATTTGGAGATGGGCAAAGCCGCTATGAAATGGGGAGGGATTCGGAAGACCACTACCACCATCACCTGATCTGCCTGGGATGCGGGGCAATCAGCGAATTTGAAGATGATTTGCTGGAAAAGCTCGAAGGGCAGATTGCCGCCAAATGCAAATTCAAGATTGTCGATCATGATTTGAGGTTTTTCGGGTACTGCCAAAAGTGCCAGGAAAAAGCATGAGCCCCTTTTTTCTCCCCTT
This sequence comes from Bacillota bacterium, assembly GCA_012520795.1. Taxonomy (GTDB): domain Bacteria; phylum Bacillota; class Limnochordia; order Darwinibacteriales; family DTU012; genus DTU012. The sequence goes on from JAAYNP010000117.1 coordinate 66,427, forward strand.
TGATCTTCGTGAGTGATACCCGCGCGGACGCAGCTCCCTGATGTTCAACCCCTTTCTTAAGCCTTAAAACTTGGCGATCGCTGAGGTTCAGTAATTCTGCCGCTTCTCTAACTGTAATAGTTCCAGCGATAGTTTGATCGATGACTCTCAGTTTCTTCATTTCCTGTGGAGTCATGTTGAATATCTCCTCTCTCATAGGTGACA
>JAAYNP010000118.1 GCA_012520795.1 Bacillota bacterium
CCCATTTGCTCACAGCCTAGCCGGAGACAAATATTTAGCCACCTCTTCCTGGGTGACATTCTTTCTCACCGCTTGCGGACGGCCGATCTTGCCTTACGGGAAAATGTCCATGACGGCGATCTCCAGACCCGGGAAGTCGGGATGGGTAAACACATCGTCTGCACCGGCAATCCTGACATAGTTGCTGTTTCGCAGAACATATGCTTCGATTATTCTGCTTTCCAGATCCACCAGCCAGTAGTGCTCCACCCCTGCATCGCGGTAAACCTTCATTTTCAAAAGGCGATCTTTACGGGCGGAAGAAGGCGAAATGATTTCCACAACCAGCTTGGGCGCGATAAAGATGTAATCCTGCTCTAGTGCTGATTTGTCCTTTCCGGCAATGTAGAACAGATCGGGCTGGACCACGGTGATGTCCGAAAGAACCACATCCAGCGGCGCATCGAACACCTCGCCTTCAGGATCAACGCTTTTAAAATAGGCACGCAGCTTCTCCTGCAGCCGACTGGACACCCGTTGGTGCAGCACAATTGGGGATGGATCCTTGGTCAGCACCCCGTCAATCACCTCGTGGCGCACGCCCGGCTCTTCAGGGATTTTCAGGTAATCCTGATAGGTCACGACCGGTTCCGTCCTGTACTCGGCAGGTTCCTCCGACACTTTGCTATTTCGCACCTGCATGGCCGCCAGCACCGCGTCCAAATCATAGCGGTACTGCCTTAACCCCACTTCAACATAAGGGATCCTCTTCTGCCGGGTATACCGCCAGATCGTCTCCACTGACAGGTTCAGTTTCGCCGCCAATTCTTGAGCGGTCAGCAGTTGGCGCTCCATGATCATCACCTCATCCACATCATACCACTATTGTTAATTCGTATCAACTGTTATTAAGTATTAACAACTTAACACAGGACAGGAAACGACAACAGGTTAAAAAAATACCACGAGCACCTTGATCCACAAGGCCGTTTGTTGGATTCTGCAGGAAATCGGCAGACCGGATCAAAAAACAGAGGTGGCCTTCCTGGTGAAGCACCACCTCCATATGCCCCGCACCATGCTGCGCTATGCGGTCGAAAAGCTCAGTCCAATCTTGAAGATTCGGTTTATGGCAAAATGACAGCCTCACTTCCCGCTGTAGGTCCAGCCGTGGTCGCCGTGGTAGATCATCTGCCTGGTCATGCCGCCATCGATGGTGATGTTCTCGCCGGTGATGAATTCCGCCTTATCGCTGCAGAGAAACAGCACCACGGCGGAAATATCGTGGGGATTGCCCACCCTGCCGGCGGGATGCTGGGCCATGTCCGGGCTTTCGAACTGTGTACCGGTGGTGTCGATCCACCCGGGGCTGATGGAGTTCACCCGCACCTTGCCGGCCAGGCTCACCGCCAGGGCGTGCGTCAAAGCGGCGATTCCGCCTTTACACGCGGTGTAGCTTTCGGTATTCGGCTGACTCATGCGATCCCGGGTTGAGGAGATGTTGATGATCACCCCGCCGGGATTGAAGTGGTCTTTAAACAGCTTGGCCAGCATGAACGGCGCCGCCACACCCACACGCAGCACATAGAGGAAATCCTCATAGGAGCTGTTCTCGATCCCGCCCCGGGACACACAGGCATTGTTGATTAGAAAGTCGATTTTCCCATAATCCTGCAGCACTTTGACGGCAAAATCTCGCAAGACCTGCTCGTCGGCAATGTCACCGACGTAGTAGTCATTGGGCAGCAGATCGATCGTGCACACCTGCGCCTCTGCTTTGGCAAATTCCTCGCAGATAACCTTGCCGATGCCCCTCACACCACCAGTCACCACTGCCACTTTACCCTCAAACATGGCCTTCCTCCTCTAGCTGGCAGACATGGACGCATCCTCAGAGCGATGCATCATTGGCTGCCGGAGTATTCTAATCCACGCCCTCTTTAAGGGTCTTCTGAAGATCCTCCAGATTGGAATGCCTGGCCTCGGTGCTGCCAAACAACCTTGTGACTGTATCGTTGCTCAATATTGTTTCGAATTCATCTTCAGTCAAGGGCAGCAGCCTCTTAATATTGCTGATATAGTTCGCCGGTAACGAATTGGGCCAGTCGCTGTTTACCAGCCGCAACTATAGAAACTATTGCAGGACCAGGTCATTTGACTTGGCACCAAGCAACGCTTGAATCATCGCGAAACTTTAACCTAGGGTACTTGTCCATGGTTAAATCCTGATTCTGTACTTGGAAAAGTTCATCACATAGCGATTCTAAGCTGCAGTTTTCCATTTGTTTCATAAGAGTATGATGATCATAAAGCTTGTATAAACCAACTATACTCAGCAAATCCATCAGGCGGCGTTTATTTCAATTTTATGTCATATCGTTTTTGCTTTGCGAAGTTGTATAATATGCTGATCCGCTTTTCGGCAATATATTGAACAGCCGGCTCATCTTTATAGCCAAGCAGGGGCAAGAAGCAGGCCAAGACGGTTTCATAATCGCGGAATGCATACATTTTATCAAAGGTCAGTTCTCCTTGATGCGGATTCTTTCCATGATCATTTAAGAAATCCAAGATGAACTGCATATACCTATGGAACTCGGGGATCTCCCTGGAAAGCCCCAAGATCCGCATTTGCCCAAGACGTTTTCCATGCGGAAGTCATGGCTTCCATGGATAGCATGCACATTGTTCTCGTCAGACCTTTTCTTGAGATGGGACAGCCAGTATTGCACTTCATGGTTTTCCAGCAGTGTGTCAAGGTAGTTTGCATCTTTGGTTAGGATATATCTGATGGGAACATCAGCGTTTTCCAGCAACCAGCGTCTGTTCATGTAATCACCAACCACCTGTTTATACCCTATCTTTATCCATAAGACACACGAACACCTGTCGGTCATATCGCACACGGGGACGGTCCCTTGAACCGTCCCCGTGCCATCACTTGCCTCTACCCTATCATCCAGGTGCAAAGATACTGTTTATTTCACTTTCTTTCTCTAATAGGTCTGTACACCACAGGAATTTCAAAAACTTCTTCAAATCCGCTGCCAGTGACTGTCAATACAATGACCGAATCCTTGTTCACTGTAACCCAGCCGCCGTAATAAGAATGGCCGTCCCAGCCGATCCGCCACCGTTCCTGCTGGGGCATCCGGATACCCTCCATGCGGTAATACGAATCCTCCAGCAGTGGTATCACTTCATCGCCGAGCCGGACGGTCACAGCTGCCGGAATATGCTCTCCTTTATGACACACCCTCACCGGCAGATAAACATCCCTGGACGGGCGATCTGTAACCACAGTGACACTACCGAACAGCGGTTCGATCACCAAATCCTCCCTGGCTGGCACGATCCTGCCGTATTTCTTGGCAATCTCCAAATAGGTGTTCCGATCTTGCTGCCGGTGTGTCCAGGCATTGACTGCGCGCTGTAGGTTCATACCAGGCCAGCGTTTCGGGCCTCCCCTTTTATGCTGCAGCGCCTCTTCATCACTCATGAACGGTTCAAAGACTCCAGGTTCCAACCGGACGATTTCCTCAATCAAGATGTCCAGATGATCGGCAAAGGGAAAACCGGTAATCGGCGCTTCATAGCTTATTGTCTGGCCCGTATTGTGAAACAACTGCTCATAGGTATGCTGCGCCTCGTGCTCCAATACCATGGTTATGCCCTGATCCTCTTTACCAAACTGCTGGACACTGAAGGACATGAACGGTACATCATCAGGCCCGGGAAGCGCGCCGCCGCCATACATTTGGCTCGCGTCTTCCCTGTTTTTCCATGCCCACAGGCACCACACAAGATCGTACTCTTTAGGATCGATTTCAAACTTGTCAAACCATTTCCAGGCATTTGCAGGCGACAGCCAGAACTTGTTCGGATCATACTGAGCGATATCGTCTCTTTCCAGCAGATTGTCCAGCAGCACTAAATGATAGCTCTGCTGCATATTGTGGCCGATCACCTGCTCAACCCAATCACGGTATGAGATCAGATGCTTGACAATCAGGCACTCTTGCCGCCGGTCAAACTCCCAGGTGAAAGTCTTGGTAAAAGCCGGGATCATCACATCCAGCATCAGGCGAGGCCCTGGAGATGGCATCCAGGCTTCGCCCTGATTGGAACCGAGCCCCACGTGGCGGATGAACTCCAACCGAGAATCACTCATAACCCAATTCCTCCTGCCCCTATCAGCCACGGCGAACCACGAACTCCCTCGGTTCAAGCCATGGTTTTGCTTTTAATAATGGTTTTTACGGGTAATCGCAAATCTCTCCAAATTGAACCACGGATCGTTTTTAAACTCGCTTGGGCGAAACCTGGGCATTTCCAACTCCAAATAGAGGTTTTCCTCGCCTTCAAACATTTTTAAAGTTCCTTTTGGTATTGAAATCGCTGCAGTCTCGTTTCGCAGCTCGCCAGACCACACACTTGAACTGAATACCCCATGTAAATTGATTTTTAAGCCGATATACCCGTTCCCTGTGATCTCAATACTGTATCCGGCCAGATCATCACTTGTAAAAATGGATAATGGAATTTCATATTCCAGCGAGGAACCGTCCCCAAATTTTGTCATGCCATCTTCGTGGATCACATTGACTTGATCGTAGACATAATCGGACTCAACACCGTCCTGAATCACTATTTCCTCTTCTGCAAACACGATAAAGGTAATTGGGATTGTAAAGACCTCTTCAATTCCATCGCCGGTTACAGTCAGTTCGATCTGAGTGTCGCCTTTGTTGACAGACACCCACCCGCCGTAGAACGAATGCCCGTCCCAACCAATTGACCAGCGCACCTGGCGGGGCATGCGGGCATCACCGGTACGTTGATATGAGTCTTCCGTAAACTCAAATACTCGATCACCTATTCGCGCTGTTACATTAAGATCGTCAACAAACATGCCGCGATTGCGCGCTCTCAATGCCAGATAGACATCACGCTGTTCAGTGTCAGTTATGATAGTGACACTGGCGAACAATGGCTCAATGATCAAATCCTCTCTTGGCGGCACCAGTCTGCCAAACCTCTGAGCAATCTTGAGATAGTTCTCTCTCGGCTGGTATCTTAAGGCCCAGGCGTCAAGAACTCTGCCTAACAGCTGGGCCGTCCTTGCTTCTTCGTAAGTAACCTCCGGCATGTACAAGTCAGGTTCCGAATCTAGAACTGTGCTGTACAAGGCACTCTGGCGGTCGGCATGGATTATCCCAACAATAATGCCATCCTCCGGAGGATCTGTCACCACTGGAATTCCAGATTCATTGAACAGACTTTCATATGTATGCTGGCTTTCATGGGCATGAAGATGGAAGATACCATCGGCTGGTTCTGTAAACGGTTCTACACTGTATGATTGGAAAGGAGTCGTGTTTGGCCCGGTCAAAGCGGCACCGCCATACATCTGCTGAGCATCCGCCCTGTTCTCCCAGGCCCATACAGACCACACCAAATCATAATCACTTGGACTAATATTAAACTTCCTGAGGTTTTGCCAGGCATCGCCGGGAGCCAACCAGAAGCTGTTCGGTTCCCGTTCCGAAATCTCCGAGCGCTTAAGCAGCTCGTCAGAAACCAACAAATGATATGTCTGATCCATGTTGTGACCGATCACTTGCTCAACCCAGTCACGGTAGTTCACCATGCCTTTGGCGAGATAGTATTCTTGCTTGATATCCCATCTCCGTGTAAAGGTATGGGAATACCAGATATGCAGCACATCAAGTCCGAGGCGTTCACCTTCCGATTCCAGATACGCTTCCCCTTGGCCGGAACCATACCCCGCCTGCAGATAAAACGGAAAGTCAAATACTATTCCAGGGATTTCCACCGAACTGATGGAATAGGCCAGTCCGGCAGGGTCAGCCATGACAATGCGTAAATGCTGTGCTGTTTGATTCGGAAAGGTGAATTGATCGATATAACCAGAGCTCAAGGTTTCCTTTGTAAAATCAACTTCAGTCCATGTTTCTCCATCCATGGACAAGTACAGCTGAACACTTTTCGCCCGGGTGTTCTTGCTGAACCAATTTATGACAATGCCGGGAAAATCGATCTTGTGGGGGAAGCTTAGTTCAATCCACTGGGGATTGTCAATATCTGAACTTGTCCATCTTGAGTTCCGATCCCCCTTGATCACATTTTGCGGGGCAGTGGACAACTGCAGAACATCCGATGCTGAAACCGCCACTTCCCTGGGAGAAACATAAATGATCTCTTGTGCATAGACACCAAAACAACTCACAATCAGCAGCAAACAGGCTATTATTGCTAGATTCAATTTTCGCATCTCGATTTCTCCTATTCCTCACAGCTTGACTACTTTTGCCCGTAATACCTTGCAGCAATGGGGGTCCAGTACTACACGGTAAAACGCACTCTCGATACCCAATTCCTCATTGGTCCAAAGATCGGTCAACTTAAGCCCATATCCGGCAGCCATGGGTAGACCCAGATCCCAGAACTGAATGTGGGCTCTAGCCCTGCGGTCACCAAAGTTGACCAAGGTGATAGCCAAATCGCCGTTGGAAAGAAGCTTCACGTAATAAAGAAGATCGTCGGAAAGCCAGTCAGTCACCGTATAAGCCTGCCTGCCCTCAAGATCTTGATTAATCGCTATCAGTTCCTTGTTAGTCAAAATTGATTTCGTCGCCTTATTCATGTTCCGGACATCGCAGCCGATCATCAAGGGCGAATTCATCATGCACCATAAAGAAAACTGGGCCTTGTATTCTTCATCGCTGCATCCACCCAAGCCAATTGTCCCTTTGCCATACAGGCCTGCAACCAAAAAATCGTTGTCGTGGAAACAGTACGGCGCACTGTAACACTCCTGCCCCACCAACTCCAGGGCAACTTGTTTAATGGAAACCCAGTTATCCTGCAGATCCCCGGTAGACCTCCAGGTATGGGCCCCGGCTGAACGCATCCATTTATGGGGTTCGTCCCAGCCCCAATTAACTGTACTCAATAAGATATCCCTGCCGCAGTTCCTCAAGGCCATAGCCATCCGGCGGTAGAGGATTCTCCCTTCCAGGCTGCGGGGTTTATAGCAATAAACATACCGCAGGCAATCAATGCCCCATTCAGCAAAGGTCTCGGCATCAATAAATTCATGCTCCAAACTGCCGGGATAGCCGGCACAGGTTTGTACTCCTGCGCAAGAATAAATACCCAACTTAAGCCCTTTGCTGTGGACATAGTCGCTTAAAGCCTTGATCCCGCTGGGAAACTTCTCTGGATCCGGGACCAGCCTCTTGTTCTTATCCCGCTGCTGTAAACTCCAGCCGTCATCAATGATGATGTACTCGTACCCTGCTTCCGCCAATCCATGGTCAACAAACGCGTCTGCTACTTCCTTAATCAGCTGTTCATTCACATCTTCGCCAAAAGCGACCCATGAATTCCAACCCATTGGTGGTGTTTTTGCGATCACTGTCTTCCCTACTCCTCCGTTATTTCTAGCGGCTTCTGAAATCTTCAGAAGCCGCTTCATCACTATCATCGTTCACAAACAGGGTACATCCCATCCGCTTGTAATAAGCAATCCGTTCCTGAATGACAGATGTACTGCATTTGTAATATGCAGCCAGGCATGGGATACAGAGGTATTCTTCGGCAAACCTCGACACCAAACGTTTGTAAATTGCTATTTCATCTCCATCTAGAGATTTGCTGCAGTTAACGCATTTTAACCCTGCCATTTGGATTACCTTCAATTCACTTTTTTTAGCTTTGCGCGAAACACCTTGCAGCAGTGTGGCTCCAGTGCTGTCATATAGGATTCAGTCTTGACCCCGAGATTCTCGCCTGTCCATAGATCATGCAGCTCGAATCCATAACCAGCTGCCGTAGGCAAACCCAAGTCCCAGAATTCCAGGTGCGACCAACCTTTGGAATCGCCGAAATTCACAGAGCAGATGGCATAATCGCCGCCAACCAAAGGTTTGATATAATGGATGACGTCTTTGCTGTGCCATCCAGTTATGGTGTATGCCTGCCGGCCTTCCAGATCCTGATTAACAGCGATTAACTCCTTGTTTGTCAAAATGGATCTGGTAGCCTTATTCATCTTCCGGACATCACAGCCGATCATCAGAGGCGAGTTCATCATACACCACAATGAGAAGTGGGTCTTGTACTCCTCATCGGTACAGCCGCCCAAAGCCACATTGCCTTTGTTGTACATACCAACGACCAGCATATCAACATCATTGTAGCTGTAAGGGCCGCTGTAACACTCCTTGCCCAACTGCTGCAGGGCCAGTTTCTTTATTGATTCCCAACTGTCAAGAATGTCATAGGTGGATCGCCACATATGGGCACCAGCGGAACGCATCCACAGATGCGAATCGTCTATACCCCAGTTGCAGGCGCTGAACAGGATCTCCCTGCCGCAGTTTTTCAAGGCCATTGCCATCCTGCGGTACAGCAGCCTGCCGTCCATATCCCTAGGTTTGTAGCAGTAGTCATACTTAAGGAAGTCTACACCCCACTCGGCAAAGGTCTCAGCATCAATAAACTCATGCTCAAAACTGCCTGGGTATCCGGCGCAGGTTTTTACCCCGGCACAGGAATAGATCCCAAACTTCAAACCTTTACTGTGAACATAGTCGCTGAGAGCCTTCATACCGCTGGGGAATTTCTCCGGATCAGGTACCAGCCGCTTGTTGCCATCACGTTCCCTAAGGCTCCAGCCATCATCGATCACAACGTATTGATAGCCCGCATCTGCGAGTCCTGCAGCGACTATGGCGTCTGCAGCTTCCTTGATAATTTGCTCATTGATGTTTACCCCAAATGTGTTCCAGGAATTCCATCCCATCGGGGGTGTATGACCCGTCATTTTTAGACAAGCTCCTTTCCATGTGATCTGACCAGCTATTGCTTGAATATCTCATCCAGACGTGTTTGAACTGCGTCCTTAATGCCGGCAACCGCTGCGGCTGGATTCTCACCATTAATGGTTATCCGGCCGTTGAATTCCTCAAAGTTTTGAAAGTCTGGCCAGAAGAAGTTGATAGCATACGGAGCAAGTTTCAAGTTGCTAATCAAGCTGCGGTAGATGTCCAAATCCCTTCTATCTGTGACATATGTTGCAAACTCATTCACCATGCGTTCTTCTGGGTCATCGATCACATAGTCATAAGAAGCCATGTACAGAGCATTGTACAGCTCAATCAAAGCCCTTGGATCATGCTTGGTTGTCTTCGGAATGCACCAGTTCCAGTTTGCAGAAGAATAACTGCCGTACTCGCCGGGCGTGCCGTTGGGTCCTATTGGATAAGGCAGTATGCCGCAGTCATCTTCCATCCACTGTGGATCTGCTGTATAGTAGAACCACCATGGATGGGACAAAGTCATTGCCCTATTGCCTTGGAAAATGGTATACTGGCCTTCAAAAGCAACAACCTTGTCTACATGAATCAACTGCTGTAAATACTCATACACAGCAAGGGCTTCTGGTTCATCCAAAGTAAATGTCACTTTTCCATCAATGATTTTTGCAACAGCTGCATTGTTGGTGGCCAAAAGAGCTGCTACTTGGTCTGTACAGCCGCTTCCTTCATCGATACTGATACCATATTGGTCGACCACACCATCGCCATCGGTGTCTTTTGTAGCCTGAATGGCGATATCCCGCATGGCGTCCCAAGTCCATTCCCCGCTAAAATACAACTCATAAGGATCCGGCAAGCCTTCCCGCTCAAACAGACTCTTGTTCCAGTACACACACCAGCCGGCAGCATCCACCAGCGAGAAACCATAGTAAGTATCACCATGTTTCCAATGCTCCAACGCCTTATAAACATCCGGAATGTTTTCCAGATACTCCTCGGTAAGGATATCATCCAGGGGAACCAGCAATCCTTCTGCTGCAATTTGGTGGAAGGCTCTTCCCCGGCACAAAACTTGAATGTCTGCTACAGGATCTCCTGCCAAAACGTTTGCAATAAATGTCTGTGGATTATAAGCTGCATCATCCTTCACCCATTCGATCTTGACGTTGAACATCTTCTCTACTTCTTGCACATGCCCCATGCCCCGGGCATCCTCAAAATTGATGCCAAAAACTGTCGCATTTGGGAAAGCCCCGGACACTCTTACGGTCTCGCCGCCGAAATCATAGGGCGCTGCAGCGGCAGCGACTGCCAGCAAAGCAACCAATACAACCGACATTCCATAGCGAACAATCCTAGACACTGTTTTTATCCTCCTTTAGTTTGTTTTCTCGACAGAACATGCCCCTACAAGCACATCGATGGCTCTACCCTCCTCTTCCAGATTTTGCCCCGGCATGTCAGGTTAGGGTGTTATCCCACAATTCCAGTTCTTTCCACACTTTCAATAAAGTATCGCTGCAGCAGCCCGTAGAAAATCAGCAGTGGTGCCATAAACATCAGCATACCAGTGTTGATTATTACGGATATATACTGATCGCTGTAGCCGTAGCTGTCGAAGAGCTGATTCAGTTTTTCCAACATGAATGGAAGCATTGTCATATGGCCGCGGATGTACATCCTGGTCAGGAAGATATCATTCCACTGCCAGACAAAGGAGAAAAGGAAGACGACAATCATCACCGCCGAAGCACCCGGCAGCATAATGGTAAAGAAAGTCCTGACCGGGCCGGCTCCATCCACAAGAGCTGCCTCCTCCAGCTCCTTGGGCATCCCTTTGAAAAACTGGCGCATGATATAGATGAACAGGCCGTTTTTTAGCCCCATGGCTGTAATTGAGGTAAGTACAAAAGGCCAGAATGTACCTAACAGTGAAATTTCCGGCTGGCTGATGAGCCCTATTTTGTGTAGGAGCCGGAACAACCCGAAGCCGTCAAAGAAACGGAAATTCAAGAACAAGGGGATCATCACCATCTGAGGCGGGACCAGCAAAGTAAAGATCACCATTGCAAACATGAACTTACTCCCAAAGTAAGGAAACCTGGCAAAGCCATACCCTACTGTGGTGGTAGAAACCAGCTGCAAAACTGCAACCAATAAAGCCAGGCTGAAGGAATTGAGAAAGGCTTTCGGGTACTGCATCTCAATCCATAGGTCGCGGTAATTGCGCGTCAGAGAGGCCAGATCCAACTTCCGCGGCAGCCATTTGGTGGTCAAGTCGAACAAATCACGCTCAGTCATCAGGGAAGACGAGATCTTGATAATAATCGGATAGAGGATGATAAATGACAACCCAATAATCAATACCCCTCTGACCAGGCTCCAGGCCAGTGAAAACCAGTATGATCTATGCAGATATTTACCCCACCGGATATTCCATTTTACCTCTGGTGCTTTCCTCAACGCAGCCTTCATCCCGGACCTCCTAGCCTAATCTCCCATATAAAAGACACGGCGGGAGAAGATTAAGAATACTAAAGCCAACACCAATGCAATCGCACCAAAATAGACCCACGTCATGGCGACACTGGCACCATACAGATTCCTGCCCCATGCCATTCTGCTGATATAACTCACCAGCTGGTTGCCGGGGGCTGTAAAAGAATCAACGATGATATAAACGA
>JAAYNP010000119.1 GCA_012520795.1 Bacillota bacterium
AAATACCAGTTGACTCGTTTCCTTAGGGTTGGTGGGTCTTATTTCATCCTACAGTTGCTTGACACGATCAAACGAAAAAACTTATTTGCTTTTTTCTCCATAATTTGTTATACTATGAGTAAGCAAATAGCTCAGCAGATATCTCCGAATTCCATTATTATGAAGCGGGGGAACCAGTTTTGGGGTGAATCTTGGCTTAAGACAAGAGGGGCAACTTGGATGCCCTAACCCGTCAGCTAACCTCGTAGGAGTACTCCAAGCGTGCATCTACAAAATGCAGATGAAGTAGATCACGCTTTTTGATTTCCTGTAATGGGAAACACACTTAAATGGAGGAGGAGTCATTGATGTTGGATCACCCGTTGACAATCGACCAAATCCGCACATTCATGGACAAACAGCGTGGACGCAAGGTAACCCTCACAGTAAACCACAGTAAGAAAAAGAAAACAATCAACAAAGGAACTATCGCTGAAATCTATCCCCATCACTTTGTACTTGCACTTGACAAAAGCTCCGCAATCAGAAAAGCATCATATACTTACGCAGATCTATTAACAAAAACAGTTGAACTAGAATTCCAGGGACAGGACCGGGTATCATAGCATTCTAACGAAGCATTTTTGCGCCTTTTTTTGCTATTCTGTGAGGGATTACATGGCTGTTGGAGTATTACTCCAACAGCTTTTTTTCTTTTTGAGTCACTTAATCAAACACGATAATAGTACTTTCTGCGCAGCATGTCGTAGTACTTGCCTGCCACACCTGCTTTAGGAAAGCATGATAAAAAAGCCCCGTGTCTGTAGAAACACGAGACTCATTCCAAGCACTTGATTACAGCCTTTACAGCTGTTTCTTCTGAAACATCATTACGGATGCGCCGAGGAGTGCGGCTGCAGCAACCACCGTAACAATTACAGCAGGCCATAGTGATGCCGGCTGGATGTTCCGCATCACCAGTTCCATGTTCCTGGCTGCAAGGGAAAGGGGATTGTACTTCTGGATTGCCGGGGCAATATTCAAGATCGCAAGGATTACTACAACGGCACCGGTAATCAATAAACTTCCGTAGGCATTCTTGACAAGAACGGCGGCAAAGAGAAGCACTGCCAACAAAAACGCTCCAAACAGCCATAGGCCGAAACCGGAAAACAATAGATTCCCTGATCTGTCATCGGGAAAGATATAGACCGTATAAGCCCATGTTACTAAAAAGGATAACAGTAGGCTTGCACTCCAGAGGGCTAACATGGATGCATACTTGGCTGCGATCACTGCCTTGCGCGGCAAGCCCTTGGTTAAGAGGATAATCAAGGTCCCCCGGGAAAGCTCAGACGACACCACTCCACTAACAACCAACACGGTCACGATTAGGCCCATCTGAGTCGTATTTTTGTAAAACTGGGCCCAGGAATCCAGAGAAGAAGGTTTAGGGAGAGTAATCGAAACTCCCTCAGGCATAAATTTAGCCAGCAAATCCGGAGTCAGCTTTGCCGTAAGGGGGTTCATAATCCCAAGAATCAGAAAGACGAGGAGCATAACCAAAAGCTTATATGTCCTCTGATACTCCAACAGTTCTTTTTTTAAAAAAACGATACAGTGCTTCATTGGACCACCTCCGTGAACAGGTTTTCCAAGGTAGGTTCCATCGCTTCAAACTTCTCCGGAGCAATCTGCATCCTGGACAATAGATCAATCAAGGCCTGGCCATCAATGGCCTGCTCTTCAATGGTTATTGTCAGTACATTGCCATCTTGGTCAAGCCTGATACAGGGAGAGGCTAACTCTTCACTGGCGGCAAACCGGGCCGCCTGATCCGGGTCGGAAAACCTGATGCTGTAGCTGTTGCGCCGGTACTGCTTCTGAATCTCGCTGATTGTCCCCGATAGGACAAGCTTACCTTGATCCAAGACCGCGATCTGATCACAGATCCGTTCCACATCAGAAAGAGTATGAGTAGAAAAGACTACCGTTGTCCTGCCTTTGATTGCCGCGAGAATATCCAGGATTTGCTTCCGGCCAATAGGATCCAGGGCTGATGTAGGTTCATCACAGATAAGAAGCCTCGGCTCATTCAAAAGCGCCTGGGCAATACCTAAACGCTGCTTCATCCCTCTGGAAAACCCACTGATCCTGCGGTTGACACCGGCAAGGCCTACGAGAGTAAGGAGTTCTTCGCTCCGCTCTTTGATTCTCTGTGCTGACAGTCCGGTAATCTCTCCACAAAGCTTCAAATACTCCTTCGGCCGCATATAACCATAAAACTCCGGCACGTCCGGGAGAAACCCGATGTGGCGGTTAGTCTTTGTCTCGCCATAGACCACCTTCTCGCCGCACACAGACACCGAACCGCTGTCTGCTTTAAGCAAGCCCAAAACAATCTTCATCGTGGTTGTCTTGCCGGCACCGTTTTTGCCTACAAAACCGAAAATGGAGTTTTCGGGAACTGCCATGTCAAGCCCGGTAAGTACCTTATTGTTTCCAAAGCTCATATACAGTTGCTTGATTTCCAAGATGCTCATTCATCCACACCCCGGCCAAAGATAAAATAGACCAGCGGGCCAATGATTTGGACAAAAACCACAATCGGAATCCACATTGCCCGTGAACCAAAGCGATAATTCGAATGCCTAAGCACATGGATTAATGCCGTCACCATCAAG
>JAAYNP010000120.1 GCA_012520795.1 Bacillota bacterium
CATCATCACAGCTTTTGTTCAATGTGATCTCGAACAGTTACCAACAGCAAAGCATGATAATGCTTATATCCTCGGATTCACTGGTCCGAGCTTTAGATACCAGAAGGCGATGCTGGCAAGTACAGGCGACAATTCAATGAAGAACTAACTACAAACGAACAAGGATGCTATGTATGATTAGACTGCCGAACTATGTAAAAATATATTGCCAAAAGCAGCCCGGCCAACAGCCTAACATGCCATGTACTCATCGTCAACAGCTTTCGCGGCATAAACGCTTAGGCTATTGTCTCATTTGCTACCGTTTGATGACCGAGGTAATTTACACAATAATTTGGACTTGACTGACAGGCATCCCAAGAGGTAATAAGGTTAATTGTGTCCCCGAATTATGCAGTATTGTACACTTACAACCAGCGGGAAACAATATATAATAAACACAAATGATACGTTTGATTAACATGGGTCAGGTGTGGGTAATAACAATTGCTATGGTGGTGACAATGCTAATTTTATGTGTGAATATCAAAACACCTATAGAGTTTGTTGATGTGAGCCATATTATCCCGTCGCACGAGTGGACTTACGCGGAGAACAGCGACTTTATTGTGTTGTTCGGGGCAGATGGAACTGCGTTTATTACCTGCGGCCAGGATACGCATACACTTGTTTCGGGGTATTCGTTTCTGCTGCTTCCCGGCCTGGCCTACTCTGGCTATCGGATGCCGAAACAGGATGTATCCTTTTACCGGCTCCAGTTCAGATGCAAAGATGATCAGCAGAGACTGATCAGCATTGATCCCAAATCCGATTACGAAGTACCACATTCCACTGCCCTAGCAGATTGGGTCTTTATACCGGAGATGTTTCGGCTAACGAGTGTGGATCGGATCTTTGTCCTGGTCCACCAACTGCTGCATATTGCCAATGCAGATTACTACACGGCACAATCAGCCAATTATCTCATTACTTCTCTGCTGATTGAGATGTCTGATCAAACTTTGATGTCTACTTTACAGGAAAAGCAAGGCAAGTATTCAGGCCAGATTAACAGAATTGCCAGTTGGATTAAGGCGAATATCGACAAACCTTTGACTTTGGACGGGATAGCAAAGCAATTTGGTTATAACAAAAACTACCTGACCCGCAAGTTCCGTGAGGAGCTGGGAGTGACCACCCAGAAATATATCAACCTTTGTAAAATCGGTAAGGCAAAAGAACTGCTCTGCCGTTCCAACATGAACAATAAAGAAATAGCTTACCAGTTAGGTTTCAATGATGAGAAGTATTTCATGCGTATTTTCAAGCAATACGAAGGACTGACCATGCAGGAATTCCGTAATGCCTATAACCTGATGCGTTACACAGATAAGTAAGCATGGCGAACATGCTGTTAGTTTGGGGGAAGCGGCTTGAAACTCAGGGCTGGAATGCTTACAGTTATTAGTTTAATCTTAATCTTAATATTAAACAGTATCCCGGTGGCTGCGGTCATGTACCAGAGTTACTATATTGACTATTACGGTACCGCTGTCCCGGCACCCCATGCGTATGTCCCGAGCAGAGTGGTCTATGGAAGCGATTTGGGTGTAGGCGATTTGAAATCACCCCAGGATGTTGTTGTGGCAGATGATGCCATCTACATTGTTGATACAGGTAATAACCGCATTATTCATACAGATTTGAGTTTCAATGTGATCAGGGTGATTGATAGTTTTGAAAAGAACGGGCAGGTAGACAAATTCCGCAATCCTTACAGTGTTTTTGTGGATTCAGAGGGGCGGCTGTTCATAGCCGACAGAGATAACCAGCGGATTGTTTGCCTTGATCAAGACGGCCGGTTCGTTGACGAGATCACTTCACCGCATGAGGGATATGAAACAATCTTTCCAGCACATTTCCGTTTCCGGCCCATCAAAGTTGTGGTTGATAGGCTTAACCGTATTTTTGTCATTGTGGAAGGGTTGTTCGAAGGGATTGTGGAGCTTACAGATGAAGGCGAGTTCCGAGGCTTTATGGGAGCTCCTAGTGTCAATCCAAGCTGGTGGGATTATTTTTGGACTCTGATCTATTCTGATGAACAGCGGAAGCGCACCCGCGACTTCCTGCCTACTGAATACAGCAGTATGGATCTGGATTCAGAAGGGTTCATTTTTACCACAATTTCCGGCGGCGAAATCATCCCGGAGCAAAGGATCCGGCGCTTAAACCCAGTCGGCATAGATGTACTGAAAAGAGAAGGCCACACCCCACCCATGGGTGAGGTACGGATCAGGGATTATTTATCCGAGGAAGCAACCAGCGGGCCTTCAATGCTGGTAGATATTGTTGCGCGGCAAAACGGCATGTACTCTGTGTTGTGCCGCCGCAGGGGCCGGGTATATACATACAACCATTACGGCCAGCTTCTTTATGTGTTTGGCGGTATTGGCCAAGGAGTCGGTCTGACCCAAACAGCATCTGCTGTAGCAGCTGTAGGCGATCAGCTGCTTGTTTTAGACGGTGCGCTCAATAGGATTACAGTGTTTGATCCGACTGAGTATGCATTGTTGATTCATGCGGCAACCGAAGCGTATGACCGGGGAGATTATGACGGTGCGGCAGAGCTTTGGGGGCAGGTACTAAGCAGGAATGCCAATAACGAGCTGGCATATATCGGGATTGGGAAGAACTACCTCCAGCAGGCTATCACCATAGGAACCGATCCGCAAGACTACCTGGAGGCGATGCATTATCTCAGGCTTGGCAATGATCGGAAAGGTTATTCAGATGCATTTTACCGCTATCGGCGGGCAGTTGTTGGAGAGCGGTTCAGCCTGATAATGAACACGCTGATTGCGGTAGCGATCCCGATCTATCTTGGCTGCAGGTTCCAGGTGAGAGGGCGGCTGCGCAGCCGGTGGCGCAAAACAAGGCTGTATGCCGCTGTTTCCAGCGAACCAGTCCAAAACAACCACATTTACAGGTTCATTACCGGTACTTGGGGTTCACTGCGGTATGCCACTCACGTGATGTTCCATCCTTTTGACGGGTTTTGGGATTTGAAACATGAACGCAGGGGCAGCGCTACCGCAGCTACAGTTATCCTCGGCTTAGTAGTTTTGACCTATGTCTTCATGCGGCAGTATCTGGCCTATGTCTTCAATACCAAGCAGCCGGAGACACTAAATATCTTTATTGAAATGGCGAGTGTAGTGATCCCGTTTTTGATCTGGTGTGCTGTCAACTGGTCGCTTACAACTCTCATGGATGGCAAAGGCACAATGAGAGACATCTATATTGCCAGCGCCTATGCACTGACACCGATCGTGATCTTCTACATCCCGGCAACGATAATCAGTAACTTCATCACTTTGGATGAGGGTTCGCTCTTATATCTGGCACTGGCAACCGGTGCGTTTTGGGTCGGAGCTCTGTTGGTGTTGGGAACTATGGTGACCCACGAATATGAGATGACCAAGACGCTGCTGATCGTGATGGCCATCATGATTGGAATTGCCGCAGTTATCTTCGTATCACTGTTGTTCTTTATGGTAATCGATTTACTGCTTCAGTTTGTCAGTGAGTTGTACAATGAATTCGCCTATCGACTGCAGTAAAGAACCTGTTTTGCAATGGGCATTTTACACGATTGGGGAGGCAAACCGATGAAGGTTAAACAGCCAGCTATGATCCGTTCTATACCGGCAACAGTTTTAATCAGTCTGTGTTTCATACTGCTGGGTTCAGCTGCTGTTAATGCCAGCCTGGATGGATTTGAGCTGGTTTCTGAAAATGAATATCTGGAACTGTATTTCAACAGTCAAACAACGGAGATTGCAGTTTATGATAAGCTCAATGACAAAACCTGGTTTTCCAACCCTCAGGATCGGGCTAAAGCCAGGGCTGCCGTACGTGACAGGCTGAGCAGCCAGGTGGTGATTTTCCACGGCGCCGGCTCCGGCACTGAAAAGAACAGCTACAAGTACAGTGTCCAGTATGAGCAGTATGAGTATTCGTATATCGAAAATGGTGTCCGGGTTGAATACCAGATTGTTGAAGAGTGGCGCAATGAGCACTATCTGCCTGTTTTGGTCAGTCAAGCAAGGATGCATGATTTTATCCTTGCCAGGATTGATGACCAACGGGCTATCAGCGATATTCTCGATGCCTATCACTTGATCAAGCTGGTATCGCTGGGAGATCAGGAGCGGGATTCCGTTTCCGGCATCAACGTGGAGTTGGCTTTTGGGGATTATACGCTGGAAATCCTCGACCCGGATTATCTTCAGGCATTAGCCGATATCGAACGGGATGAACAACAGTTGGAAGAGCTGAACATGGCTATTACCGCCGGTGATGAAAGCCTGGTTACTCAGCGGGACCGTCTGGAGCGGGATCTCAACAGAGCACGGCAGCGGGCCGCCAAGAAGAAACAAGATACTATCTGGCGCCTGATGTATGCGGTTCAGAAGCAGCGCGGCGACTTGGAAAGGATGGAAGACATCCGGCTTGATGATTTGAAGGCGTTGATTGATAACCCCACTTATCTTTTGAAGGATGTTGGCGGATTCGTCATTCAGGATATTAAGGAGATTTTCGAGAGTGTTGGCTTTACGCCAATTGACATGATTGAGGACCACAAGATGTACGGGATCGATCCCCATCTTGCCAATATTGAGGTGTTTTTTGTACCGATTGAGTATACAATCGATGGCCCTAACCTGCTGGTCCGGGTTCCATGTTCAGAAATTGTGTATCCCGTCAATGTCGTTGACCGCTATGGCATCAAGCGTACAATACCGATCCAGAGAATCGCAGTCCTGGAGTATTTTGGGTCGGCAAATCTTGACAGTGAGGGTTACATGCTTGTCCCGGACGGCTGTGGGGCACTGATTTATCTTAATAACGGGCGGATCAATGAATCAGCCTTTGGGCCCATCAGTGGTGAATACATTTATGGGTATGACCATGCTTTGGACCCTGCGTCATCTCAGATGGTCTATCCCGAGAGCATGAGGCTGCCCGTATTTGGAATGGTCCAGGATGGCCAGGCGTTTTTCGCAATTATCGAGGAAGGTGAGGCTTTAGGTACTGTCCGGGCTGATATCGCCGGCAAAATCCACGACTATAACCGGATTTATGCCGAGTTCACCACAACCCCTGTCGGGGTGGTCAGCAGAGAGTCTGTTGGTGCGGCCTGGCGCTTCCAGGAGGATATCTATAAAGGTGATTTTGTGATCCGCTACAG
>JAAYNP010000121.1 GCA_012520795.1 Bacillota bacterium
AAAGGACTGGCCGAATTGCGCCAGAGATGCATGGAGATTTTCTGGTAATCGCCACGGAGACCCCTCTGGCGTAGAGCTCTGTACAGACCTTTCCAGCTTTTCCATTCCCGCATCTTCTTCATCCGTAGTCTTCTGCGGATCCATCCCATGACTTCCCGAAGGAGCCTTTGGCAGTTGGCTAGCCGGAAATATTGAATCCATCCCCGAAGGAAGCGATTCAGGTCTATTACTAGCTGTTCCCATTCTTCCCATGGTTACGTGGTGTGTGTTTTGGTGCGATTTACTGTAAGCCCAAGGTCCTCCTCTAGGATTTGGATGGCAATTTCCTTCTTTTTCGATTTCCACCCTTCTCACTGGACTTGGCTGGTACGTGTTGGTTTTCAGCTCAGCATGGATAGCGGCCAAGTTCTCTTCAAAACACGCCTGAAAGTCCTTCACGGTCTCCCCATCTATTCCGGGAGCGCTATTGTTGGACTTGACGTGCTTGAATGCTAGGCGAAGGTTGTCCATGGCATACCACTTGCGCATGCCAGAGCCTCCAATTATGCTGAGCGTCCACTTCTCCATCCCCGTACTGGTACAGTTGCTTCGTGAAGCCCTGGAGGCGTCTCTAGCTCTAGGGCAAACGGGACCTAGGGGCTTCCCCGGGTAAGTCTACCTGCCTTGTCCTTAATCCATCCGTCCTAACTTGTAGAGCTATCCAGCTATTTCCAAGACACCCCCTCGGCTTCCTTCAGACCCCACTGTTGCCAGTGGCGCCCTTGCCTGCTGGTTATCTTCCCGCTGGTTGGGCGATAGGGTTTCTTACAACCCATCGGCTCAGTAGACATGCTGGGCACACCAAAAGTGGACAGGGAACCGTCCCTGTCCATTCCCTGTCCACTTAAGAGGAGTAACATCGCGTAATCTTGTTTATTGCCCGAACAGGTCATCCAAAAATGCCTGTGCCTGCGGCCTGATTTCATCCATGGCGGCTGCGGCACCGACTTGGCCTCTTACGACATCAGAAACAACACTGCAGATATTCCACAGATCTGTGTTTTGGAAGATGTCGCCCTCGCCGCGCCAGCCTTCAATCGCTTCGTTAAACGCTTCCAGGTGTTGGCGATCCTTAAGATAGAGATTAACATCCTGATCGAAATGGACATACGAGTCTTCAGTCCTGAAGAGATAGCACCCCAAGGCCATCAAGTCTTCCGGCACTTCAGCGTTGACCGGCAGCGACATCATCCATAGTTGGAAAACCGGATAATAGTGCCGATCGGCGCTGGGCCCTTTGGGCATAGGCACCACACCAAAATTGATATTATCTATGTTCCGGATTCCAGTCAAATGTACGTTGGGGCTGAACGCCACAGTTCCCTGCCCAAAATTGCCGCCCATCAAGCCAAGATCCACATTCCAGCGCTTCATGTAGTTGAGCACTTCAATGGCCTCTTTGCTGTCGAATGTGAAAACCCATTTCCCGTCAATTTGTTTTGCCAATTCGACACCATTTGACGGTGCAAAGCGGTAAACACCATACGAGTCGGCAAAACTTCCCACGCCCCATTGATCAATGGCACCGTCTCCGTCTGTATCGAGAGTCACAGCTTTGGCAATTTCTTCAAAGGCATCATAGGTCCATTGGTCAGCCTGCCACAGCTCATAAGGATCCGGTTGGCCGTACTGCTCAAGCAAATCGCGGTTGTAAAGCCACAGCATCATTGAGTCGTTGTAAATACCTTCATAAGGGCCAAACCCATATTTCTTCCCTTGATACTCAAGTTTTTCAATAGAATAGCGATCCATGGGAGTCAACGCCTCATAATGTTCATCCGGAAGCAAATCGCCAACCGGGTAAAGCAAGCCGGCTGTCACCAGCGGGAAATGGATTGTACGATGTTTTTCCCGGATAATGTCGTAAGTGGAATCGCCGGCCAGAATACGGGATATGAACTGGTCTGCAGTGGTTATGTTCACAACTTCGATTTTGCAGTTGAAAGCTTTTTCAGCGTCGGAAATCCGGTTTTCATCAAAGATGCGTGCGACATGCCTGACAATTGACACTGTTTTTCCGCCAAAGTCAACTTCTTCGGGGCTTTTAATCCCCGGCAGCGGCACATAGTCGTCAGCCAGTGCACAACTGCCAAACACCAGGACTATGGTTGCCACGATTAGCAACTTTACGATTATTCTAACCCTACCGACATTTTTCACTACATCGCCCCCGATCATATTTTTAGGCATCGAACCTATTGTTATTATAGCATGGCTTGTGTGTTAATTCTTTGTGAAACTTGCTTTATTTATTGCATATATTGGGGGACGGTTTCCGGGCTTATCTGCTGAGACAAGACCCGTCACACAGCACACTCTACGCTATCACAGCATCTCCTTTCCCACAAACAAGTATCCGAGCAGAGCCAGCTCCAAGGTGTAAATCCAGGCAAAAAGCAGCAGCAGGCCTTGCCTTGTTGTCTCTGCCCTATACTCATTTACCCGATATAGGATCATGTGCTCGCTGTCCCAGCCGACTATTTCTTCATAATGCCGGGCCATGGTGTTTTCACTTCGATACAACTCCAACCAGCGTTTTGGATCAACCCCACTTTCTGCTTCTTCCTGCAGCAGCTGTTCTTTTTCACGCTGATACTCTTCATAACCTCTGATATACTCTTCGAATTGAGCACGTTCATAGAAAAAGGATGGGTCTGGAGCACCTGCACGCCAGTGGAAAAACCCGTGTGCCGCCACCGTAAGCACCAATAAGCCAAGGATGACCCAAGTCATTCTTCTAATTAAACCCCTTATAGGGCTGGATTTGTTTGTCAAAGACGCAATAATCCGGGTGTGACTCAATGCCGGCTTTATTAACTTCAATCCTACATAGCAGATTAGGCTTGCCGCCAAAAGGCGGGCTGGCACCAGGAATTCGCCGAAGTTTACCCGCTCACCTAGTGGAACAAGGTCAACGGCAGTGCCAGGACTGCAGCCGTTATGACACTGACGAAAACAACTGAACTGAAGCGGTATAAAGCCCGGTAGGCCTGGACAACCCGGGGATCATCGTCGGCAAAAATCTCACTGGCACGAATTGAACCAGCCAAATTGTTTCCAACAATCAATTGGAAGATGACAGCCACCGCATTGAGACTATACGTAACAGAGACCGCCAACTCCGGGTTATAGGCAGGGTAGGTTATGCCGTAAAGCAACACCAAACTGACAATAACCACTCCCAGCGCTGCCAGCGAGTAGTTCTTGAACTTAGTGACGCTGCTTTTGATCAACCACTCCTTCTGCTTTTCCACACTGGCAGGATTCCTGTCCAAATCTGCCTTGTGTTCAGGAACCCTTTCACCTTTGAATATTTCATCCGTTGTTACTCCAAACAATTCGGCAATGGCCGGAATCAAAGAGACCTCAGGATAGCCGTCTCCCCGTTCCCACTTGCTAACCGTCTTATTGGAAATATTCAGCCGTTCCGCTACCTCTTTCTGGGTCAAACCTTTGCTTTTGCGTAAAGCGGCGATAAAATCTCCCATTTTTTTCGGGTCCATTTAATCCCCTCGCTTTAACCAAGTTTTTTAGTTCGAACCACCTTCATTCTACGATTCACAGCCAAGAATCACAACCTATGCATTGGAGATTTACTCTACGGTAAGTAGAATTATTCATGCTGATCCAAAAACGCTTTAATCAGCCCCACATTGTAAGTGGGCGGATCCACTTCATCGCCAATATAGAAGCTCGGATGCGGCGGCTGATTATACGCCACGTTTTGCCAGGCAATCGCCACCCGGTACATCCGATCATGCATCAGGGTGTAATACCGGAAATCCGTAGGATCAGTTGTGGCATAAAGCCTCAACTCCCGGCTGTCCGCCGACCGGAAAATCACCTCTTCCCGCCAATCGCCAAGCAGATCCGCCTGGATAATCGGCCTGTGATTCTGCCCCAGCCCTGGAGGTGCCTGGACAGTTTCCACCCGCTTCCTTTCCCAATCCCATTTGAAAATGGTGGTGTACTCCAATATTTCCCGCTGCAGATCGCCGTCCCACCAGATTCCAAAACAGTTCGGCGGATAAACACTGCTGATGGCATTACCGTACGCATCCATCAGCGGGCTGCGCCATGCCCACACCTCAGCGCCGGGATAATTGGGATCAAGGTTGGCGGCCATGCCCCGCCCGACATCATAATCCGTGGGATAACTCCAGAGGATATCCCCGGTCCTGGCATCCCGCAGGTTGATTCCCGCATCATTC